>DAOTUI010000042.1:0-79196 GCA_034437035.1 Chloroflexaceae bacterium
GTGCAAAATTTTCAGCAAGAAGATGTCCGATACCGCCCTGCCGGAGGCAAATCGGGCCGTTCTTCCCGGCGAACACCTGGTTTGGAACCGACTGCGTAACTCGTGTATATGACACGAGTTACGCGGTTGACAGGCAAACCGGACGTTTCATGAGATGGAAGCCCGATTCGTCTGCGGCAGCATGGGACGTTTTTTATCTTTTTCACAAAAATTGGCTCTGTGAGCCAAATTTTTGTGAAAAAGGATGTCCAGTTCCGCCCTGCCGGAGGCGACATGTCCTTCTAGGTTCGTGACCGCGTAAGTCGTGTATATGAGTCATGATAATAATAAGGGCGTGGTCAGCGTCGGGCGCGCAAACCGCTACCTGCTTCAGTATTGCCAGGAGCGTTGTGCTACGCTACACTACTCCAGTGAATTTGATCAGCGCCATGGAGGAGATAGAGATATGACAGACCCAACTCAGGCTACTGAACTGGACCTGGTTGTCGGTTCGCTCATTAGTATACAACCGGAAGAAGATCGTATTGCGTTTGAAGAAGAGCAGGAAACGGTCGCTGAGTGGCAAGACCAGTTGCGACAGGAGGGCATTCAGGTTGATCTGCTGAACCAACCCGGCACTGAGGTGTGGGAGGGTGGCATCGAAACCATGGGCGCACTCTACCAACTCAGCCGTCTGGCAACCCACCTGGAGCAGGGTAGTGACATCGCCGGAGTGCTCGAGGATGGCCCGGTGATCTATGATGAACTTGACCCGGCAGTGACGAATGTGTGGGATGGCATAGCAACAACACGCTTTCCCCACCTGGTAAATCTCCAGGGCGTAAATAGTTACTACCTTCCGGCTGATTTCCCTGAACCGGTTATCTTCCCGGTAACAACCGAGGAGGAGGAACAGGATGAGATCTTCTTCGGTTCATCGGTGCGACTCCAGCGAGAACTGACGGACCTGGCAGAACTGCTTAAGCAGGCGCAAGTGTCTACCCGTACCGCCGCCTACCGCTGCCTGACTGTTCTACGCGAAGCAACCGCACAGAGCGTACAGTACAGTTTGCCCATTATCGTCTGGTAAGTATGCCGTCACATCCGAGGTCAGGTAAGTATAATGAACGAAGTTCAATTTGTTGACAAACATGCAGCCATGCTTCCCACATGGCGGGAAGATCGGAACGCCACGCCACGCAGCCGGCGCTACTATGTCTGGACGGTCGGCTGTCAGATGAATGTATCCGACTCGGAACGACTTGAAGCCGCCTTGCAGGGCGTTGGTTACAGCCCGGCAGCCCGTCCGCATGAGGCCGGCTTTATCGTGCTCAACTCCTGCAGTGTCCGCGCCAGTGCTGAGGAGCGCATCATTGGGAAGCTGGGCGAACTGCAGCGTATCAAGCGGCAGCATCCTGACACCCGCATCGTGCTCTGGGGATGCATGGTCGGTCCAGAGAATGTGTCGATTTTTAAAGAGCGCCTGCCGATGGTTGACTATTTTGTTTCACCGTCGGCAGTCGATCAGGTTGTGTCACTGGCCCCCAACCCGATCTATCAACTGGATGAGCCGGCACTACCTGTGCGCGACTGGACCAATCCCCCCACATCGGTCTATGTGCCCATTCAGTATGGCTGTAACATGACCTGCTCCTACTGTGTTATTCCCTTGCGCCGTGGGCGCGAACAGAGTCGCCCGCTGGAAGAGATTGTCGCAGAAGTCGAGCGTATCGTGGCGCGGGGTGCAAAGGAGATCACGCTGCTGGGGCAGATTGTGGACTCGTGGGGGCATGACCTGCCCGGGCGTCCCGATCTGGCCGAACTGCTGACCGCCGTTCACGCGACGCCGAATCTGGCGCGGCTGCGTTTCCTGACATCCCATCCGGCATGGATGACCGACCGGCTCATTGCTACGGTCGCCGACCTGCCGCGTTGCCGGCACGAGATTAACCTGCCCGTCCAGGCCGGGCATGATGCGCTCCTCAAAATGATGCGTCGGGGCTATACCGTCGCACGTTACCGCAAACTGGTGGAGAAGATCCGCACGGCTATGCCTGATATAGCGCTGACAACTGATATTATCGTAGGGCATCCCGGTGAGACGCGCGCCCACTTCGAGGCAACCCTGGCGCTGGTCGAAGAAATCCGCTTCGACAAAGTGCATATCGCCGCATTCTCATCACGGCCCGGCACACTGGCCGCCGAACAGGAAGGCGACCCGAGCCTGGCTGTACCTGAAGCGGAAAAACAGGCCCGCCGGCAGGAACTGGAGCAACTGCAGGAGCGCATCGCAACGGAGATTAACCGTGCATTCCAGGGACGAACCGTCGAAGTCCTGGTCGAAGGCGAGGCCCGAGGTAAGTGGCGTGGGCGTACCGGGGGTAACAAACTGGTTTTCTTTACTCATCCTGACGACTGGACCGGGCAACTGGTCCAGGTAGAAATCACCCATACCGGCCCATGGTCGCTTCAGGGTCGTCTCGCAAGTACTGAAGCACCTGGTTTATTATGACTTTGAGTGACAAGAGTTACGCAGTCGGTTTCAAATGAGGTGTTCATCTGGATGAATGGCCCGATGCGCCTCCGGCAGGGCGGAAGAAACCCTCTTTTTGATGAGGATTTTGCACAAGGTGCAAAATCCTCATCAAAAAGAAACATAATGTACCATGCTGCCGCCGGCGATTCTGCCTTTCACTTGGTCAAACACCCGGTTTGAACGCCCACCGCGTAACTCATGTAAGTGATAAGAGAGTGTATGTAGTACAACCGTCGCCGTCATACAATCGACACTGATGGAGATGGCAACGGCTTGCCAAGGAGTAAGAGTTGGCACGACATGATGAGAAACAACGGTTGCGCCGCCGTTTGCAAGAGCAGGCCATCGAGTTTGCGGCACACAACCGCTGGAGTGAAGCACTGGAGATTAACCAGAAGATTCTGACGCTCGGTGAGGATGCCGACACCTTTAACCGGCTGGCAAAGGCCTACATGGAACTGGGGCGCTATAGCGATGCCCATGATAACTACCACCAGACGCTGCGACTCAACCCGACCAACACCATTGCACGCAAGAATCTGGCCCGCCTCGATGCGCTCCTGGCTCGCGGCATTGAGAGTTCCCCCCAGGCCAGAACCGCGCGTCAGCAAGTTGATCTACGGCTCTTCATCACCGAAACCGGCCGAACTGCGCTGACAACGCTGGTGGATGTTCCGCGTAGTGCAGCCGTGGATGCGCTGGTCACAGGCGAGAAGATGGAGTTTCGCGTCGAGGGGCGGAATGTGCTGGTTATTGATGCCGATGGCAATATCATTGGTCGCCTTCCGCCAAAGCTGGGTCAGCGCCTCGCCGAACTGATTAGTGGCGGCAATCGCTATATCGCGGCCATTGCCCAGTCTGATCCTCGCCAGTTACGTTTGCTCATTCGGGAAACGTACCAGGCTCTCGACCAGCGGGGCCGCATCTCCTTCCCCGGCAAACTGAGCGGCAGCGAGGGGGTCAGCGGATACATTCCCAGTCTGCCCTATGAGTATGAGACCGATGACCTGCTTGACGAGGAAGAAGTTATCGACGAGCCGGAGGTCGGAAACGAGTATATCAGCGGTGAAGAGGAAGAAGAGGAGATTCGCCTCGACTCAATCGAGAAAGATATCAGCGACGATGATGACGCAAATGAAGAATGATACGCTGCCGGATCTTACAGCCGGACGAGTGCCTATAAGCGTATAGTTCGATAGCTACGCGCCGGTTGGCACTGCTGTACTATTGCTATCTGTATACCAAACCACTATACTCATGCCCAGGCAACGCGATGTTGCCTGGGCTATTTGTTCTTGATCGCAGCATACATATGCGCATCAGGCTGGGAGGTATCCATGGTAGAAGTTACACACAAAGGGAAATATTTTACTCCCCGTGTTAGCAAGGAACCCGTCGTGGCACTCGTTCGGACGCACGACTATCTGATCACCGGCAGTGTCTACACCCGTCCGGAACAGCGGCTGAAGGATGAGTTGAACAGCGATCGTGAACGCTTCCTGGCAGTTACAGAGGCTCAGGTGTACGATCCGAGCGGCGAGCAGTTGTTGTTTGAGAGTAGTTTTCTGCTTATCGCCTACGATCATATCGTGTTAATAACGCCTACAGATGCTATCACGCCTACCTCCGGGTCTGCCCAGGTGTACAATGGGTCGAAGGAGGACGTATGAGTCTCCGGCTGCAACCCTTTGTACCGGCCGGTGCGCCTCCTCCGGCAGAAACCACGCAGGAACAGAGCGCGCCGCAACTCACAGCCAACCTCCCACCCCAGCCCAACTCTATCGCTGAGACGGGTCTGAATATGGGCTTTCTCACCGATCTCATCCTGAAGATCGTCTATTTCCATGGCAACATTACGGGGCAGAAACTTGAGGAAGTCACTAAACTACCCTTCCTGAATGTTATTGATAAAGTTTTGGAATTCCTCAAACTTGAGGAGTATGTTGATATTGTTGGCGCAGAGGGCGGATTTAGCGAGCGGTCTTTCCAGTATGTTATTGCCAACAAAGGTCGCGCCAAGGTCCACGAAGTGCTGGACCGTTCACAGTACGCCGGTCCGGCTCCGGTGCCCCTGGATGCATATATCAACATGGTTAACCGACAGAGCATTGGCGATATGGTCATTGACCGAACTACCATCCGCGAGGCTTTTAGCCACCTGGTTGTTAGCGAGCGTATGCTGGATCGGGTAGGCCCTGCGGCAAACTCTGCCCGTTCACTTTTTCTCTATGGGCCACCGGGCAACGGGAAAACCACCATCGCCGACGGGATTGCCACGATGCTTGGCGGTTATGTGATTTTGCCCTACACCATAGAAATAGATGGGCAAGTTATTAAGCTCTATGATCCGCTGAACCACAAAATTATCGCCAAACCCAATGTCACGCCTATGGAAACCATGGGCGGGTATGGCGAAGAACAACCCGCGAACGGATTTCCGGATGCGCGCTGGATAGTCTGCAAACGGCCGCAGGTGGTCGTTGGTGGTGAACTCATCCTGGAGCAACTTGAGCTTATTTTCGATCCTATTGCCAAGGTGTATGAAGCACCATTTCAGCTCAAAGCCAATGGCGGGCTCTTTCTGATCGACGACTTTGGTCGCCAGAAATGCCGGCCACAAGATCTGCTGAATCGCTGGATCGTGCCGCTAGAGAAAAAGGTAGACTATCTGGCCCTCCAGACCGGGAAAAAGATTTCCGTACCTTTCGATGTACTCATCGTCTTCTCAACCAATCTCTCGCCCAAAGATCTGGTAGACGATGCATTCCTCCGGCGTATTCGGCATAAAATAGAAGTTCCGAACCCGTCACCAAACGAGTTTCGTGAGATCTTCAAACTCGTCTGTAAGGCCAAGAAGATCCCCTACAGTGATGATGGTCTACGCTATCTCATTCAGGAACACTATATGAAGTCCGGCAGAGATCTACGCGCCTGTCATCCGCGTGATCTCTGTGATCAGATTCTGGATGAGGCAAAATATCGTAATACTGATCCCGCAATGACCCAGGATTTGATTGATCACGCCTGCGAAGCTTACTTCGTGCAGCTTTCTTAACTGCAATTCATAGGAGAAAACGATGTCGCTGTTAAAACGTCTCGGTGGTCCACCACAGCCCGGTGCCGGCAGCACTCCTTCAGCCCCAGAACCTACACCCGCCGCTACCATCCCGCCACCGAGCGAGCAGCGCAGCTCGCCCCAGGCTGATAAACCAGCGCCACCCGCCGCAGCCAATACTCCCCCAGCGGCCGCCAAACCCAGCCTGAGCAGCCGGGTAGAGGCTCCGGCTACCTCCTCATCTGCTATGGCAACCTCGGCCGGCCACGAGGAAATGAAGCAGATGCTGGACCTCTCGCTCTGGGTGGTGGACCGCATTCAGGCTTCGCTGGGCTCACAAACAGTCCTCAAACAGACGTCCGAAACCGAGCGTCTGCTCCAGGAACGCTTTGCCGCGATTTATCGGCAGGCCAATGCCAATCTACCGGATGATAAGGTGAAACATCTCTTCACGATGGTATGTGACGAGTTACTGGGCTTTGGTCCCATTCAGCAACTGCTCAACGACGATAGCGTTAGTGAGGTTATGGTCAATGGCCCGAACAAGGTTTATATTGAGCAAAAGGGCAAACTGAAACTATCCGCCGTTACCTTTGCCAACGATGAGCATGTGCTCAAAGTGATTGACCGCATTATTCGTCCACTTGGGCGACGTGTGGACCGTAAATGGCCGATGGTGGACGCACGTTTGCCGGACGGTAGCCGTGTCAATGCGATTATCCCGCCCTGCGCCATCGACGGCTCAACGATCACTATCCGTAAGTTCAGCAAAAACAAACTCCAGATCAGCGACCTGGTCAAGTTTGGTTCGATCACCTCGGAGATGGCCGAGTTCCTGGAGGCATGTGTGGTCAGCCGCCTGAATGTTGTTGTTTCGGGTGGTACCGGCTCTGGTAAGACCACTCTGCTCAATGTGCTCTCCAACTTTATTCCTTCGGACGAGCGGATTGTCACTATCGAGGATAGTGCCGAACTTCAGCTCGCACAGGATCATGTCGTTCGCCTGGAGGCTAAACCGGCAGAAGTCGATGGATCAGGCCGGGTTGCCATTCGTGACCTGGTTATCAACTCGCTGCGTATGCGGCCTGAGCGCGTCGTGATTGGTGAGTGTCGTGGTGGCGAAACGCTGGATATGCTCCAGGCAATGAATACCGGTCATGACGGTTCACTGACAACACTTCACGCGAATACGCCCCGTGACGCCATTGCCCGTATGGAAACCATGGCGATGATGGCGGGTATGGATCTCCCGGTTCGCGTTATTCGTGAGCAGATTGCCGCCGCCGTCGATCTGATTGTCCAGCAGACCCGCCTGGACGACGGTCAGCGTAAGGTATCACACATAACCGAAGTACAGGGGATGGAAGGCGATGTCGTCGTCCTTCAGGATATCTTTGTGCTTGATATTAAAGGCAAGACGGCTGAGGGTAAGATTATGGCTAACCTCAAGCCAACCGGCGTGCGCCCACGCTTCACGCCGCGCCTGGAGTCGCACGGGTTCAAACTGCCGCCGAATATCTTTGGCGCGCAGGTGCCTGGAGCAAAGAAGTGGTAATGCGTTCGCGCAACTCTGTTCGGTGGGGTCGGCACATTACCGGCCCCTTCCTTATTGCCTGAACATCTGCCTCACCGGGTTGCGCCTTTCTACAATCCCTGGTATATTAATCACTACACTGATTTCATCCTACTGCGTCGGAGTTACTGGAATGCATCGCTCCCGGACTGTTATGCTTGGTCTGGCCGGCGGCATGGTATTGCTGCTACTGGGTATATGTTCCATCTTGTTGGGAATAGTTTTTGTCATCGACACCAGCAACCCCGGCACGGAGATGACACTATCTACGGCAATGTGTACCATATTCCTGGGATTACCGTTCTCCATAACAGGTGGTACACTCATGTACATCGGGCTAAAATCGCACCAACGCCGGCGACAGGAGACGATTGAAGCAAAAATCCTCCAGGCAGTTATATCGCGTGACTACCGGATTACCACAGCAGAAGTTGCTATGCTCACCGATTTATCTCTGGCCGAGGCGCAAACATACCTGGAAACACAGGCACGCAGCGGCCTGATCTCCGTTGAGGTTGGTGAGAATGGTATGTTGATTTACCACTTCAGCAACTAACCTGCACGTCCCGGCAGTACATTCTTCTGCGGGTAGTCCTCACACAAACTCACACGAACAAGGGAGCGACAAACGCGGGAATACATCATCACAAGATTTTTATTCTCTGGTTTCACCAGTTGTAGCTAGACGGTTTACATGTGACTGTTCAATCTGATACACACTCCTCTGCAACACCAACGGCCATTGTTGTTGGTGCAGGGCTGGGAGGTCTCGCAACGGCCATACGCCTGGCACGGCAAGGACGCCGGGTAATGCTATTTGAGAAGAATGAACGCGTTGGAGGCAAGCTAAACCTGGTTGAAGCAGCCGGGTACACCTTTGACACCGGCCCTTCGCTCTTTACGATGCCATGGATTCTTGCGGATCTGTTCGCCGCCGCCGGGCGTGACATGCGGGCTTACCTCGATCTTGTTCAGATTGAGCCAACATGCCGTTACTGGTGGCCCGACGGCACTCAGTTCAATGCATGGCAACGGCTGCCGCAACTGCTCCAGGAAATAGCCCGCCTCAACCCCACCGATGTCGAAGGACTCTTTCGTTTTCTGGCACACTCGGCACATATTTACAACATCGTCGCTGATGCCTTTTTGCTCCGTCCCTTCGATGGTATTCGTGATCTGCTGACCCCAGAGCTACTCCGTCATGGAACGCATATTGACGCGCTACGCAATATTGATACAGCAGTTCGTAGCTTTTTCCACAGCCCCTATCTGCAGCAGGTATTTAACCGCTACGCCACCTATAACGGCTCATCACCCTATCTCTCACCAGCGACTTTCAATGTTATTGCGTATATTGAATTTGCCGAGGGCGGATGGTACATACGTGGTGGAATGTATGAACTGGCGCGTGCGCTGCTGCGTCTGACGGATGAACTGGCAATTGACATCCACACCGGAACAGAGGTTAGTGAAGTGCTCGTGAAGCATGGATACGCACGCGGTGTTCGCACCAATGACGGACGTTCTTTTGCAGCAGATACGGTCGTGGTCAATGCTGATCCACGTTACGCTTACGATGCACTGCTGTCGGGACAGGAGCGAACCGCCGCGCGTCTCCGCCGGCTCGAGCCATCATGCAGTGGCTTTATTCTGCTGCTTGGTGTAAATCGTTGCTATGAACAACTGACTCATCACAATATTTTCTTCAGCCAGGATTACGAGCGCGAGTTTGCCGCGATTTTTCAGAAAGGTGTTCCCGCTGTTGACCCAACGGTCTATGTGTGCGCAACCTGTGTCAGCGATCCGCAGCATGCGCCACCAGGTCACATGAATCTCTTCGTACTGGTCAATGCGCCTGCGCTGAATGACCGAGTATGCTGGAAACGGGAAGCTAATGCCTACCGCGAGACCATTCTGCGCAAACTCGAGCGGATGGGACTGCACGAGTTACGGCAGCATATTGTCTATGAAGAGAGCATGACCCCGGCAGATTTGCAGGCACGCTACAATGCTGCGGGCGGTGCAATCTATGGATTGGCATCAAATAACCCCTTTGCCGCATTTATGCGTCCGCCGCTACGCGCACGCGGCATTGAACAACTCTATTTTGTGGGTGGAGGTACCCATCCTGGCGGTGGGATTCCGCTTGTCCTGCTCTCCGGTAAAGCCGTGGCCGAGCGTATCGCCGCCGCATCCGCATCCGCTACCAGATTACCCCAGACTACAACTCATTAGTACAGTGATGAAACATCCTGATTGCATACGGCAGACTGCATCAATCAGCACCAGACACCCGGCACAGGTCGACCGCATCAGAACCAGGTTCTATCCCTTATAACGGTGCAGTTTGCCTGTATCATCGTTAAATAACGATAAACATATTGATTTCCCGAAAACGAAGTGCTACGATATTTTCATAGCCTCAAGAGAATGATAAAGCAGGCAAGCACATTAACAGCCCAAATAGTCTGGTAATCCCAAGCGCAAGCGGCGCATCCCGCATAGGAAAAACACAAGAAGGTGTATTGCTTTCTGGGAGCACCGTGTGTTGGAAGAAATGACCGGTAGGAGTATCGGTTCAGAGAGACCAACAAGCATGCGCCAGATCTCTGAAGGAGAGACTGAATGCGTGTGAGCGTGAAGGGTTTATTATCTGCAGCAAAGCTCAAGCCGTGGGAATTTATAGAGAGCCACGGCAAGAAGCGCGGCCTGAATGCAAAAGCCGGCGCAGACTTCAAATTTGCATGCTAGTATGGAATGGCAAATCCGCAACTGGACAATAATTTAGATCCAGGCACTATATCTGGTGCGAGACGGTAAATTCAACCCCAGCAAGCAAACCTGGGTATGGACGGCAAATTCGTGACTGGACGGTAAGTTTAATGCCAGGCATTCCACCTGGTATTCAGGCAGAAGACGATCTCTAGGAGTCGGCACGAGCTGAATATTGGAGTTAACACTGATATTAAACTCGTTTAATGACGTAAAAACTGATGTGGATTTAGAAGTCTGTTAGCAGAGCCGCAAACCAGGATACTGCAGAGGCTAGAGTAGGCTGTAATGTACTTGAAGATGATGCGATTATCATTTCCTTGGGGCTTTTTAGCTTCGCTTTTAAACTGACTGCGATACTACCTTTGAATAAACACCTTTGCCCCCTGACTCTCACCCCTGCGCAACAGCGTATACATCCTCAAACTTACTGATATTCAGCGTTTGCACATCCGGCAAGATACGCTTGATCAATCCCGTTAAGACACTACCAGGACCGATTTCAACAAACGTTGAAAAACCCTGCGCTGCCATCTGCTCAACTGAAGCAATCCAGCGAACCGGTTCAACAATCTGAGCAACCAGTTCGTGCCGGATATCGTCGGCGTAGAACAGCGTCTCAGCCGACACATTCCCAACAAGCGGGATGTGCAGACCGTGTATGGCCGCATTTTCAATAGCTACAGCCATCCCGCGCGCAGCATCTGCCATCATCGGCGAATGAAATGCAGCACTCACCTTGAGTGGAAGCGCCCGCCGCGCGCCACGTTCCTTCGCCAGCGCACACACGCGCTTCACTGCTGACGGGGTACCACTGATAACAAACTGACCGGGGGCATTATAGTTGGCAATAACAACAGCCTTATCCATTGAGGCAGTATTATTGGCGACGGCAGCGGCCACTTCACGACAGGTATAGTCGAGGATATCCTCATCAAGCCCCATAATAGCGGCCATTGTACCCTCCCGCGCCGCAGCCATCAACTCTCCGCGCCGTCGAACCAGCCGTAATGCCGTCAGAAAGTCGAGCGCGCCACCAGCGACGAGGGCAGCATATTCACCCAGACTATGCCCGGCAACGACACCCGGATGCATCATTATACACTCACTATCAGCAAGCGTGTTGAGCATGCGCGTCAAAGCTACACTGACCGTCAAGAGTGCCGGTTGCGCGTTCTCCGTAGCAGTAAGCTCGGCTTCGGGCCCTTCAAAACAGAGGCGGGTCAGGTTTAGCCCAAGTGCAGCATCCGCCTGCTCAAACACATCACGCGCCACGGAACTGTGCGCATACAACTCACGGCCCATCCCGACGAACTGCGAGCCTTGCCCAGGGAAAACCCATGCAGTAGTTGTACTCCTCACATCTGACACCTTGTTACACACCACCATGTTGAAAGATTTAGAGGAAACCCGTTGCTCACAGCCGGATCAATGCGTAGAGTCGAACTATCTTCCCCAACGCACGACGGCTGATGCCCAGGTCAACCCTCCACCAAACGCGGTTAACAGGATATGATCACCATACTGCACCCGTTCCTGTGCAACAGCCTCGCACAGAGCGATAGGCACGGAGGCAGCAGACGTATTACCATAACGGTTCAAATTCACGAATACCCGTTCAGATGATATACCGAGACGTTTTGCTGTTGCCTCAATAATGCGCGCATTGGCCTGGTGCGGAATGACCAGGCGAATATCATCAATGGTCAGGCCGGCATCAGCGATGACCTGCTGTGATGATTCACTCATTTCGCGCACAGCATGTTTATAAATTTCCCGGCCATGCATGTACACACGATGACGTTCCTGATCGATCAACGCGGGGGTCAACGGCAACCGGGTACCACCGGCGTCAGCCGCCATTAAATCTTCGCCTTCGCCCCACGAGCCAAGCACCGATGAAAGCATTCCCAGGGGTTGTGCGTGGGCCTGTAAAATCACTGCCCCTGCACCATCACCAAAAAGCACGCAGGTATTGCGATCCTTCCAGTTGAGCAGATGGGTAAAAATGTCCACACCGACGAGCAACACCGTCCGATGCGCACCACTCTGGATCATCCTGGTCGCAACATGTAACCCGTAGACAAACCCGCTACAGGCAGCATTCAGATCAAATGCACCGGCGCGATTAATTCCCAGGTTGCCCTGCACCCGGCATGCTGTTGCCGGAAAGGGGCGATCAGGTGTGCAGGTTGCCAGAATAACCAGATCAATTTCCTGGGGGTCAATCCCCGCCGCCGCAATCGCATGGCGACCAGCCTGAGTAGCCAGCGTTGATGTATATTCCCCTGGCCCCACCACATGGCGTTCAGCGATACCGGTTCGGGTACGGATCCATTCATCCGATGTATCGATCATATAGGCCAGTTCTTCATTGGTGACAATGCGTTTAGGAACAGCCATTCCCCAACCAATGATCGCCGCATACTGTCCCATGCTCTCTCCTGGGAACACTTTATCACGCGAGAAGGGTTATAAGCAGGAGGATAAACCTGCCAATAACCCTTCTATTCGCCAGACAGCACCACCCAACTCAACTAACCGGAGCGTTCATTCTTTGCCGGAAGAACCTGGCGACCTTTGTACGTTCCACAGGTCTTGCAGACGCGATGTGCGCGCATCCAGGCTCCACAACTGGGGCAGACCACCAGTGTCGGTGGCGCCAGGCGCTGATGCCGCCGGCGATTGCCCCGTTGATGGCGTGAAACTTTATGTTTTGGTAATGCACCCATAGTTAAGTACAACTCCTTATGTTTTCACATTATCAGTCAGATTGATTATTTTGCCGCTCTGCCCACTGCTTAAGCACTTCCAACCGTTTATCTATCTCCTCGCCCACTTCTTCAGTGATCTCTTCCGACTGGACACTATAGCGAACCGGCGCATCACGATAGGCTTCACACACCGGATACAGCGGCAGTTCAAGCAACGTATACTCTCGAATAATCTCGCCAACATCGGCCATGTGCAGTTCATCGAGCAAAAACGGATCTTCCTCAGCCGGTTTTGCTACTGGCGCACCAGTCATCACATCGATTACAGAATGCATTTCTTCGTTGACATCAACCTGAACGGGTTGATCAAATTCTTCGAGTGAACGCACACAGACTAACTGGACCACACCCTGCGCGCGAATGTGGACAAACACGCCCGTTGTCGTGCGCGTAAATCGAACGCTACCCGCAATATCGAGCAAAACCAGCGTATCATCAAGCGATAGCCGATCTTCAGTGAAATCATAGTCACGCCGTGCGCCGATCTCTTCGCGCAGTAACTGCGCAACATTAAATTTAATGTTAGTCATGGAAATTGTGTATGTACAGTTTGCAACCAATCAACATGTGGTTACAAGGCCAGCATTATAAGCGTAGAATTGATAACCTGTCAAGCTTACGACAGGGCCGAAAGTCCATTACGCACACTCGTAAGCAACTGCTCCAGGCGCTCATCAAGCTCTTCGAGCACCTGCCGGGCATACTCGTCGGCACCTGCGCGCACCTGGATCGCCTCTTGCTCGGCATGATCGAGGAGACGTTGCCGCTCTTCCTCAACTGCGGTCAGGAGCCCCTGTTCGTGCAATACTTGCTGGACCCGCTCCTGAGCATCGGCCAGCAGGCGATCACGCTCCTGAATTATGCGCCGGGCGTGCTTGAGTTCCTCCGGGACGGATACACGCATACGGTCAATAATATCCAGAATGCGTTCTTCGTCAACCATCAAACGACCGCTGAACGGCACCCGACGGCCCTCAGCCAATGCGTCTTCCAATTCATCGATCAAGTCGTCCAACTCGATGGTTGATCACCCCCTTCCGTCCCGCTCCCCAAACCTCAGACCGAGGAGCCAAATTTCCGCTTCAATGCTTCAACGATATGGGGCGGAACCAGATCACTCACATCGCCCCCTAGACCGGCCATCTCCCGAACGGTACTCGAACTCAAAAAAGTGTACTTGTGGCTCGCCATAAAGACGACAACATCGACATCGGGCTCCAGGGTCTGGTTAATCTGTGCCATCTGGAACTCATGCTCAAAGTCACTCGCCACCCGCAACCCGCGCACAATCACTTTGGCACCAATCTGCCGCGCATAGTGAACCGTCAGGATGTTATAGGTTTCGACCCGGATATGCGGGAGATTCCGCGTCGCCTCGCGTAACATTTCAACCCGTTCGGCGGTCGAAAACAATAAATTTTTTTTCGGGCGATCAAACACAGCCATCACGACCGTATCAAACAACCGGGCCGCCCGGATCGCCGTATCGAGATGCCCGTACGTTACCGGATCAAAACTCCCAGGGTAGAGCGCAATTGTCACACGGTGCTCCTTAATACAGCAGATGGGATCAAGCGTTACGCGCATAGATCGAGAAACAGGAATCACCCAGACGACGGAACTTGAGCCGGTCCCAATCGCCATACGCATCAGCCAGTTCCACCCGGGGTGAATGACCAACGATGAGCAACCCGTTTGCGCCACCGAGCGAAGACGCAGCTACCGCCGTAATCGTCTGATGAATATGCGGGTCGGCATAGGGTGGATCCATAATGATTATATCATAGGCAGGCAGACGCTCCCACCCTTGCAAATAGCGTACCACCGGCATGCAGTGAACATGCCCCCGATCAGCTAACCGGGTATGCTCAAGATTCCGACAGATAATGCGGCAGACGGGCGTACTCTGCTCAACAAAGTCAGCCTCGGCAGCTCCACGCGACAGACATTCAATCCCCAGCGACCCTGTTCCGGCATAGAGATCCAGCACACGCCCACGGATGGAGCGTTCGCTTGTAATTGTTGAGAAGAGTGACTCTTTCACCCGATCGAGCATTGGGCGAGTACTCATTCCCCTGGGCGCTTTGAGCCGATGTCCTTTAGCTGTACCGGTAATCACCCGCATAGGTTTTCAACATTCACGCAATAATTATGATAGACAACTATCCGGGAGCAGCACGTTATGTCGTGTTGTCATTCAACCGGATCAGGTTTCGTTATCTTAGCGCAGGTTAACGGCTATTGTAGCACGGCTAACGGTAATCTTCAAACACTGACCGGGAAACAGACATGCCACGCCGAAGCTGGAGGAAGCATACGCTGCCCGAACAGCTATACGCACTTTTCACCACTCTCCAGGCATGCTATAATTGACTAATATATCATCGCAACCCGATTCTTAGACGAACCGATACTCCTGGTATAACATCTGACAGGGGGCTTGGATCAGGGAAAGTTGAAGTACGACTCCCCGGCGAGTCGCAGAACGGAGCAACTGACAGGTGAAGGTCACGACAGAGAAACTACCAAAGAGTTTGCTGGCTCTCGATATCGAACTTGAGCCCAACCAGGTTGAGAAGGGCCTGGATCGGGCAGCACGACGCCTTTCACAGAAGTATACAGTTCCTGGGTTTCGCAAAGGGAAAGCTCCACGTTTTATTATTGAAAACTATTTTGGGCGTGAGGCATTGATGGAAGAAGCCTCCGAGGATCTGATCAATCGGGCGTTCAAAGATGCGTTGAAGCAAGAACAGATTGAACCCATTGGTCCTGCCAGTCTGGAGACGGTTGATCCATCGGCGCAGTTTCGCTTCCGGGTAACAGTGCCAATCTCACCTACGGTTACGCTGCCCGACTATCGTGAATTTCGCCTGCCGCTGGAAACTGAGCCGGTGACGGATGAAATGGTTGACCGCGCAATGGAAATGCTGCGCGACAAGCATGTGGTGCTCAAGGAACTTGAAGAACCACGACCGGCGCAAAAGGGTGATCAGCTTACGGTGCAACTGGAAACCCTGGTTGATGGTGAACCGCTCGAAGAGCGGGCTGAAGATGCCGAGATACCCGAAACTACCCTGGTGCTTGAGCCGGATCGGCTGGTTGATGAGCTCTATGCCGAGTTGGTAGGGAGCAACGTCGATGAGGAGCGCATGATCACCGCGCAGATGCCGGAAGACCACGCAAATGAGCAGGTACGTGGCAAAGAGGTGGTCTTCAATGTAAAAGTCCTCGGAATTCAGGAGCGACTGCTGACCGAGTGGGAGGAAGTGCCCACACTGGAGGAGTTTGACGGTACCGTTGAGGATCTGCGCCGGAAAACCCGTACGGATATGGAAACATCATCGCGCCAGATGGCCGAGCGGCAACTGGTTGACGGCTTTCTCGAGCAACTTACGGAACAGACCAGCTATGACATTCCTGATGTAATGATCCGCGAAACGGCACACGAGATGCTGCATGAACAGGAACGCCAGTTTGCGCAGTATGGTATTACTCTGGATCAGATGCTGCAATATCGGGGGCAGACCCACGACGAAGCCACCGAAGAGTTGCTGCCGCAGGCGGAACAACAACTCAAGGTGCGCCTGGCACTCCAGCAGGTTGTCCGGACTGAACAGTTCGACATCACCAATGAGGAGATCGAGAACGAAATTCAGCAGATTGTTCAGGACTATGCTGAGGAGGAGCGCGAAAACGCGGGCAGGGTGCTGGCGACCCAACTGCGAAGTACGGTCGCAAATGCCGTGCTGGACCGTAAACTGCGGGGGCGGTTGATGGAAATCGCGCAGGGAGAAGCGCCGCCACTACCTGACAGTGAAGCGCCAACCGAAGAGCCAACGGCGGAAGAAGCGGCACCTACGGCTGAGGAGAACATAGCAGCGCGTGCAGACGATGAACAGGCTACGCCGGACGCGGCTGAAACACCCAGGCCACAAGAACATGGAGCGATCTAGTATACCTTGCAGTTTCGCGTGGTATGACAGCTTTCTGAGCCCGAACTGTAGGTATCTTCATCATTTTGATAACGTTATCACGTACGCTGTGGGAACGAGCATTAGTTGAAGCGCAGCAACCATTAGCTTACGTATTACCACTCTTAACATAGAGTGTATAATGCTGTTCTGCGCTTCTGGAGAATAGATACTATGGAGTGGATCACTTCTCATACTGTTGACTGGCGGTCGGCACGCCCGGAATCCCTTATTCCGATGGTGGTTGAGAGTACGAACCGGGGTGAACGAGCGTTTGATATCTTTTCGCGCCTGTTGAAAGAGCGCATTATTCTGCTCGGTACCCCCATTGATGATCAGATTGCCAATCTGATTGTCGCCCAATTACTCTTCCTGGAGCATGATGACCCGGAACGAGATGTGTCGCTGTATATCAACAGTCCCGGCGGGTCGGTAACGGCCGGACTGGCGATCTACGATACAATGCGCGCCATTCGCCCCGACGTGGCAACCTTCTGTGTGGGTATGGCAGGCAGTATGGCAACGCCGCTGCTGGCCGGTGGCACAAAGGGCAAACGCTACAGCCTGCCGCATGCCACGGTGCATATGCATCCCGCCGGGGGTGGCGCGCGGGGGTATGCGCCGGATGTGGAGATTATGGCGCGTGAGTTGCTCCGTGTGCAGCAGATGGTACGTGAGTTGTTAGCACAAGACACCGGGCAACCAATTGACCGGATCGCTCGAGACTTTGACCGTGACCTGTTTATGACGCCCCAGGAAGCCAAAGAATATGGTATCATCGATGAAGTTCTGGGCAGCGGGGAACTGAACACGGCAGAAATACCGCAGGGAGATTAATCACTGGATAAGCGTTAGATAGCAAAGTGTGTGGCGAACTCTCCAGGTTGTACCACTCAACTTTGCTGGTAGGGAGAGCATGATGACCCGTTCCCGCAGCGGTGGCGGTCGTGGAGCCTATATCTGTTCCTTCTGTGGTCGAGGGCAGGATGAAGTCCAACGCCTGATCGCCGGCCCTGGTACGGTCTTTATCTGCGATGAGTGTGTGGCACTATGTAGCGCAATTATCGCTGAAGAAGCCGAGCAGCAAATGGCAACGCCTCGCCGCAAAACACCAACAGGACCGGCCCGACTGCCCGTACCCCGCCGTCTGCGGGAGAAACTTGACCAGTATGTTGTTGGGCAAGAACGGGCAAAAATTGTCCTCTCTGTGGCGGTTTACAACCACTACAAGCGCATTCGTGCCAGTGCGCAGGTTGATGACGTTGAACTGAGTAAGAGCAATATTCTGATGCTGGGGCCGACCGGCAGTGGTAAGACGCTGCTGGCGCAGACGCTGGCCCGCATCCTTGATGTACCCTTCGCCATTGCAGACGCCACTGCATTAACCGAGGCCGGCTATGTGGGCGAGGATGTCGAGAATATTCTCCTGCGCCTGATACAGTCGGCTGATGGGGATATCGAGCGCGCCCAGCACGGCATCATCTATATTGACGAAATTGATAAGATTTCGCGTAAGGCGGATAATCCCTCGATTACCCGCGATGTGTCCGGTGAAGGGGTTCAGCAGGCGCTCCTGAAGATCCTGGAGGGCGGCGTCGCACATGTGCCGCCACTTCCAGGCCGTAAGCATCCGCAACAGGAGTATATTCCGTTTGACACAACGCATGTGCTTTTTATCTGCGGTGGCGCGTTTGAAGGCATTGATACGGTTATCGGGAAACGCGTCGATCAGAAGCGGACGCTTGGCTTTCACTATGAAGAGCATGCCGAAGACCCGTATGCGAAGGCTCGCTTGCTGACACAGGTGACAGCCGATGATCTGCTCCAGTATGGCTTTATCCCTGAGTTTATTGGTCGCCTGCCGGTGATTGCCGCGCTGGAGCCCCTCGACAAAGCAGCGATGCTGCGTATCCTGACCGAGCCGCGCAATGCAGTGCTCAAGCAGTACCAGAAGATGTTGTCCCTTGACCAGGTCGAACTGGAAGTAACTCCGGACGGCCTGGAAGCAATTGTGGAGCGAGCAATGGCGACCCGTACCGGTGCGCGCGCGCTACGCACCACGGTTGAAGAAGTATTGCTGGATGTGATGTACGAAGTGCCCTCGCAAGAACATATTGGACGTTGTATCATTAACGCAGAAGTTGTGAGTAGACGGGGGCATCCGATCCTGGTTCCCCGCACTGAGCGCTCTGATTACCGTCGCCGTCTAGATGAGGCGGTATAACCCGGAGCAGCAGTAAGCGGTATACTTGCAGCGGTTGTGCTACATCACGAGAGATTTATGCGTCTATTCAAACGCACATCTGATCGTACGACGGAAGAGACGGCGGCACCACGTCGTATCTTGATCGCCGACGACGATCCCTCGATTGCTAACCTGATCCAGGTTACGCTCAAAAAAGATCCGCGCTACGAAATTGTGGCGGTCAATAACGGGTTGGAAGCGCTCCAGGCATTCGAGGAGCAACAACCGGCATTCGACGTTATCATCCTCGATGTGATGATGCCCTATGTGGATGGCTTCGAGGCATGTGAACGTATCCGTGAGCAGAGTGACGTTCCTATCGTTATCCTCACCAGCCGTGATGGAACAGATGATGTCATTCATGGGTTTGAACTGGGGGCCGATGACTACATCACAAAACCCTTCAAAACCACGGAGTTGATCGCGCGGGTTGAGGCAATTCTGCGCCGCGTTGAAGGCTATAAGCAGCGGCAGGCACCACCGATTGTACGCGTCGGCGAGATTGAGATCGATGAACCGCGCCATCGGGTAAGTGTGCGCGGCGAAGAAGTAAACCTGACGCCCATGGAGTTTGAGTTGCTCTACTTTCTGGCGGCTAACGCCGGTCAGGTGTTTGATCGGGAGACGCTATTCCGGGAGGTGTGGGGCTATGACTATGTCGGGGAGACGAACCTTGTCGATGTATGTGTCCGCCGCCTCCGAGAGAAAGTTGAAATTGAACCATCACGTCCGCACATCATTATTACAGTGCGGGGTGTAGGCTATAAGCTTGCAGATGGATAAGCTAACACGCGACAGGTTGACGGGACGACGGATCGCAGTACGTTTGTGATCCGTCGTCTGTTGTTGTCCGGCGATAGTGGAGTGACAGAGTATGAATGACCAGGTACATGTTTCCCAGCATCCCCTTGTGCTGCATAAGCTGGCACTGCTGCGCAGCAAAATGACCGAGCCGAAAAAGTTTCGTGAACTGGTGCGCGAGATTGCGCAGTTGCTCTTTTATGAGGCAACCCAAGACCTGGCGCTGGCACCGCTGACCGTTCAGACGCCGCTGGGGGACTGTCCCAGCTTTGAAATTGCCGAGCGCGTCGGCCTGATGCCAATTCTGCGGGCAGGGTTGGGAATGGCCGAGGCGGTCCTGGAGATTGTGCCAACGGCCCATGTCTGGCACCTGGGATTGTACCGCGACCATCAGACGCTGGAGCCTGTCACTTACTATAATAAATTGCCTTCCAAACCTGATATCGACCTCTCCATCATTCTGGATCCGATGCTGGCGACCGGCGGATCGGCCGTGGCCTCGGTTGATATTCTGAAACGCTGGGGAGCCAATCGTATCAAGTTCCTGGGGTTGATTGCCGCCCCGGAGGGCGTCCGTGTGCTGAATAATGTCCATTCTGATGTGCCGATTCACCTGGCAGCAATTGACAACCATCTCAATGAATTGGGCTATATCGTTCCAGGGTTGGGGGATGCAGGGGACCGGCAGTTTGGAACCGGATGATTGCCGTGTAGATTTGCGATTCCGGGTTTAGAGCAGTATTCGCACCCTGTATCTAGACCCATAATCTCAAGCACACACTCACTATTTCTTCATGGTTTTTCTCCCGCTGGTGCTTACCTTTGGCATTGCGGCCGGGCTAACAGCGCTGCTCGTTCCGTTGGTGACCCGGCTCTGCGTACGGATGGACTGGTTGGCCTATCCGGGACCACGCAGCATCCACCGGGTACCGATGCCAACAGTTGGGGGCGTTGCTATCTTTGCCGGGTTTACCGCAGCAATGCTGTTGTCACTGGGGATGCAGGAGCTTTTCCCATTCTTGCAGCGTTCGGCGTATGAGCAGTTGCGCCTGGGATTGCTGCTGGCCGGCGCAACGATTGTGGCCGGCATCAGTTTTCTGGACGATCTGCGTGATCTGCCGGCAGAGCCACGGCTGCTGGTTCATTTCGGTGCGGCACTGCTGGCGGTAGGTCCATATCTGTGGGATCGTACGCTCTACCCGGATGCCCTGGGGGCAGCGACCGAGGCACGCGGCATTATTCTGACCGCATTTAACTTCCCCTTTATCCAGCAAGTTCATCTGCATAACCTCAGTCCGTGGCTGGCTATTGTCGCAACCCTGGTCTGGATCGTGGGCATTCAGAATATGGTCAATTGGGCTGACGGGATGGATGGGCTGGCGGCGGGCATAACGCTGATTGCCGCCACGATTCTGGCACTGCATACGCTCTGGCTTGATCCGCCGCAAGTAACCATTGCACTGCTACCATTAGCAATCGCGGGAGCATGCGCGGGCTTCCTGCCTTTTAACTTTCACCCGGCACGCATTTTCATGGGTGACACCGGCGCAATGACGCTGGGCTATCTGCTGGCCGTGAGTGCAATTATCGGCGGAGCCAAACTGGCGACTGCGCTACTGGTGCTGGGGGTTCCGCTGATTGATATGACCTGGCTGATCTTCTGGCGCATTGTGCATGGGCGGTCAGCCGCAACGGCGGGACAGGATCATCTGCATCACCGCCTGCTGGCCCTGGGATTCTCGCAGCGGCAGGTTGTGCTGTTCTACTACACCCTCAGCGCGGCATTCGGCAGCATTGCGCTGCTGGACATTATGACACCGCCGGCAAAACTGCTGGCGCTGGGAATGCTGGGAGCGGTGGTGTTAAGCGTGTTGATCTATGTTTCCTATCACAGCACACGGCGCAGTGAGACGCGCTTCTAAACTTACCCTGTCTTGCTTACAAAGATAACAGGTTTTTCATATAACGTACCAGACGAAGAATATCCGGCAGGAACCAGTGAACTTGCCGAGGTGGTGTTGCAGACAGGTCGTGCAGAACTCCTACATAACAGTTTTTTTATATTATCTCGCCCTGGTAGGTCCACATAACCTCAGATAGACTCTTCTAAAAACCATATGAAGATTTACTCGACCTTCGGCTTCAACGATTTTGTTATTGCCCTGGGTTATAAGGGTGAATACATCAAGAAGTACATGGTTGACTACTGCTCACTGAACAGCAACCTGACCGTCAATTTGCGATCGGGGACCATAGCAATGAACGGTGGCGAAAGGCCAAACTGGACGGTCGATCTAATTGATACCGGCATGGCGACGATGACTGGTGGGCGGATCAAGCGTCTTGCTCCCTACATCGGCAACGAAACTTTTATGCTCACCTGGGGTGATGGGGTAGCCGATATCGATATCAATACGTTGTTAGATTTTCATCGCTCACACGGCAAACTGGCAACCATGACAGCAGTGCGGCCACCAGCACGCTATGGCCATATTGAGATGGTCGGTGATCGGGTAGTAGAGTTTTCCGAAAAACCACAAGCCCAGGAAGGCTGGATCAATGGTGCTTTCTTTGTACTTGAGCCGGAAATCTTCGCGTATATCGACGGCGATCAAACCCAATGGGAGCGCGAGCCGCTCAAACAATTAGCTCGGAATGGGCAACTCATGGCATATCACCACACATCCTACTGGCAGTGTATGGATACGCTACGCGAGAAGTATATCCTGGAAAAACTGTGGACCAGTGGCAGCGCGCCCTGGAAGATCTGGGAGGATTAAGGTCATGCGAGTACTTGTTACTGGTCACCGTGGCTATATTGGAACGGTACTTGTTCCGATGTTGCAGGCTACTGGGTATGAAGTTGTCGGTCTTGACAGTGATCTCTTTCGCCGTTGTACCTTTGGATCTGACCCCCAGGATGCTCCGACCATCGAGAAAGATGTTCGTGATGTGACACAGGAGGATTTGCAGGGCTTTGACGCTGTATTGCATCTGGCGGCACTCTCGAATGATCCGCTTGGGAACTTCCGGCCCGAGTTGACCTATGACATTAACTATCGGGCCTCGGTACACCTGGCACGGCTTGCGAAGCAGGCCGGTGTAACACGGTATATCTTCTCCTCATCGTGCAGCAACTACGGTGCTGCCGGTGATAACTTCATCGACGAAAGCGCAGCCTGCAATCCGGTAACGCCCTATGGTATTTCGAAGGTCCGTACCGAGAACGATGTTACACTGCTGGCCGATGATACTTTTAGCCCGGTATTTTTGCGCAATGCTACTGCGTACGGCGTATCGCCGCGCCTACGCTTTGATCTGGTACTGAATAATTTAGTAGCCTGGGCAGTGACCACCGGGCGAATCTACTTAAAGAGCGATGGTACTCCCTGGCGACCCATCGTACATATCGAGGATATTGCACGAGCTTTCGTGGCAGTACTGAACGCTCCACGCGAGAAGGTCCACAACCGGACCTTCAATGTAGGACGCAACGAGGACAACTACCGCATCCGCGATCTGGCGGAAATTGTGGCCGCCACTGTGCCTGACTCGCGCGTCGATTACGCGCCCGACGCAGGCCCGGACAAGCGGAACTACCGTGTTGACTGTCATCATATCCACCAGGTTCTGCCCGATTTCAAGCCCCAGTGGGATGCCAGACGCGGCGCGCAAGAGTTGTACGCGGCTTATCAGCATGTGGGGCTCACGCTCGATGAGTTTGAGGGGCCACGTTACAAACGCATCGCACACATCAAGGAACTGATTGCCACCGGCGAACTCGACGAGACGCTGCGCCGCCAGGTTTCGTCGCTCCAGGTAAATGGAGTGTATGCGTGACAGTGACAACTTTTTATACTGTTGAAACCACCTGCCGCACCGACAGACTGTCCAATCTGCAGACAGTGCTGGACTATGGATATACACCGCTGTCGGATCGACTGCTGAGCGCGGAGCAGATGCAGGCAATCACATGTGGCCTGGAGCAAGAATACCTGGCTCCACTTACCCTGGCCTTCTGTCCAGAGACAGCCCTGTTGCAGATCCGCGAGACGGTTGAGCCAGAGGTTCTCTTCTACAGCGAGTACCCCTACTTCTCATCAGTATCGCCGGCATTGGTCACCCATTTTCGTGCCGGCGCTGAAATGTTGATGACCGCGCGCAATCTGGGCCCCGACAGTCTGGTTCTGGAAGCTGCCGGCAACGACGGCTACATGCTTAAAAACTTTCGCGCCGCCGGCATTCCGGTGCTGGGCATTGACCCGGCTGCGGCACCGGCACGCGCAGCCCAGCAGGCCGGCATTCCAACCTTATGCACATTTTTCAACCGGGAACTGGCCGAGCAACTGCGTGCTGAAGGGAAGGTTGCCGATCTCGTTCTGGCAAACAACGTGCTGGCACACATTCCCGATCTCAACGGCTTCGTTGATGGAATCAAGCTTGTCTTGAAGGAAACTGGTATTGCCGTCATGGAAAATCACTACGTCGGAGCCCTGATTGATCATTGCCAGTTCGATACCGTCTATCATCAACATCTCTGCTACTTCTCAGCCACCGCCCTTAACCGCATGTTTCGCCGGCATGGACTCTACCTGAATGCCGTACAACTCGTCCCGACGTATGGCGGATCCATTCGTATGTTTGTCGAGCATGTTGACCGCCCCCAGGAGTCGGTGCAGACGCTGCTGGCCCAGGAAGCTGCCAAAGGAATGGATCAGCTAGACTACTATCTTCAGTTTGCCGACCGCGTTGCAACTATTAAAACCCGGCTACAAGATTTGTTGTGGGAACTGAAACGCAGTGGGAAACGCATTGCTGCCTACGGAGCCGCGGCCAAGGCTGCCACCTTTTTAAGCTACCTGGAAATTGATCAGACGCTGGTTGATTATGTTGTCGATCTGAACAGCTACAAGCACGGACGCTATATGGGGGGTAATCACCTGCCAATTTGCGCACCAGCGCGATTACTGGAGGATCGCCCCGACTACCTGCTACTCCTGGCATGGAATTTTGCCGAGGAGATCATGCACCAGCAAACCGCCTATCACGCTGCTGGTGGACGGTTTATCGTACCGATTCCACACCCGGAGATCATATGAATGCTACCTTTCTCAACCCGGTGGAGCACCCGTTAACTGCGAACACGATCCACTCCCATCGGCATGTCGATGCGTTGCACCCCTGTCCGAGCTGCGGCGCAACAGGGATGTGGATATTCCACGAAGTACGGCATGTACCGGCCCACAGTGTGTTACTGCTCCCTACCCGTGAGGAAGCTCTGCATTATCCGAAAGGCAATATTACGCTGGGGCTGTGCCACACATGCGGATTTATTGGAAACACCAGATTCGATCCACGGCTCAATCAGTACGATGGTGAATACGAGGCCACACAAGGCTTCTCGTCCACGTTCAATCAGTTTCATCGCCGCCTGGCCGAGCATCTGATTGAACGCTTTCATCTGCGTGAAAAAACTGTTGTAGAGATTGGATGTGGTCAGGGTGAGTTTTTGCACCTGTTGAGCGAGATGGGTAACTGTAAGGGAGTAGGGTTTGATCCGGCCTTCTCAACCAGGCATGGCGGACAGACCGATAATCCGCATGTACAGATTATTAAAGACTTCTACTCCGAGCGCTACACCAATGTGCATGGCGATCTCTTCTGCTGCAAGATGACCCTGGAACATATCCCGGATGTACGTACTTTTCTTATGCTCGTGCGGCGGTCTATTGGGAATCGGCGCAACACACCGGTTTTTTCCAGGTACCGAACGCCGGCTATGTCCTCGCCGAAGGATCCTTCTGGGATATTTACTATGAACACTGTTCATACTTTACACCAGGATGGCTGACCCGCCTATTCCAGTCTTGTGATTTTAACGTGACCGACCTCTGGACCGATTATAACGATCAGTACACAATGATCATGGCATACCCGGACGCACGGGCACAACCAGAGCATCTCGCCGCCGCGGAGACGGTTAGCGATGTAGTGCGTCTAACAGAACAATTTGTGGCGATCTACCCTGGCCGGTTCCAACCCTGGCAAGCATTGATCGAGCAGATCCGGCATGACCGGTTACGAGCAGTTATCTGGGGCGGCGGATCAAAGGGCGTGACTTTCCTTAACACCCTCGTCATCATTGATGACATCACCTGTGCAGTAGACATCAACCCGCATAAGCAGGGCACATTCATAGCCGGAAGCGGTCAGGAGATCGTCGCGCCGGATTTCCTGCGCACATACCGACCCGATCTACCAGGAAGAGATTGGCCGCGAACTAGTCCAGATGGGCGTGTCGGCACAACTTGTTACTGCATAAGCGATGTTGATATTATGGATGTGGCGTGCCTCATCTGCATCGACTGAATACTTATTGTTGCATAACTCTTAACCCAAAAGAATCAATCTATACTATACCCAATTTATATAAGGAAAATTATGCATTTTCAGCAAATAATTCGACATATTTTCAACTGGCTCTGGCTAATCATTGCTTGCATGATTATTGTCGGAATTGGCGTCTACGCAATTACCGACAAGCTGCCACGCGTCTATCGTGCAGTAACAACCTTCTCGGTGGGCATGGGATCGAATTCATTTAATTCTTCTGATCAGGAGCGATTGTTAGGAACATATTCTCAATTAGCAACAAAAGAGCCTATCCTGACTACAGTGATATCCAAACTCAACTTGGGCTTGCTTCCCGGAGATCTCCAGGAGCATATCACGGTGCGGACCAGCCGTAACACCTTGCTGATCACCCTGCTCGTTGAAGATAACGATCCGGTACGTGCTGCGGCTACTGCAAATAGCATAGTGGAAACGCTGGCCGATCAGGGCCGTGCATTGCTTGGTAACGACCGACTCATTCGCCAGTCCATTGTTCAGGTAATTGAGCCGGCACGACCTATCCGTTCACCCATCAGCCCCCGGGTTATGCGTAGCAGTGTCATAGCAGCAGCATTTGGAGGTATGCTGGCACTCGGCACTGTTGTGCTGACCGGGTTGTTGGACCACATAGTCCGCTCGCGGGAGCAGGTGGAAGAAATGATAGGAAAACCCGTTCTGGCAACTATTCCTATTTCGGGGTGGCATGGTCTTCATGGCCGGGAGCCACTCAGTCTTACGAAACCAGGCTCAGCAGTCGGCGAAACCTATCGCTTGCTCGTCGCGCGGCTTGACCGCGAGGCGCTTATGGACGATGGCCGGACCATCTGTGTCGTCAGTGTTGGCCCGGATCAAGGTGGCGGCGTAGTTGCCGCAAATATGGCTATCGAAGCGGCCCGAACCGGGAAACAGGTCATACTCGTTGACGGCAACTTTCGTAAGCCCGAACAACACCGCTGGTTTACCTACTCTGGTGAGCGTGGCCTGGGCGATCTGCTGATGCTGCATATGGCGGCAGATGCCCATGACTATGTGATCGAAACCCAGGTGGCAAACCTGCGTCTTCTCCCCGTCGGTACAGCGATTGAACCCTTTGCCCTGGGATTAACATTCGATCATCTCACACATATCTGGAAACAACTTCGAAACCAGGCCGATCTGCTCATCATTGATAGTGCGCCGCTGCTGGCCGCATCCGAAGCAACTGTCGTCGCCGGTAGCTGCGATGCAACCTTGCTGATAACGCGAGCGGGTGAGACCAGCCTTGAACAGGTACGACGAGCATACGGACATCTGGAAGATTTCCGGATTATGGCGGCAGGCATTGTTATTACGAATGTTGATACGGCAAATGTAAGCTTGTATAGTCGGCGAACAATTCTGCCAACCAGGAAACCTATTACACCTACCGACAAAGCCACACAGCCGGCCACTGGTATGCCGATTGCAAACAGACGATTATCTTCCAGCTATGCTGAACATATGGAAACGCATGAACATTGACACGAGGAACAGCTTGGAAATTTCTCAGAAGTCAAAGCAGTACATACATCTAAACCTATACCGACGAAAAGCCTTCTCGCTCAAAAAGACGCTTGCAATGGTTCTCGTTGGAGTGCTTATTCTCACTATTCTGGCTCCAACACTGCTTACGGCAATGGGCGGATATCTGATTGTGACTGATCCGCTCAAACCGGCTGACGCAGTTGTAGCTTTGTCAGGCGATACACACCGCATCCTCTATGCGCTCAATTTACATGAACAGGGATATGCCGACGATATGTGGCTTACCAAAACCTCGACCCTGCACAGAGCCACAGAGCGGGGGTTACCCGTGGATGAAGCCATGGTTGTGCCTGCGGAAACTATGGTTGAGAGTACCTATGATGAAGCTATCGCCATCCGCACATTGGCCTGCCGGGAGCAATACATGTCCGTGATTATTGTCACCAGTCCATACCATAGTCGCCGAACACATTTGATATTTCATCGGCTATTGGAAGATACAGGTATTACTGTCATGGTGGTGCCGGTTGCCGGCCATCCGGATACGGCGGCAACGTGGTGGAGTCAACGCTCAGGCTGGCGCAAGGTCATGGGTGAATTCACGAAACTTACCTACTATGCACTGTCACTGGAAATGCCACAGATACCGTTACAAGATCGGGCAGTATCGCACATACCAGATCAGATGGAAGAGTCACCATGTCCAAATTTTTAGTTGTCTGTCACCGCAGTCGTACAAGTGATCCTGATATGCTCGCACACATTCATGGCATTTGCCGGCACATTACGCCGACTGGTCTTCCTACGGCAGCACCAGTGATCCGTGAGCGCAATGGTCTAATTACCGCGCTGATCAATCCATCACACTGCGTAACCGCTACCGAGGGCGCGGCCTGCCTGGGCAAAATGATGCCGGAAACAGCCAATTGGGCTAGTGTTGGGAGTAGACCACCTGATGGCTCGTTCACGCTGTACCGTTCAAATGAACAACAACTGGAACTGGTAGCCGATGTGGTAGCCTCGCGCAGTATATTTTATTACCACGATAGTGAGCTATTTATCGCATCTTCTTCACAACGTGCCATTGTGGCGCTGCTCGGTGATTTTCAACCGGCAGCGGAGGCCATATCCTGGTTCATCTCGTCCGGCACACTGGGGCCGGCAGCAGTGTGGGATCGGCGACTAATGTTTGTACATGGACGTGAACAGGTATTGCTGGATCGTGATACCTGGGCACTGCAAACGCATCTGCCGGAGATTCCTTTTAGGCCGGAACAGCGTTCGGAGCATGAATTTGCCGCCGAGTTGCTGGAGGCCATAACCTGCACAATGAACAGCTTCCGCACAATGCATCACAATGACTGGCGACTGATGCTTTCGGGTGGTGCCGACAGTCGAGCACTTCTCTGGATGTTGCTCAGACAACGGTGCCGCCCATCCTGTGTCACCCTGGGCATGACCGCAGCATACACTAATCCGGCAAGCGATGCAGCAATCGCGGTACAACTGGCCCACCACTTTGGTCTCAGGCACGAATATCTTGCGCTTGACGAACAACCATTACAGTTTGAGGAAGCCGTATCACGTTTTGTTGAGGCCGGTGAAGGGCGCGCCGATCAGATTGCATCATTTGTAGATAGTCAGCGAATCTGGCAACGACTCGCCAACCGGCATGTGCATGGCCTGATCTTTGGGCATCAGGTATTTGGCCTTCGGCCATGCTACTCAGCGCGCGAAGCGCGGGCATATGTAGGGATGTCGCTGCTGGAAGATCATTTTGCGCCGGAACTTCTGGCCCGCTTTGAACTGCCCACACAGTCGATCCCGGCGCGGATGCGGCAGCGACCGGACGAGAGCCTTATGACCTGGCGCGACCGGATGTACCAGCAATTTCGCGCTCCACTCGTGCTGGCACCCCTGGACGAAATTACCGCTTTCTATGTTGATCCCGTGAGTCCACTCCAGACGCGCCGGATCGTAGATTTGCTTTACCGGATGCCTGATGCAATGCGAACCTCAAAGCGAGTGTTTCAACGAATAGCGCTGAATATGATCTCAGACATTGAGTTTGCAACTCAACGCGCGGAAATGCTACCTGCCGACTTGCTACGTTCAGGGAGCTTTGCCACATGGATTCGGACTGAGCTTGAGTCGCCATACGCACAGACTGTACTGTCAGACAACTTGCGTCAGTATCTGCTGGCGCGCGTCCAGGAGAGCGGCAATGGTCTGGAGAAACAATCGCACTACACGCGTGTGCGTATGCTGCTGCCGGCATCACTGAAGCGCTCACTGCGTCGCGTAGGCGTACACCCGCAGATACATCCGAATGTATTCGGCTTTCGCGCCGGCATTATCAGCCGTACAAGCCGTATGTTCACGGAAGATATACGCAGCCTGAATGAAATAGGACGTGGTTTCACCTATGAGATTGCATAAAGGCCTGATAGCGCCATCAGATGCTCCACACATGCTTCCACGTTTATCGCTTCGCGTCAACTTCTCATGGACTTTCTTCGGCAATATGATCTATGCTGTATGTCAATGGGGCATGCTGGTCGTACTGGCAAAACTGGGGACACCCGAAACTGTTGGGCAATTTGCACTCGGACTGGCCGTAACTGCCCCCGTCATCATGCTGGCTAATCTGGGGTTACGTTCAGTGCAGGCCACCGATGCCCGTCAGATCTACACGTTTGGGCACTATCTAGGTCTGCGCCTCGTTTCGGTAATACTGGCGCTCATAGTGATCATACTGATTGCTGCATTCTCAAACTACCCGACCTCAACGGCGCTGGTTGTGATAACCATCGGTCTGGCAAAAGTATGTGAAGCGATCAGCAACATCTACTATGGCCTGTTTCAGCAGCACGAGCGCATGGATCGCGTGGCCCTCTCAAAAATAATCAAAGGGCTTACCTCACTGGTTGCATTGGGATTGGGAATGTGGCTTACCGGCGAGGTTTTCTGGGCTACCGTGGGCCTGGCAGCCACATGGGCCGCTTTGCTGCTAGTGTTTGATATGCGCAGCGGGCGCTGGATTCTCGAACGTGGGTATGGTGAGCACACCAGCGATGGGAAAAGCAGGTTGCGCCCCGACTTTGACATTCGGCACCTGCTGACCCTGGCCTGGATGGCCCTGCCACTGGGCATTGTCCTGATGCTGATTTCACTCAACACCAATATCCCTCGTTACTTCATTGAGCATCAACTGGGAGCCCACGAACTGGGTATCTATGCGGCTCTGGCCTACCTGATTGTCGCCGGCAATATGATAATTGATGCGCTGGGACAATCGGCCAGCCCCCGACTGGCGCGCTACTATGCAGCAGGACAGCGGAGAAAGTATCAGGAGTTGATCCTGAAACTGATCGGAATGGCTCTCGGCATCGGCATTCTCGCTGTGCCAGGTACGCTGATGCTGGGGCGGCAGATCGTAACCTGGCTGTACGATGCAGAGTATGCACAGCCAGGATTGTTAGTCTTATTAATGTTTATTGCCACGGTTTCCTATGTTGCCTCATTTTTAGGACATGGCGTTACAGCCGCACGCTATTTTCGGGTACAGCTACCGATACTGATTGGTACGGTTGCAAGCACTACCATCGCCGGTAGCCTGCTTATCCCATCCTGGGGATTACACGGTGCGGCCCTGGCCCTGCTGATCGGCACATGTGTCCGATGTATCGGCTATGCTGGAGTGCTGGTTTACGCCATACAGCGGATCACTGTTTCCGACAACAACCCATCTGTCAGCAGTAGCAAGGCCGGAGCATAGCGATGGACATGACGATAACCAGGCGCGTTGCGTGGCCCGGACGGGAACTAAACCAGCGCGCTGCCGACATATTCATCAGTGCCTACGCCTGTACATTCATCTTGCTCATTTTTATTGCTTCCTCAGATCTATTTTTGCACTGGTATGTACTGCCGGTGCTGATCTGTGGTCTCCTGATCGGTCCCGATCTGGTAGCCTGGCTGCGTGGGCGACTTGATCACTTTGATCCGGTTGGCATTATTGGGGCAATTGGCTTCCATATGTTTTTTCTGGCACCTCTGCTCCATGTACATTGGGATTTCTGGCTGCGTTCAGTTGAACACCCGCCGGATTGGCGTCCATGGCTGGGGGCGATGGCAACACTGAATATATTTGGTCTGATGCTCTACCAGGGTACCCGTTATGCTGTTGCGCAAACAGTTAAGGGGAGACACCCGCGCCTCGCGTGGAGACTCAACTCACGCTGTGCCCCGGTTGTATTGAGTGCGGCACTACTGTTAAGCCTGCTTGTACAGCTCTATATGTACGCGCAGGTAGGCGGCATCAGTGGTTACATCCAGCGCTTCGAGCAGCGTATGGATGCCACTACTCCGCCAAGTGCTGCATTTCGTGGGTTCGGTGCCCTGTTCATGTTTTCAGAGGCTTTTCCATCACTAGCCCTGATAAGTTTCATTCTCTTGATCCATAAGCGAACATTTGCCCGGCACCGCTGGGTTGTTATAGCGGTCATACTGGCCTTTTTTGTACTGCAAATGCTTTTTGGTGGGCTGCGTGGTAGCCGTAGCAATACCATTCTGGCACTCTTCTGGGCTGCGGGTGTCGTTCATGTCTGGCTCCGGCCTGTCTCAAAACGAATGATTGGGCTCGGAGTAATCGGGTTGCTCCTGTTTATGCAGAGCTATACATTCTATGAGCAAGGAACATTCAGCCTTACAACGAGTGATTTGCACATGAGTAGCACACACGATGCGACAACTCATGAACGGCTCAGGACCGTGTTGTTACGTGATCTCAACCGTGCCGACGTACAAGCATTCCTACTATACCGCGTCATGCGCCCAGAGAGCGATTATGTATTTACCTGGGGGCGCGCCTACCTGGGAGATGTTGCAATTCTTCTCCCAAGATCAGTATGGAAAAATATCATTGGCATACCACGTCCACCCAGCCGCACATACGAAGCGACGGAAGCCATGTTTGGACAAGGCTCCTTTGTCGAAGATGAGTTTTTTGCCTCAAATGTGTATGGCATAGGCGCTGAGGCACTGCTCAGTTTTGGGCCGATAGCAGTACCAATCGCATACGTGGTGCTTGGTCTTGTAACGGGACTGGTACGGCAACTTATGTTAACGATGCCACGCGGCGATACACGCTGGTTTATTTACCCAATTCTGGTAATACTCTGCTTTAACATCCTGGTTGGTGATCTTATAAACGTTGTATCTTTTCTCCTCATGGATGTTTTTTTTCTAAGTCTTACCATTACATTGATCACGCGATTTGAATACCGACGACGTGCCCATTGATTACTAACACGACTGACGCGGTGGTCGATCAAACTAAGCGGTTCACCAGATGAAACTCAGATCGCCTGCGACAGCATGGTACTTTATTTATCTTTCGCCCTACCGGAGGCGAGATCTCCTTCTGGGTTCGTGACTGCGTACGTCGTGTAAGAGAAAGATAATGATCAGGCCAATGTCTACCAACATAAACAGGAAACTGTATGAAAGCACTCGTTTCTGCCAGCGCACGATTTCAACTCGCACCCGATGGTAGTCTCTGGACACCGAATGAGTCACTGGCCTACAGGTTCTGGTCACGGTACCTCGATGTCTATGATGAGATCACCCTCTGTGTACGGACTACACCCTGCCAACAACCAGGCCAGGACTGGAACAAAGCGAGCGGACCGGGAATAGTTGCCGCACCACTACCCGACTTCCATGGACCACGGGAACTTTTGAGCAAATACCGACTCTATCAGCGCGCTATACGCACTGCGATACGCGAGGCCGAGGCTATTCATTTAAGAATTCCGTGTCCAGTCGGGTCACAGGTCTGGCAAGCCTTACCCCACCAGCGTCCTTACGGCGTTGAGGTCGTTGGCGACCCACGCGACGCGTTGGCCCACGGAGCATATCGCCACGCTTTGCGCGCACTGTTCCGCATCTGGTTTACCCGAACCTTACGTGCCCAGTGTGCGCGTGCAGCGGGAGCACTCTATGTAACCGAATACACACTTCAGCGGCGCTATCCTTGCGCAAACTTTACAACACACTCGTCATCGATCGATCTGGAGCCGGAGGCGATTATTCAGGAGCCACGCATTCTACCAACCAGGGGTGACAGACACGAACTTATCTTCGTCGGATCACTGGAACAACTCTACAAAGGTCCAGATACTCTTCTCGACGCACTCGCCCTTTGTATACAGGAAGATATACCGATTGGATTGACCTTTGTGGGCGACGGACAGTACCGGCGCGAACTTGAGGATCGTGCAAATGCTCTAGGCATAACCGAGCATGTACGTTTTACCGGCTATGTGAAGCGCAAAACTGAAGTGTACACATACCTCGATCAAGCGGATCTTTTCGTGCTTCCCTCACGTCAGGAGGGTCTACCTCGCGCAATGATCGAGGCCATGGCGCGAGCGCTGCCATGCATCGGCACAGCGGTAGGGGGAATTCCAGAACTGCTGCCGGATGAGGATATGGTACCAGTCAACCATCCGGTGGCGCTCAAAGCAAAGATCCGCGAGGTTCTGGCTGATAGTTCACGCATGCAGCGTATGTCCGAACGGAACCTACGAACCGCACACAAGTATACGCGTGACATTCTGCGAGCACGGCGAAGCGAATTTTATCGTCATATTTGCAATCAGACCACACCATGGTTAGAACAAAATCGAGGGCACGATGAGTACTGCACAAATTAGAGTTTTACACCTGATCACTTCCCTGGACAATGGTGGAATCGAGCATTGGTTGCTCCGCATGTCAGGCGAAATAAACCGGTCGCACGTTCAAATGGATTTCTGTTGCAAGGGTGCCACAACCGGGCAACTGGCAAGTCAGGCGGAACAACTGGGGACACATGTATGGCATGTGCCCCTATCCTGGAAGCACCACGATTATATACGGGGATTACACCAACTGCTAGTGGAACAGAGCTATGATATTGTACATAATCATATGGCCGTATATGCCGGTATCGGTTCGCTGGTTGCCCGACAGTTTGCCATACCCACCATTGTCTCCTTTCACAATATGTTGCACTCCTCCTATGCATTTTCAAACCCTGTACTGATCTATGCACGTGAGTTATACGGACATGCCAGTATCAGGCTGGCATGCAATTCGGCCAAACTGGTAACCGGATGTTCACAAAGCGTGGTGATGACCCATGTAGAGAAGTATGGTGTGCCATTGGATCGCACAGCCACGCTGTACTATGGTGTTGACATTCTGCCGACCGTCAAATCACAGGAACGCGAGACAGTTCGCCGAGAAATTGGAATTAAAAAAGACGCGCCGATGCTAGTTCATGTTGGTCGGTTTGTACCGCAGAAAAACCATGTTCGGATCATTGACGTTGCAACCAGCGTGGTGAAACAGCACCCGGATGCCGTCTTTGTACTGGTAGGTGATGGCCCATTGCGTTCCGACATTGAGCATGCGATTGCTCATCGTGGACTGGAACACAATGTTCGGCTGCTCGGTCAACGCAACGATGTCCAGCGCATTTTGAGCGCGGCAGATATATTCTTTTTACCTTCACACTGGGAAGGATTACCTGTTGTTGCGCTTGAGGCCGCCGCTGCCGGATTACCTGTTGTCGGGGCAGATATTCCAGCCCTGCAAGAAGCCGTCATCAACGACGTAACAGGCATCCTCGTAGCCGACGACATGACCGTCGGTTATACCCAGGCACTCTTTAACCTGATCGAAGACCAGGACACACGATATCAGATGGGACGGAAAGGCTATGAACGTATTCGGCACAACTTCTCTACACAGAAGTCTGCTCAATCGCTCGTACAGACATACGAATACTGTATGCAGTGAGATGCGCCATCAATGAAAGCCGGCTTTGCCGGCGATGTACGACTATTACTACAGAGTAGTGCCGGGTACCATGTGCTTTAAACCATCAGCTTGCGTTATGTAAACGAAACTTATGGGAGTACAGTCTACTACATCGTCAGGAGAAACAAGATGCATCCACGCGTCACAATCGGGTTGCCAGTCTACAACGGCGATAACTACCTTCGCCACACACTCGACACCCTGCTGGCCCAGACATTCACCGATTTTGAGTTAATCATTTCCGATAATACCTCAACCGACGGTACCGAAGCTATCTGTCGTGCGTATGCTGCACGCGACCCACGCATCCGCTATGAGCGCAATGAAACAAATCTTGGTGCCTGCTATAACTTTAACCGGCTCGTCGAACTTGCACGCGGCGAGTATTTTAAATGGCACGGCCATGATGATCCGCTGCATCCCCATTTCCTCGAAGCATGTGTGACGGTTCTTGATCAGGATCCGACAATAGCGGTGACTTATGCAAGGAACCGTGCCATTAACCAGGATGGCACCGAACGTGAACTTCACATTCTCTCAGCACGCAACTTTCTACCAAAACCGGAACTGATGTCGCCAAGGGCCAAAGCTCGCTTCTACGCTGCCGTGATTGCACCTTTCCCCATGGGGGCAATTTTCGGTCTAATGCGCCTCAGTGTGCTGAAACAGACACGACTGCTCGGCAACCATATCTCCGGGGACTTTCCACTGCTCGGTGAACTGGCCCTGCGGGGACGGATCTACCAGGTGCCCGAAGTGCTCCAGTACCGTCGCATCCACGATGGGCAGTTGTGGAGCCAGACTGATAACCGTCGTTTACGCGAAGCATGGTTTGACCCAAAACGGGCCACCAGGCGCACATATCCCAAAATACGGCTCTTTCGTGAGCACCTCACGACGATCCGGCGTGCAGCACCGGGTCGCCGGGCACGCTTCTGGTGCTACACCTATATGGGCATATGCTGGTTTCCCGCACACATCCTCTTCTGGGGGCCACTTAAGCCGACGGTCAAACAGATCTATCGGCGTTTGCGGAAAATAGACCGAAACCAGCGCCTGATGCGGCTGATTGGGCGCAGCATCGATGCGTAACGAACATAACCCACAAGGAAATGGCTATGCCTACCCAATTACGCGTTGCAATCCTCATACCGGCAGACTTTGCGGTATGGACCTTTCATCGCGGACTGATTGCCGCTTTGCAACAGCATAATGCGGATGTTACCATCATTGGTCCGGCAGGCGAGTATGTTACCGCCATTGAGCGCCTCGGTGTGCGCTACCTCACTGTCCAAATCGAGCGATTTATGAATCCCGTGCATGACATGAATCTCTTGCAGACACTCTACACGATCTTTCGGCGAGAAAACTTTGATGTGGTGCATAACCACACCGTCAAACCAAACATTTATGGCACGCTGGCGGCTCGAATGGCGGGAGTGCATACAATCCTGGGATCAGTACGGGGCCGCGGCTCACTGTTTACCGAAGTTGACGGCATTAAACGGTGCATGCTTCGGCGCACAGCAATGCTGATGTACCGCTTCGCCTTCAACTTCATCAATCGGGTGCAATTCCTTAACCGCGATGATCTCGAGTTTTTCGTGCATTCGCATATGCTATGCAGCAACAAAGCCGTGCTGATTCGGAGCAGCGGCGTGAACCTCCAGGAGTTCTCCACTTCCAGCATGCAACCGGAAACCCTCGTGCGTTTGCGCGCAACATTAAACCTCGCACCACATACGCCGGTTGTCCTGATGATCGCACGGGCCTACTGGAGCAAAGGAGTGCGCGAGTTCATCGAAGCAGCCCACCTGGTTGGCCCACGACACAATGCGGTGTTCCTGCTTGTAGGATCGGTCGAGAGTGGCCCTGATACGGTCCCACGTACCTACCTGGAAGCGCATCAGTCAGCTCACTTTCGCTGGCTCAACTATCGCAAGGATGTACGCGAGTTATTAGCGCTATCCGATATTGCCGTGCTGCCGTCCTACTACCCAGAGGGCGTTCCACGCAGTATGCTTGAGGCAATGGCAATGGAGCGGCCGGTTGTCACCACAGACAGTATTGGTTGCCGCGAGGTGGTTGATCATGGGGCGAACGGTTTTATGGTCCCGGTACGCGATGTACGGCATCTTGCCGCAGCCATTGATCTGCTCCTGCAAAACGCCTCCTTGCGGCAGGCAATGGGCCACTGTTCACGCGCCAAGGCTGCGCGTGAGTTTGACGAAGCCGCTGTCAATAAGCGCGTGTTACGTGAACTCTACTTGATGTAGCACTCTACCCTACCTCCACAGGTATCTCTCATATTCACACAAGTTACGCGGTGCAGCCAATTCCGGCCTGATATCAAACCTGAACGCCGGATTCGCCTGCGGCAGCGGCGAAATACGCTTTCGGGTCAGTGACCGCGTAACTCGTGTCATATTCAGGACTTTCGCAATCAGGGCTGTCTCCCAAACAGGTGATGCCGGCCTGCGACAGCGTGGAATTTCCCAGGCCTTCCCCCCAGCGTATGCCTGAACAGCAAGATTGGGGAGGAGGAAATCATCCTCGATGGCTGGTCGCCGGATGAGACTGCCCAGAATTACAACGGAGAACAATCATGGTCAAACGTGTTTTCGATATCACTGGTGCCATTATCGGTCTGGTTGTGCTATCGCCTCTGATGCCGGTTATTGCCGTTCTTGTCAAATGGGACTCACCCGGACCGATCATCTATGCAGGCATACGTTCCGGAAGGTATGGTAAGCCATTTTCCATCTACAAATTCCGCACCATGGTGCAGGATGCCGAGCGTCACGGAGGACTCTCAACCGCTCAGAATGATCCGCGCATCACGCGCGTCGGTAGGGTGCTCCGCAAGTATAAACTGGATGAGTTACCGCAGCTTATCAATATCCTGCAAGGCGACATGAGCTTTGTCGGTCCGCGCCCTGAGATGCCCGAGTATACCAGGCTCTACACCGAAGAAGAACAACTCATTCTGACAGTCCGCTCCGGCATTACCGACTATGCCTCGATTGAGTTTGTTCAGATTGGGGAAATTCTGGGCGATTTCAATCCCGAAAGTGTGTATGAGGAGCAGGTACGACCGATTAAGAATGCACTGCGCGTGAAATATGTGAAAGAGCAGAACTTCTGGAATGACATCCGACTCATTCTACGAACACTAAGCCGCATCAAGGAAAGCAGTACACCTGCGCATAACCCAAACCAGATACTAGTGCGGACCACGTTCGAGCAGAACACCCGATCAGTTCAGGACTGAAGGAAAAGTGGCATGGAGTATATCAAACTGGTACATACTGACCTGATCGTGTCACGGATTGGCTTTGGCTCTGAGCCACTGGGAGGGACTGATTGGGGTAATGTGGATATGAACCAGGCCGTCAGCGCGGTTGAGCGCGCACTGGATCTGGGGATCAATCTCTTCGACACGGCTGATGTTTACGGACTCGGCAAAGCTGAAGAGGTTCTGTCCAGAGCCCTGGGGGCGCGCCGGCATGACGTGGTTATCATATCCAAGTTTGGCATCAACTGGCAGGCATTATCCAACGGCGGCAGAGCCAGAACCTTCCGCGATTGCAGCCCTCACCGCGTTGTTACAGCACTAGAACAAACTCTGCGCCGGTTGCGTATTGATACGTTACCACTCTATCTTATCCACTGGCCGGACCCACACACTCCCATTGCACGCACCCTGGAAGCCCTCCTGGAGTGCCGGCAAGCGGGCAAGATCAGGCATATCGGTGTATCAAATTTTCCGGTTCACCTGATGCACGCAGCAAACCAGATTGAACGCCTCGCGGCCACTGAAGTGCAGTATAGCCTCGTTGATCGGGGCATTGAACAGGAGTTACTCCCATATTGTCGAGAACAGGGTATCAGCGTGCTGACCTACGGACCACTTGCGCAAGGACTATTAACTGGTAAATACCACACGAACACCCATTTTGGAACCAATGATCGGCGTCACCGTCTACCACATTTTCAACCCGATCAACTAGCAGAGAACCTGAAGATCGTTGACCGACTCACAGCGGTCGGGGAGCGCTACGGGAAACATCCGGCGCAAATAGCCCTGCGCTGGGTGCTGGACAATCCGGCCATCGCCTGTGTCATTGTGGGCGCGAAATCTCCCGTACAGGTAGACACGAATGTTGGAGCAACAGGATGGCACCTATCGCCGGAGGATTACGTCTATATTACGCACAATGAAATGTATGCAAAGATGTTGCAGGAAGACTAACATCAGGAGGAACGGAAGGTGCTAACACATAATTTGCAGCAACTGACGGCGCGTATACGTTACCATGCACTCATGATGACCCATCAGGCAAAATCATCACATATCGGCTCAAATTTATCCATGGCCGAGTTACTGGCTGTATTGTACGGCAAAATCTTACGGATCGATCCGGCACATCCCGACTGGCCCGACCGTGACCGCTTCATTCTGAGTAAAGGCCATGCCTGCGCTGCGCTCTACGCGGTGCTGGCCGAGCAAGGATTCTTTCCACGCGAGTGGTTAGCCGGCTTCTATCAGAATGGCGCGCACCTGGCGGGACATGCCACTCACAGCAATGCACCGGGTATTGAGGTATCTACCGGCTCCCTGGGACATGGACTTTCGATTGCCACGGGTATGGCACTGGCAGCCAAACGCGACGGTAAACCCTACCGCATCTTTGCGATGTTAAGTGATGGCGAGTGCGATGAGGGTTCAACCTGGGAACCTGCACTGTTTGCTCCTCACCATAAGTTGGACAATTTAATCGTCATCGTAGACTACAACCAGATTCAGAGCCTGGGAAGCGTCAAAGAGGTTATGGATCTGGAGCCCTTCGCTGCCAAGTGGCGCGCCTTTGGCTGGGCTGTTCATGAAATAGATGGGCATAATCTCGCAGAGATCGAAGCAACGCTTCTTCAAATTCCGTTTGAAGTACAACGCCCAAGCTGTGTTATCGCTCATACCGTCAAAGGCAAGGGCATTAGCTTTATGGAAAACAGACTGCTCTGGCATTATCGAACTCCTCAAGGTGAGGAGTTCGCGGCTGCGATGACCGAATTGGAGAACAATGTATGAGAACCGCATTTGCCGAAACACTGCTCGAACTTGCTCGTCAGGATGAGCGTATTGTCCTGATGGTGGGCGACCTTGGATTTGGCGTTGTCACCCCTTTTATGGAGCAACTGCCAAACCAATTTGTGAACGCGGGTGTGGCTGAGCAAAACATGACCGGAATGGCGGCCGGGATGGCGCTCTGTGGAAAAACCGTCTTTACATACTCAATTGCCAACTTCCCCGTCTTGCGCTGCCTGGAACAGATCCGCAACGATATATGCTACCACAACGCGAACGTCAAGATTGTGGCGGTTGGTGGCGGTATGGCCTATGGCTCGCTGGGCGTCTCACATCATGCTACAGAAGATCTGACGGTCATGCGCGTTCTGCCTAATATGACGGTTGTCGCTCCGGGCGATCCTATCGAAACCAACCTCGCTGTTCACGCTCTCGCGGAATACGATGGACCGGCCTACCTGCGACTGGGTCGCGCCGGAGAGCCCGTTGTACATACGCCGGATCTAGCATTTCAGCTTGGCAAGGCCATCACCGCACGCGAGGGCAATGATGTCACCCTCATCAGCACTGGCGGCCAACTCCACGCCGGCATGAACGCTGCTGAGATTCTGGCCGGTCAAGGCATCCAGGCACGCGTACTTAGTATGCATACCCTCAAGCCGCTTGATACTGATGCTATCCTCGCTGCTGCCAGAGAAACATTAGCTATTTTCACGATAGAGGAACACTCTATCACTGGTGGACTGGGGGGTGCCGTAGCCGAGATCCTCCTCGAAGCAGATCAACGACCACGGGTATTTAAACGTATTGGTCTTCATGACATGTTTACATCCCTGGTTGGCGATCAAGATTTTCTACGTGCTCACTACCAACTCGATAGTGATAGTATTGCAGATACTGTCGGCGCTGTTCTCGCAGAATCCCTCATCTCAATAGCAGTCTAACCAATTATTCGATTCCTTCCGACTGGTCACGGGCACCACTTCCGGGCAGCGGCAATCTGGTCGCTCCGGCAGTGCGCCAGTATGATCCTCCCCACGCATTCAGCAAGATCAGAACGACTTGCCAGGATGTTCTGCCGGCATACACCAATAGACACCAGGTAATTCACCCTGGTTACAGGAGTTACGCGGTCGGTTCTAAACCAGGCGTCTGCCTGGACACATGGTTCGGTTCGCCTCCGGTAGGGTGAAATGGAACATTCTTTTTCAGAAAAATGTGGCACAATGTGTCACATTTTTCTGAAAAAGACAACAACGTACCACGCTGCCGCAGGCGAAATCCGCCGTTATCGGAAGCAACCGGCCCGTTTGAACGCGCACCGCGTAAGTCCTGCTGGTTACTGCGTCGGGAGCATAGTTTTCGTCCGTCGGTTCACCCTACACACTCACACCAGGATCGCCGCTGCTATCCTCGCACACCACTGCCAGACGTAGGCGCTACTGCGGCATGCCGTCTGCGCTGCCACATCATCACCCATCTGATCAGACGACATTGTTCTGAATATACCGATACTCGCCAGTATCATACTCCTGGTTATCGCTATGATCGCCGCGACTGGTACTGGTCCATTTTCAACGAAGAAGATTGACCAAGAGAGCAGGAGGATACGAAACGTATGAATAGACAAATTCGCAATCGTCACTTCTTCATTGGTGACACACTACTGTTGCCGCTGGCTGCATATCTCAGCTTTGTGCTGCGATTAGAGCATATTGATCTACAACACTACTGGGTTGGGTTTCTACTGTTTACTCTGGCGATTACCCTGATTGTACCACTCATTTTTCTCTGGATTGGGATCTACAAACGCTACTGGCGTTACGCCTCAATCGAAGAACTGCTCCTCTTATCGGGAGCACTCGGTATTGCGACTGTACTGGCCGATGGTCTCTTTCTAGGTGCGCGGGTGTTATACGGTGATGTTATCGTCCCTCAATCCATACCGGTAATCTTCTTTCTGCTGGCATTGACCATTACCGCCGGGCCACGCCTGGGCATACGTCTCTCCACCCATTATCAACAGCGCATGCAGGAGCCACCACTACGGGTATTGATCATGGGTGCCGGCGATACCGGTGCGATGATTACCCGCCGGCTTCGCCAGAATCCGCTGACGAACACAGACATTGTTGGCCTGCTCGATGATGATAGTAACAAACATCATTTGCGGATTCATGGCGTACCAGTGTTGGGCAATCGCCATCAGATAGCGCAATTGGTATCGGTGTATGGAGTAAATCAGGTCGTTCTGGCGATGCCGACGGCTCCAGGTAAAGTGCTGCGCGAGATTGTAGCAATGTGTGACGAGGTTGGAGTCCAGACAAAGATCATTCCCGGCATTTACGAACTACTGGATGGCAAAGTGAGTATCAATCAATTGCGTGATGTGCGGATCGAAGACTTGCTGCGCCGGGAACCAATCCGAACCGATACCAGCGCGGTGAGTGAGTTGATTCGGGGCAAACGGGTGCTGATTACCGGCGGTGGCGGCTCAATTGGCAGCGAACTCTGCCGCCAGGTATTTCGCTTTCACCCGGCAGAACTGTTGATTCTGGGGCATGGCGAGAACAGCGTGTTTGCTATTCACAATGAATTACGCAACTGGGCCGCAACCGGGAAATGTCCGGCACTACCCTACGCTTCCAACACAGCGCCGGTGAGTCATTCACGGACAAAACCACGCGCACCCGTCTGCCGCCCGAAGGCCGTCATTGCCGATATTCGCTTTGCGGATCGTATTCGCAGCGTGTTTGAAGAATATCGTCCCGACATTGTTATTCACACCGCTGCGCATAAACATGTTCCATTGATGGAAGATAACCTGACCGAAGCAATCACAAACAACGTGCTGGGTACTCGCAATGTTCTCAATGCAGCTATGGCCGTCGATGTTGAGCATTTTGTGATGATTTCAACGGATAAAGCGGTGAATCCAACCAGCATTATGGGAGCCAGCAAACGCGTGGCCGAGTTGCTGGTCCATCAGGCCGCGCAAATCAGTCAGAAAACCTATCTGGCTGTACGCTTCGGCAATGTTCTGGGTAGCCGGGGCAGCGTCGTACTGACCTTCCAACAACAGATCGCCGCCGGTGGGCCAATCACCGTCACCCACCCGGAGATACGCCGCTTTTTTATGACGATTCCTGAAGCCGTACAACTGGTGCTCCAGGCGGCCACGCTAGGGCATGGCGGCGAGGTCTTTACCCTGGACATGGGTGAGCCTATCAAAATTGTTGACCTGGCCCGCGATATGATCGAACTCTCTGGGCTGCAGGTCGGTCAGGACATTGATATTGTCTTCAGTGGTTTGCGCCCCGGCGAAAAACTCTATGAAGAGCTATTTATTCCAGGTGAACAGTATGAACGCACGATCCATAACAAGATCTTTATTGCCTGTAATGCCAGTAGTTTTGTTCCAATCCATCTGGCAACCGCAATCAGCGCATTGGAGACTGCCGCACAGCATAATGATACGGCTACCATCTTGCGCCTGCTGTCGCAATTGATCCCGGAACTGCATCGTCCGGCCCTGCTGCACCAGGAAGAAGAAGGCCAGAACCAGGTACAATCGGGACAGCCGCTACGTATGCAGGCCGTCGGGGATTGATTGAAGATTGAGGAGCGATTGGAGATTGAACAGTTATGAACCTGATTTTATTTGAAGATGAACTCTGGCGCAACTTTACCCCGCTGGTCTACACCCGTCCGCTTTTTGACCTGCGCTGTGGCGGCTTTACCCTGCGCGAGCGTGTCGCCGCCTGGTATGCCGCGCATCGGCGCGATACCTGCCTGGTGCGCGAATTTGGCGGTACCACACAACCCGTGTCCATTCCCATTGCCGGCAATACCAGGGACAACCTGACCATCGCGGGCCTCTGCCGGCCGCATTTGATGGGCTATTATGGACCTGCAGGCGGGATGCTTAACTTGCTGAGTGACAGCACACCGCTGACGCTGATCAACGGGCGCGCCCTTGATCTGGACTGGCTGGCCGACTTACTCGCCGCGCCGCTCAACACGGTCTATGTTGCCGATGGCACGCTGCTAGGCGCACACCTGTCACCCGCCGTCGCCAGCGCGGTGCTCTACTACCTGGGGGCACAGGCCACCGCCGAAGCCCTTGCGGAGTTGCAGCGTTTTGCGCATGTGCAGGAGGTCAACGCGATTCTGCTGCAGTATCCCTGGGATCTGATCACACAGACCGGCGAGCAACTGATCCAGGATTTGCCGCTACTGACGGCGCGGCTACCCCACTACCACGCCAATGATCCGCAAGTAGTGGTACGCGGCGACACGCATATCTATGTCGATCCATCAGCACAGCTTGATGGACCACTGGTGCTGGATGCCCGTGATGGCCCGATTGTGATCGACCAGGACGCGCGGATCGAGCCCTTTAGCTTTATTCAGGGGCCGACCTACATTGGCGCCAAGAGTTTGATCGCCAGTGCCCACATCCGGGGCGAGACCAGTATCGGCCCGGTCTGCCGGATCGGCGGCGAGGTTGAAGCCGGCATTGTCCAGGGCTTTAGCAACAAACACCACGATGGATTTTTAGGCCATAGCTGGGTTGGTGAGTGGGTCAATATCGGTGCAATGACGACCAATAGCGATCTGAAAAACACCTATGGGAATATTCGCGTGGTGATAGAGAGCCTGGGGCAACTTGACAGTGGGGTGCTCAAACTAGGCTGCTTTCTGGCCGATCATGTTAAACTCAGCATCGGGCTCCATCTCAATGGTGGTACAATTGTCGGCACGGGCAGCAACATCTTTGGCGTCCCGGTGGCCCCCAAGACCATCCCGCCATTCACCTGGGGCGGTGAGGTCTTTCATGAATATCGCATTGATAGTATGATTGACGTAGCGCGCAAGGTGATGGCGCGCCGCAAACAGAGCATGTTGCCGGCGTATGAAACGCTGCTACGCGCCGTCTTTGGTATGACGCGCGCCGGCCGCACCACGCTCATCGAGACACTCCCCTCAGAGTCGGCTACCCATGCCGGCAACCCGGCGTGGACCCGCTCCCGGGACGAGGCGCAAGTGGTTCCGGCTTATGCCTCCGCCCTGCTCGATCCAGCGGTACACACGGAATGATAATGTCAGGAGTAGGTATGCCCACTGCCGCACCGAATGAACATAGCGCACACTCTGCCGTTCTGTTGATCGCCTGTCCCGACCGGAAGGGGCTGGTAGCCACGATAACGGAGTTTATCTATACTAACAATGGCAATATTATCCATCTCGATCAGCATGTCGATGCGCAGCACAAGATCTTCTTTATGCGGATCGAGTGGAATCTGGCGGATTTTCGCATACCGGCCGATGCCATTAGCGCAGTGTTTGGGGAGATTGCCACGCGCTTCAATATGGACTGGAGCCTGCAGTTATCCGACTTCGTTCCACGCATGGCAGTATTTGTATCGAGCCAACTGCACTGCCTGTATGACCTCCTGTCACGGTATCAATCGCAGGAGTGGCGCATCGAAATTCCGCTGATCATGAGCAACCATCGCGCCGCCGAGCAGATTGTCCACCAGTTTGCTATCGACTTTCACTATCTGCCCGTCACGCGGGACAACAAACGGGAGCAGGAAGCAAGCCAACTGGAACTGCTGCACGCATATCAGGTGGACTTTATCGTGCTGGCGCGGTATATGCAGATCCTCTCAGGCGACTTTGCAGCACACTATCCTAACCGTATTATTAGTATTCACCACTCGTTCTTGCCGGCGTTTGCCGGGGCGAAGCCTTATCACTCGGCCTATGATCGCGGTGTCAAGATTATCGGTGCCACCAGCCACTATGTCACCGCCGAACTGGACAATGGCCCGATTATTGAGCAAGATGTGGTGCGCGTCAGCCATAAAGACGCGGTCAGAGATCTGATCCGCAAAGGTAAGGATCTGGAGAAGATCGTACTGGCGCGGGCGATCCGGAACCATATTCAGCATAAGATCCTGGTCTACAACAACAAGACCGTCATCTTTGAGTAGCACAATCGGCGCAAAAAAACGGGCCGGAGATGCTCTGGCCCGTTCACAACATTAGTTTTTACCCCACTCACATTACCTGCGGCTGAATGAACCTCGACAATCTACAAACCCAAAACCTCTTATCTTTCACCCAATTTCACAACGATAGGCCCTTTTTATTAAGCACATGTAGAAAGGATAAACCGACAAAGCGTACATAGTGTTTTACTGGATGGATTGTGTTCCGTGTTGCTTTGTCCTCTGTTCTTTCCTTGTTCCTTCTATTCTCTATAAACGACTATTGCGTAGTTATTCGCGCACCAGCGTAAAAATCGTCGCCTCCGGCGGACACCCCAGGCGGAACGGCAGCCCACCCAGGCCGCGCGTGATATACAACTGCATCGCCTGCACCCGCTCATGCCCGATGGCATAGCGCATCCCGTGCAGCGGCAGACAGAACCAGCCCAAAAACGGCAAACACATATGCCCACCATGCGTATGACCGGAGAACTGCACCGCGATATTGTGCCGGGCGGCAACGTCGGCAAAATCCGGCGCATGTGCCGGCAGGAGCGTAAACGCATCGGCGGGAACCTGGGCCAGCGCCGCATCCAGGTCAGCCGTGCCACCCCCGCACAGCCACCGGCCCGAAGCCCAGATAATCACACGCGGTAAGCTGGTAATCGACACCCTCGACGCGGCCCTGGACGGCGGTAGCCCAGTCTTCGGGGCGGTGCAGGTGGCCGTAGATGCAGGCGGCGGCGCCGGCGGCGGCGATACGCTGTGCAAACTCGGTCGGCTGCTGGTTGAGGAAGGGCGGGTAGTGGATCATCACGATGATCGGGCGCTGTCCCTGGGCCAGTTGCTGCGCCGCGCGCAGGGCGTTGTCGAGCAGGTTGAGTTCGCGCTCGTAGATGCGGGTGTCGGTTTCGGGTTTGAAGCCGGGGGTGTCGGGAGTGATCCAGCCGCGCGTGCCACACACGACCGCCGCGCCGATGTCGGTGGCGTCGCCGCTCAGGGCGATAATGCTCGGCGGCAGGTGGGAACGTAGCGGTCCCACCCGGCGCGGGAACCAGTAGTCATGGTTGCCCCGGATCATCACCTTGCGCCCGGGTAGCGCCTCGATCCAGGCCAGGTCGGGTAGCGCTTCGGCGATTTTCATGGCCCAGGAGATATCGCCCGCCAGGAGTACCCACTCGTCCGGGCGGACACGCGCCTGCCACGCGGCGGCGATACGCTGCGCATGGTCTTTCCAGCGCGAGCCGAAGATGTCCATCGGCTTGGGCCGCGCGGTTGAGAGATGCAGATCAGAGATGGTCCAGATGGTCATTGGAGTTCCGTATGCCGTATGCCGTATGCCGTATCCCGTATCCCGTATCCCGTATCCCGTATCCCGTATCCCGTGTGCAGGGTACGGACTTCGGACTTCGGATTTCGGACTTCGGATTTCGGACCATAACATACCAGGCAGGGGAAGGGACGTCAAATAATCCCGCATTATTCACCGCAGCGGCGCAGAGGACGCGGAGGAAGCGAGTCGGAATTTCGGTTCTGTGCATAGCGGCGCAGCGGTGGGTGTTGATTATTGGCGCGGTAAGCGGGGCATCACTGGATGATCATTTTTCATGTGGGCAACTCGCTGTATAATGAACGCCATGCAAACGGAGTCTCATGCGAACGAACAACAGGCTGCGCGGGAGTCGGCGACCGGGACGCGGTCGGCGGTGGTGCGGGATAGATTGCAGGCGGGAGGCGAACGTGCCGCCCCGACAGTACGCCCGCTCCCGGTAGCCCATCCCCGGCGGGATACCCTGCGGGGGATGCTGTTGGTTGTGCTGTTGAGTCTGCTGGTGGGCGTGCTGGCCTATCAGTCCCCACCCGGCGGCACGGTAGCGGTTGGCTGGCTGGGCGATCAACTCTTTCTTGACTCGAGTGCCGGGCTGGGCGCAGATGCGGTGACACGCGGCGATTTCTATGCCGATGATCTAACCCCCGACGCGCCGACGGGTCGCAGCCGCTGGACACGCGAACATGCGCAACTGCGGCTGCCCAACGTGGGGGCCGGGACGGATGTTGCGGTCACGCTGCTGGCGCAGGGCTGGCCGGATGATGTGGTCAATGCTGCGGTGGAGCAGCCGCTGGTCACGGTAGCGGCGGATGGCACCCGGATTGGTAATTTTACGCCCACCGCGCAGTGGGATGCATATACTTTTACTGTTCCGGCAGCGGCGCGCACCGGCCCCGATCTGACGATTGATCTCAATAGCTCGGCAACCTTCACCGATACGATCGCGTTTGGGCGTGATCCGCGCCCGAAGGGGCTGCGACTGGCAGCGGTGCGGATACGACCGCCACCAGCCGATCCGACGGCGATTCTGCCTCCGGCATGGCACGCGGTGGGCGCGTTGGTTCTGGCGGCGCTGCTCCTGTACCTGCTACTCTTGCGCCTGCTGCGCCGGGTTACACCCGCGTTTGTGGTGACAATTGGCGCGGTGGCACTGCTGGGGATCGGCCTGACGTTCCTGCGCCTCTGGATGGGCGCGGCACTGAGTGTGTTGCTCTGGGGGCTGGGGATTGCGCTGCTGCTGACCTGGCAGCGTCCGCTGTTCGTCCTGCTGGGTGCGCTCTTGCGGCGCTACACGCGGGGTGAGGCGCCGGCGTACGGCCTGCTGACGGCGGCGCTGGCCTGGCTGGGCTATGCGCTGGCCCGCGTCAGCCTGAACTACCAGTTTCCCGCGCTCTATCTGGCCCGCGAAACGTTCCCCGACTCCCTGCTGTATGGGCTGTTCGGCACGGGGTTGCTGGCACTGACGCTGGTGCTGGGGCGCGAGGGACTGCCGCGCCTGACCCAGGGTATCGTCGGACTGCTGGGTAGCCGCGCGGGCGCGCTGACTGGGCTGCTGCTGTTGGGCGGGATCTGGCTGGGCTATGAAGCGATGGTTGTGCGTGACATGCCCTATGTCGGGCATGCGGACTATGCCGACAACGCGGTGGTGGCGCGCAACCTGGTGGTGGGGCGCGGCTGGGTGGTCGATTATGTGACGCAGTTCTACCAACTCTACGATGGTGTGACCCGCCCGCAGGAGACCTGGCCGTTGCTCCAGCCGGTCTGGATTGCGCCGTTCCTGGCGATCTTTGGGGAGCATGCCTGGGCCGCCAAGATCCCAAATTTTATCTTTAACATTATCTTGTTGCTGCTGATCTATCAGATCGGGGTGCGCTACTGGGATCGGCGTGTGGGCGTGACGGCGGCGCTGCTGACGTTGACCAGCCATCTCTTTTTCAAGCTGACGATCTACACCACCAGCGATCTGGGGTTTGTGGTCTTCTCGCTGGCGGCGATCTATCTGCTTTACCGGGCAGTGCAGGAGCGGCAAGAGCATGCAGTTGTGCATGAATTTTCCGAGGACAGGCGTTGGTGGCGGCGGCTGTGGGTAAGAGTGACCCGCCAGCGGTTGCTGGTCGCCTCCGGCACGCTTACTGGTCTGATGATGCTGCAAAAGCCGAGCGGCGCGGTAATTGCCGTGGGGATGGGGTTGTGGTTGCTTTTTGAGACGGGACGCAGGACGAAGGGCGAAGGACGAAGGCTGCAACTTCCGCGTGACCTGTCGCTGCTGCTACGGCGCTGGTTATCCGTTGGGCTGGTCTGGTCGGTGCCGGCACTGCTGCTGTTGTCGCCCTACCTGGTGCGCAATCTGCTGCTCTTCCAGACGCCGGTCTACTCGACGGAGCGCTACGATGCCTGGGTGCTCGGTTATCGCGGCGATAGTGATGAGGCCTGGGACGAGATCTACCGCGTCTACACGACCCGACTGGGGGGGCCGGGGCTACCTGACCGCAGTTGGATTCTGCGCTGGGGGTTTGATCACTCCTTTGAGAAGTTTATGACGCAGGTGCAGGCGGCGCGGGATTATCTGCTGCCCGCCTGGTCCGGATTGCCGGACGGCCTAAGCGATCTGGTCAGCCGGGGCGGGAACAAAAACCTGCTGACGCCGACGGGCACATGGCCGGCGTTCCTGGGCGTGCTGGCGGCGCTGCGTTCCCGGCGGGGGCTGCTCAGTCTGCTGCTGTTAGCGTTTGGCCTCTACACGCTCTTTCTGCTGACCTACTGGCGCACCAACGAGGAGCGCTATTTTGTGATGCTACTGCCCTGGCTGGCGCTGTTTGCGTCCGGGATACTCTGGGCCGGGTTTGACCGACTGGCAGCTATTGGCGATGGCCGCTGGAGCCCGCTGGGGTTGATCCTGGTGTGTGTTACTATTGTGAGTATTGTCCAGCCTTCGTGGCCGGAAATCGCGGAGAAGATCGAGGATGAGCCGGGGCGCTGGGCACCCGACCTGGCGGCGTATGACTGGCTGCGCGAGAACACACCAGCCGACGCGGTGATGATGACGCGCATTCCCTGGCAACTGAACTGGCACACCGGGCGACCGGCAGTGATGATTCCCTACACTGCTGACCGCGCTATGTTACGCTACCTGGCGGACTATTACGACGCCGAATATCTGATCCTGGAGAATCAGTTGCGGGTCAAGGGCGATGCGGCGGCAAATCTAGCCCCGCTGATCGGTGCGCGCGATGCACCGGTCGGCACAACGGTTGATGATTTTACCCTGGTCTATGCCAGTCCGACGCCCGATAACCGGGTGTTGATCTATCGCTTCCCGGAGAGCCGCGGCGACGGGGACGCGGCTGCCTTCCGAAGCCGGGCACCCGCCACCGCAGAATGAATACTATGCGAATTTTGATGCTGACCTCCTCATACCCGAAATATCCGGGGGAGACCACCGCACCCTTTATTGAGGAAATTGCCGCAGGTGTGGCGGCGCGGGGCCACTGCGTGCATCTGGTTGCGCCCTGGCATCCGCAGGTGCAACGCGCCTCCGAGGAGCGCGGGGTTAACCTGCACTTCTTTCGCTATGCGCCCCATCCCACGCTCAATATCTGGGGGTATGCCCAGTCGCTGTTTGGCGATATTGATATCAAGCCGCAGACGCTGGCAACGCTCCCCTTCGCGCTGTCGGGAACGGTGCGCGCGCTACATCGAACGATTGATCACTGGCCGCATACGACGAATGGCAGCCGGCATCCTGACACCGGGCTTGCACGTCCTTTTGATGTAATCCATGCACACTGGGTGCTGCCCAACGGTGTCCCGGCAGTGCTGGTGGCCCGGCAGTATGGCATCCCGCTGGTGGTAAGCCTGCACGGGAGTGATGTGTATCTGTCGGAGCGACACTGGGCGTTGTCGGCCACAGCCGGGATGACCCTGCGCGCAGCGGCAGCAGTGACGGCATGCAGCGCCGATCTACGGCGGCGGAGTTTGCGGCTGGGCACGCCAGTTGCCACCAGCCATGTGATTCCCTATGGCGTTAATCCGCAGGAGTTTCGGCCGGACCCGGCGGCCCGCCAACAGGTGCGAAGTGAGTTGGGCCTGGCGGATGCGGCACCGCTAGTAGTGGCGCTGGGGCGGCTGGTTCACAAAAAGGGCTTCGGGGTGCTGCTGGATGCCTGGCCGCGCGTGCTGGCGGAGCATTCCGAGGCGCTGCTGGCGCTGGTGGGGTATGGCGACCTGCGCACAACCCTGGAACAGCAGGCGGATCGCCTGGGGATTGCCCACCGGGTCTGCTTCACCGGAAAACTGGAGCGCCGCCGGGCCGCCACCTACATGGCCGCTGCCGATATTTTTACGCTGCCGATTGTGCGGCATCAAGGGGCGGATGGTCTGCCGAATGTGCTGCTGGAAGCAATGGGCACCGGGCGGCCAATTGTGGCCTCGCGGGTGGCCGGGGTGCCGGATGTGATTGACGATGGTACGCATGGGCTGCTGGTTCCCGACAATGAGCCGGCACTGCTGGCGACAGCGATCAACCGCCTGCTGGGTGATCCGGCGCTGGCGGCACGCCTGGGAAACGCGGCGCGGCAGCGGATCGAGCATGAGTTGACCTGGGAACAGACCGCCGCCCGGTTTGAGCAGGTGTATGAGTCCGTAATCCGTAGTCCGTAATTCGTAATTCGCAATTCGCAGTCCGTAATTCGCAGTCCGTAATTCGCAGTCCGTAATTCGTAATTCGCAACAGTTTTTATGCTTGGGAGCAGGCGTGTGATGGTACAACAGGAACTCCAACAGAAGATCGAGACGCACACGGCCCAGGTCGGGATAATCGGGATGGGTTATGTCGGGTTGCCGCTGGCGGTGCGGGCCGCCGGGGTGGGCTTCCCGGTGCTGGGCTTCGATCTCAGCCGCGAGCGGGTTAATGCATTGAACAATGGCGAGAGTTACATTGGCGATATCTCTTCCGGATTGCTGCAGGAACTACGGCAGACCGGCATGCTGGAAGCGACAACCGACATGCGCCGCCTACGGGCGTGTGATCTGGTGATCATCTGCGTACCCACGCCGCTTAACGACACGCGCGACCCGGATATGCGCCATGTGGAGCAGGCCGGCGAGGATGTGGCGCGGATGCTGCGTGCGGGCCAACTGGTGATCCTGGAGAGCACCACCTACCCCGGCACCACCGAGGAGTTGGTGCAGTCACGCCTGGAGGCGACCGGGTTGCGGGTGGGTGAAGATATATTCCTGGCCTTCTCGCCCGAACGGATCGATCCGGGGCAGACCAGCAGCAAGGGCTGGACGGTTGAGAATACGCCCAAGGTAGTTGGCGGCGTTACCGCAACCTGTACCGACCTCGCCGCAACATTCTACCGCCAGATTACCAGCCAGGTTGTGCCGGTCTCCTCGCCCCGCGTTGCCGAACTGACCAAGCTCTTCGAGAATATCTTTCGCGCGGTCAATATTGCGCTGGTGAATGAACTGGCGCTGCTGTGTGATCGGATGGAGCTGAATGTGTGGGAGGTGATTGCGGCGGCGGCGACCAAACCGTTTGGCTTTATGCCCTTCACGCCCGGCCCCGGCCTGGGGGGGCACTGCATCCCGATTGACCCCTTCTACCTGACCTGGAAGGCGCGCGAGTTTGATATGACCACCCGCTTTATTGAACTGGCGGGGGAGATCAACACCCAGATGCCGCGCCATGTGCATGATCTGGTGGTGCGGGCGCTTAACCGGCAGCGTAAGGCACTCAACGGATCAACTGTGTTACTGCTGGGGGTGGCCTACAAAAAAGATGTGGACGACTACCGCGAATCGCCGGTTTTCAAGGTGCTGGAGTTGTTGACGGCGGATGGGGGCGAAATTATTCTGTGCGATCCGCATATCAAGACATTTGAAACGCACGCCGGGACGGTGTATCATACCGTGCCGTTGACGGAAGATCTGCTGCGAAGCGCCGACTGTGCAGTCATTATCACCGATCATAGCACCTTTGACTACGATCAGATTGTGGCCGGCGTGCCGGCCGTGGTGGATACGCGCAACGCCACGCGCCATGTGACGCAGGGACGCGAGAAAATTGTGTTGTTATAAAAAGTATGAAGCAGCAGGAACTCAGCACGAAACAATCGCCGGCAAAACTGCATAATCCGCTCCCGGCAGCAGGCACGCGGATGCGCCATTTCGGGGTGGCACTGCTTAACTCCCGGTTCCTGGTTCCGGCGTTGTTCGTGGTAGCGCTGCTGCTCCGGCTTTTCCGACTGGATGCCCAGAGTCTCTGGCTGGATGAGGGCAGCACCTGGCAGACGATCCAGCAACCCTGGGGCGTGCTGCTACGCGAGCTGTTCAGCCCGGATGCGGCCTATCCGCTCTACCATCTGCTGCTCAAGGCGTGGGTAGCGCCGGCGGGGGATAGCGCGTGGGCGCTGCGCTTTCCCTCGGCGCTGGCGGGCGCGGGCGCAGTGGTGGCGCTCTATGTTGCCGGACGGGAACTCTTTCGCCCGCCGCCGGAGCATGCCGGACAGCCCCGTGGCGATCCGCGGCCGCTGGTGGCGGCGCTGCTACTGCTGGTCGCGCCGTTTGCGCTCTGGTATGCGCAGGAGGCCAAAACCTACAGCCTGCTGTTGCTGGTGGCGACGTTGCTGCTCTGGAGTTTGCTGCGGGCGTTGCGCCGGGATAGGGCGGACGCACAGCAGCGCGTCCCTACCGATGAACATGCCGCCCGGAGGGGCAGCCGGCGGGACTGGGGGTTGCTTGCGGCGCTGGCGCTGACCAGCATCTTTGTTCACCGGCTGGCGCTGTTGCTGCTGCCGGCGGTCTGGGCCGGCATTCTGCTGACACGGCGACGTGAGAATACATCGGCGGATCAGGCAGGCGAGAAGATAGCGGCGGGGCGGCAGCGGTTGGTGCGCGCCGGTCCATGGCTGTTGCTGTCGGCAGCGGGCGTGGGTGTGATCGCCGCAATGGTGCAGGGATTGGGCAATGAGCAGGCGGCGACCGGAGCCTACATTCCGGCGGCCCCGCTCGAGGCGATCCGGTTGACCTTTGTGCGCTTCAGCGTGAACCGCTGGCCGGGCGAGGTTCCCGGCTGGTGGCTGCTGCCCTGGATTGTCCTGACCCTGTGGGGTGGCGCGGCACTCCTGCGCGATCTGCTGCGGCGACGGCAGACAGTTGATCCGACGCCGCGGATTGTGTTGCTCTGCTTTTTGTTGATCCCGCCGGGGCTGTTTCTGGCGCAACTGGCTTTTACCCGCCTGTATGAGGCGCGCTACCTGATTCTGATCTTTCCGGCGTGGCTGCTGCTGCTGGTCTATCCCTTGTCCGGGCAGGCGGCGGATGCGCAGACGGATCTCCGCGTCGGGCGGCAGGCGGACGCGGGGAAGCGCGTCCTTACACAACATGTGTTTGTGCGGCGGCGCTTATTGCCCTGGATCGCCGGCATGCTGGTTGCGGCGGTGCCGGCAGTCAATGTGGCGGTATTGCTGCAACCGGAGCAGGGGTTATTCTCGGGTGATCCGGTGAAGGAGCAATATCGCGCGGCGCTACAGGAACTGGCGCTGCGGGTACATCCGGATGACCTGGTGATTATCCACCCGTTTTATCTGCGGCCGCTGTACGATTACTACATGCAACGCTTCACGGAAGATTCGCCGCCGGAGCCGGTGGCGTTCGACACGTTCAAACAGGGACAGGTGGAGTTTAGCCGGAAGGATTGGGACACGCAACGCCGGGAGCGCTTCGCCGGACATGTGCGCAGCTTCTTGCTGATTGCGCCCGAGCATGCGCGCACGGTAGATCGGCCGCCGGCTGAAGGGGACGCGTATGGCCTGGTCGGGTTGTACTTCCGCTACAGCTTTGAGCAGCAGAAGTGGCCCTGCGGCATCTGGCGCTTTAACGGCGCGCATCTCTTCTGCCAGGACTCACCGGAAGCCTACGAGACGGGGGAGGTACCGCAACCGGCGACGCGGCGCTCGGCCCGCTTTGGCGAGGAGATTGAACTGCTGGGCTACACGCTCAAAGCGACCACGCCGGCGGGGGCGGGGGTCTACCGCGCCGGGGGCACGCTGCCGATTACGCTCTTCTGGGATGTGACCCGGCCGCCGGCAGAAGACTATGCCATGTTCCTGCATCTCTGCCGGGATTGTGAGGTGCCCCCCGCTGCCGGCACGGACGGCCCGCCGCTGGAAGGTTATTTACCGACAAGCACCTGGCTGCCGGGCAACCCGGTCCACGATGAGCGGGCCATCCCGCTACCGGATGATCTGCCGCCGGGACGCTACACGCTGCTGCTGGGAGTCACGCGGCCGGGTGATCCTTCGCCGACGGCACGGCTGCCGGTCAACAGTGCGGAGGGTACGGCGGAGGGTGCGGAGGTGCTGGATAACAACCGCCTGCGGCTGGGCACCGTCGAGATTGTTGCGCCGGAGTAGACGTAACCATTATCCTTACTGTGAAAAAAACGATTATTCCACACGAAACATACAACCCACCCGCCCCCACCCGCCCCTTTCAAGCCAGTACCGGCCATCAGTCGCTGCCGGCGCGGCACTGGCCGCTACTGCTGGTGTTGCTGCCGGCGCTGCTGCTGCGCGTGGCGCTCTGGGACAACCTGCCACGCACCGGGCTGATCAGCGATGAAGCCGAGTATCTGGCGGCGGCGGACTGGCTGGCCCATGGGCGCGGCTTTACCTGGCACCAGCAGTGGCTCTGGACCCGTGCGCCGCTCTACCCACTCTTCCTGGCAGGGCATCTTCGGCTCTTCGGGCTCAACCTGCAGGCGATCTATGCCACGCAGACGCTGCTGAGTCTGCTCAATGTCGGGCTGGTCTACTGGCTGGCGCTGCAGATTAGCAACGCAAGCGGAATCGCATGGCCGCGGCAGCGGCGGGTTGCGGCGGGGGCCGGCCTCTGCGCCGCGCTCTATCTGCCCTTTGCGGTGTATGCGCAGATGCTGTTGAGCGAAACGATCTTCCTGACGTTGCTGCTGGGGGCGTTTGTGGCGCTGGGAGCCTGGGCCGCGCCGGATGGTCAATCGAAATCAGGGCGTGCCCTGATAGCGCCGGCCGTGGCGGGCGGGCTGCTGGGGCTGGCAACTCTCACGCGCGGGCTGACGCTGGGCTTTCTGCCGCCGGCGGCGCTCTGGGTCTGGCTGGTGGGGCGCAGAAGCAGGAACGGGGGAACGGCTGATCGCAACCGCCAATTGGCTACAATTGCGCTGCTGCTCTTCCTGGGATGCGCGCTCGTTGTTATCCTACCCTGGTCATTTTATGCCGGCCGTCTGTATGGCGGCCGGATCGTGGTTGACACCACCGGAGCCTACAACTTGATGCTGGGCGCACGCACGGCCTACGACGGCGAGCGGCGGGATGCGCCACCGCGCAATTTTGTACTGGCACTGCTCGATCCGCAGTTGACGCCGGAAGCACGCCGGGTGCTGCTGGAAGACGCCTGCCTGCTGCGGCAGAACGATCCCCGGTTGTTGGCAGCGCTTGATCGTCCGGTAGGAGAGATTACGCAGGGGCAGCGCCAGCAACTCATGCTGGCCGAGGGGCTCTGTCTGCTGCAGGCCAGACCGTGGGCTTTCGCAGATAAAAGCCTGGGCGAGTTTATCGATCTCTTTCAGATTAACTATACCGGTGCAGAACGCCTGACCGACGGCTTTACGCTGGGCTGGTTGCCGCGTCCATACACGCTGGCGCTCTTCCTGCTGGATGATACGCTGTATGTGCTGGTTCTGCCCCTGGCAGTGCTCGGCTGGGCTATGGCGGACCGGGCAGTCCGCAGACAGCAGACCACCAACCGCAACTCGCGGTTCTCAGTTCTCAGTTCTCGGTTCTCAGCTCTCAGTTCTTTAATCTTGCTCTGGTGGCTCTACAACCTGCTGACCGCGCCGCTGCTGTTTGCGATCAACCGCTTTCGCCTGCCGCTGCTGCCGTTTGCGTTTATCTTTGCGGCATACTTTCTGCTGGCGAATGGCAAACGTGGCGATAGAGAAGGGAAAACGGCAGGGGGGTGCTCGCGTGGCGTGCCGGGGGTGCGATATCTACCACTCGTGCCGGCGCTGCTACTGGTGTTGATTGCCGGGACGCCCTATGCCTACCTGGAACCGCGGCCCGCCGGGGCGGATTCACACTGGGCCTCCTACCTCGGTCCCTACCCGTCGAGTCTGGCGAGTAGCATCATCGCCTGGAACGCGCGCCCGGCCTACCGGATCGAGCAACAAGTTCAGGCGGCGCTGCACCGGGGCGATGCGGCGGAAGTACGCGCGCTGCTGGCGACCGGCGCGGTGCCGCCCTACGTTGAAGCAGTGGCCCGACCACTGCTGGCCGGACTGGAAGGCGAACCGGTCGCCGGGCTGGCGCAGTTGGAGCAGCAGTCGGTTAAACCGCCGGCACCCTGGCAGACAACCATCGTGCGCGGCGAACTGCTCCGGCGGATGGGGGAGTGGGAGACGGCCCGGCAGACCTTCTCGCCTACCGCAATCGACGATCAGAACCCGGTGGCCTGGGCCTGGGAGTGGCTCCACCCGCCGCCGCTGCCGGATAACCGGCTGGACCTGGCGGGCGATCTGGATCTGGGCTACATCAAGGGCTTCTACCTGGGCGAGGGCGACCCGGCGGCGGACGGTACCTTCCGCTGGTCCGGCCCGGAGGCGCGGCTGCGCTTTCCCCAGGCGGGCAGCGGGCAACCACAGGAACTCTGCCTGCGGGCGGATGGGCGCGGCTGGCCGGATGATCTGGCGCAACCGACGTTTCGCCTGCGGCCAGGCGCGCAACCCCTGGCAACCTTTGAACTCCAGCGCGCGGTACAGGTCTACTGTGCCCGGCTACCCGCCGGCCCGGTCGGGTCTGACGTGGTGATAACGCTGCAGGCGGATACCTTTGTGCCCGGAGCCGCCGATCTGCTGGGGCAGCAGGGGCCGCAGGTGGGACAACTGCGCTTCCTGGGGGTACGGCTGGATTGGGCCGAGCTAACGAACGCGGAATGATACACAACGAACGACAACCTGCCCCAAATACGCTTGCGCAAAGCTGCAAAGGGCGCAAAGAACCGCAGATCCTGCGGCGCTTTGCAGCCTGGCGCGCGCCAATGCTACTGCTACTTGCGCGGTACGGGCTCCTGGCGGTGCTGTTCAGCGTGGCGCTCGTGTTGCGCCTGGTTGTCTGGCAGTGGCGTGAGTTCTACCCGCTGGGCGGCGATGAGCAGGAGTATCTGGGGCAGGCGCTGACACTGCTGCAGGAGAAGCGTTATGTCGAGTTACGTCTGATGCGCCCGCCGCTCTACGGCCTATTTCTGGCGGGCTCCATCTGGCTGGTTGACTCGCTGGTGCAGAACCTGCGGCTGCTCCAGGCGGTGATCAGCGCGGCAACGGTAATCCCGGTCTGGCTGCTGACGGCGGAACTGGTCAACTGGTACGATCTCGGACGGCGCGCCCGCCAACTGCTGCCCGGTCTGGCGGCGCTGCTCTGCGCAGCCGGCTACACTCTGGCGGCCAATGCCACCGAACTGTTGACCGAGACGCTCTTCCTCTTTGGGCTGACCACGCTCTTCTGGCTGCTGGTGCGTACGGCGGCCCGCCCGCAGCGCCTGCTCGCGGGCATGGCCGGTGTGATCCTGGGCGCACTCTGCCTGACGCGCGCGGTCGCGCTGCCGCTGCTGCCCCTGGGCGCGCTCTGGCTGCTACTCGCCACAAAACCGCCACCCGTAAGCACACCCAAACGATCCTCCTTTCTCGTCTCCCGGTTCTCCGTTCTCAGTTCTTTATTCTTCCTCGGGGGAACCCTGCTGGTCGTGCTGCCCTGGACGGCCCGCAATTATGCGACCTATGGCGGGCTGATCCTGATCGATACCACCGGCGCGGAGAATCTCTGGCTGGACAATGATCCCGCCGGGCGCGAGGCGGTGAAGGCGCAACTCTACGCCATGGGTGAGGATCGGTTGGCGCGGCAGCAACTGGCGACGCAACGCGGGATTGACGTTATCACAAATAATCCGGGGCACTTCGCCGGCAAAGCCTGGAATGAGTTGCAAGCCTTCTTTGCGCTGGAGTATGCCGACGATATGCGCAATCGCCAGGCAATCTGGATACCGTCCGCCGAGGTCTGGACACGGCTGCTGCTGGGGGATGCACTCTGGCTGCTGCTGATCCTGGGGGGGACGATGGGCCTCACCCGCTGCTCAATTGCCGGCTTTTTGACCCGATTGCCAGGGAATACCGGGAGGGACGACGGACGCGCAGAAGCGCGTTCCTACCGCAACAGGGTGGGGAAGCCGGATGAGCGGAACTTCCGGCAGAAGGTAGCGGCACGCCTCCGCAATCCGGTCTGGTTGTTTCTACCGTGGGCATTCTATGTTGTGCTGACGGCCATGCTGTTTCATGTAGAACTGCGCTACCGGCTGCCGCTCTACCCGGTGCTGCTGCCCTACACAGCACTGACCCTCGTCCCCCTGGAACGAGTATCGCACAGCGCTAATCGTCGCCGGTTGATCATTTTGCAGTTGCTCCCGGTGCTGCTGATTATCGCTCTGATGCTGCTGCACCGGCCCTACCCGGCCATGGCCTGGCAACTGGGCTGGAAGCATATCCATCTGGCGCAGGCAGAGCGGGCACTCGTGCGGGGCGATGCGGCGGCGGCAACGGACGCGGCACAGGCAGCACTGGCCCGCGATCCGGAATCGGTGTCGGCGCGGGTAGCGCTGGCCCGCGCAGCCCAAATGGCGGGTGATCCGGATCGAGCCGAGACAATCCTGCGGGAAGCGATTGATATCCTGCCGGCACATCCACAGCCCCATCTGCTGCTGGGCGATCAGTTGCGGCAACAGGGTGATCCGGCGGCGGCACGCCGGGAGTTGCGCTATGAAACCGCTTCGCTGCAAGACTTGCAGACCTGGGCCTGGCGCTGGTTTACCACGCCCCCCCCGACTGCCCTCGATATCGGCGGTGGGCTGGACCTGGGAATGATACGCGGCTTCCACGCCCCTGAAGAAGCCGGCCGGCGCTGGACAACGGCAGTTGCACAGGTGCGCCTGACCGCTCCAGTTGATGCTGATCGATTGGAACTGCGCCTGGCCTCGGGCCGACCGGAGACAGTACCCGCGCCCTGGCTGGAAGTCCGGGTTGCCGGGCAGTCCCTGGGGCACTTCCGGGTGGCAGCGGGCTGGCGGGACTACACGCTGCTGCTGCCCGCTACACTGCCCGCTGCTGCCACAGATGGAACTTCAACAGTTGTGATCGAACTGCGCAGCCCGACCTTCACGCCGCGCCGCTATGATCCGGCCGGCACCGATGGGCGTACGCTGGGAGTGATGGTTGATCAGATCCGGCTGGAGGAGGGCGTATGCGGCGATTGTCGGTGATTTTCCGCATGCCCTACGCGCTGCTGCTGGTGCTGCTGCCGGCGCTGGCGCTCCGGCTGGCGCTCTGGTCGCAGCCGCTGCACCAGCCTGCCAATGACGAGGTTGAGTATATCACCGTGGCCTACGATCTGCTGGCCGGGCGGGGCTGGGAGTTCTACACGAGCTACCACTGGCTGCGCGCGCCGCTCTATCCGCTCTGGCTGGCGGGGTCACTCTGGCTGGCGCGGGGCAACCTCTACCTGGCCGCGCTGCCCAATCTGCTGCTGAGTGTTGTTAATGTCTATCTGATCTATCGGTTGACGCGGGAGTTGATCCTGGCGTTTCAACCGCCCACACCAACGGCGCAACGCACAGTGCATACTGCTGCCCTGCTAGCGGCCCTCGGCGCAGCGCTGCTGTTTACCTTCAACACCTTTGCCGGCCTCTACATGAGCGAGACGCTGTTCACGTTTTGCTTTACCGCCACGCTGGTTGCCCTGATACGCTGGAAGCGACAGAGCGCAGAGCGCAGAGCGCAGAGCGCAGAGCGCAGAGCGCAGAAGCGGGGGCTGCTGGTGCCGGCGGGCATATTGATGGGGATGGCAATTCTGACGCGCTCGCTGCCGCTGCTATTCATGCCGGTGGTACTGCTCTGGATTATGCTGCCGCCGGGCGGAACAACTGACGGGGAGGCACAGCCGGTGACGGTGCGACAACGCATCGCCGGGCTGTTTCGCCGCAACACGCTGCTTAACGCGCTGATCTTCGGGGTTGCGGTGGCGCTGCCGATTGCGCCCTGGACGCTGCGCAACTGCCTGGCCTATGAACAGTGCGTGCTGGTCGAGACCGGGCTCTCCTACAATCTCTGGGCGTTTAACGAGCCACGCGAAGATCAGGCGACGATCTTCAGGACGCTGGAACAGATTCCCGATCCGACCGTGCGCGCAGCCGAGGCGACCGAACGCGGGCTGGAGCGGCTGCGCGAAGACCCGGCCATTCTCCTGCGCAAACTCTGGCCGAACTGGGTGCATCTCTGGCGCGTTAAGATTATTCAGGACCGCTTCCTGCTGGCGGACTACTCCTCTGACCCGCCGCCGCTGGTGTTTCTGGCTAGTCTGCTGCTGGATGATCTGCTCTATGTCGTCATCCTGGTGGCGGGGGTGATTGGGATCAGTCGGGCGCTGGCACAACGGCAACTGGTGGCGCTGCTCCCGGCACTCTGGATCGCCTATGTGATCGCCATTACCCTGCTGACCCATGGCGAGGCGCGCTACCGCCACTTTGTCTTCCCGGTTTTGCTGCCGTTTGCCGCGCTTCAGATAACACATTTGAGGACGCAGTTTGCGGGAACGAAGCAACCGCCGGCGTTCATCCCCCGACTGCCGGCACCGCTGCTGGTCGGACTGCTGCTCTACACCTTTGTGATCAGCTATCCCTGGCAGTGGGCGGTGGAGGGAGCAGCGCGCAGCACGCATCGGCTGGTGGGCAATATCGCGCTGAGCCGGGGCGACCTGGATGCGGCCGCCGCGGCTTACAAACGGGCACTTGCAGCCGACTCCACCCCGGATGGCTGGATTGCGCTGGGCGATGTGCGCCGCCGGCAAGGTGATCCGGCCGGCGCGGAAGTAGCTTACCGGCGAGCCTGGCGCAACGAACTGGACCATATCGCCGCCAGCGCGCGCCTGGGCGATCTACTGCGCGAACAGGGCCGCGATGCCGCCGCACGGGAGGCTTTTATCGGGCGATATGTCGATGAACAGGATGTTGTCGATTGGAGCTGGACCTATCTCGATCCGGTGCCGACGGCCCGGATTGAGGTGGGCGAGGGACTGGATTTTGGCTATGTCGGTGGGGTCTACCCGGCGGAGTTTCTGCAAGATGCGCGGGTGCGCTGGACGACCGGGCATGCCCGGTTTCGCCTGGCGCTACCGGCGGCGACAGCATCAATCGATCAGCCGGTGCTGCTGCAGGTGCGGCTGGCAGCGCCGCGCCCCGACAACACCCCGGTTAGGGTGCAGATCTGTGTGGCGGATTCCTGCCGGCCGGTGACACTGGATGCCGGCTGGCAGCGCATCACGCTGCGCCTGCCCCCGGCGAATACGACCCGGCGGGTGGTTGAACTGCACAGCCCGACGTTTACGGCTCCCGATGGCCGCGAACTGGGGGTACTGGTAGACTGGGTTGCGCTGGATCGGGGAGTACCGGTTTCAAAAGAGACACGGACGCGCACAAGCGCATCCGTGCCCCAATAATTCCCACACCCATTACGCGGACGCGCAGAAGCACGTCCCTCCACCATTCGTTACGCAATCAGATGCGCGTCCAGGTTGCCCAGGAAGCGCTGCGCCTGCTGCGCGCCGTCGGCGATCAGGTCGTCGATAAAGTCGTCCCCTCGATCCATCTTGGAACTCTCGTCCAGGCTGCGCCGCAGCTCCTCGCTCATAAACAGCCGCCGCAGGACGACGGGCTGCATTCCATTGCCGTTTGACTGCGCGCCGTCGGTGTGAGTTTTGACCCACTGGTTGCGCGCCTGGATGAACCGGATCTCATGGTTGAGCGAGAGATTCCCCATCATCTCATTATGCCGGTCAGCAATGTCTTCGGACGAGTCGGGCACCTCGGCGCGTGTCTGCGGGTTGATCTGAATAATCCAGATCTCGTCGGGTCGATTATCGGGCGAAAACTCCTCGACAAAGTTTGCCAGGGGCGGGTTCTGCGAGAAGAGCCCGTCCCAGTAGGCACCGCCGTTGGTATACACCGCTTTAAACACACTGGGAATCGCCGCCGAAGCCTGCACCGCCTCAACCGTAATCTCGTCCTGGTGTGAGTCAAACGCCTTGAAATCCCCATTCAGCACATTCGCCGCACCCAGCAACAGCCGGGGACTGGACGGCCCGATCAGGTCGCCAAGTTCATCGAACGCTACATACTTTTCGAGCAGTTCCTGAAAATCGGTAAACTCATCCCGGGGCGAGAGTTCTTGCAGCATATCCTGCATCCAGGACATCACCTGGTTGGAGGGGCTGATCGCTACACTGGGTAGATAGCCGCGCCCCTGCAGGCGCATCAGTCCCACGACGCCTCGATTGAAGGCTTTCTCCCAGAGCTTATTGGTCGCATTATCCTGCCAGAACTCCACCAGACGGCGGGGAGCCTGGTCGCTGTCCGGATCTTTGAGGAGTCCATACCAACCGAGCAGCGCGCAGATCGCGCCGCCGGATGTGCCACTCAGCCCAACGATCCGGTACTCCTGATGTACTTGTTCCTTCAACATCTGCTTGAGCACGCCGGCCGTAAACGCGGTATGGCTACCGCCGCCCTGGCAGGCGATGGCAATGTGCGGAGTTGTCACAGTCGGATATCCTTTCCCTGTCTTCTCATTGACACGCTTTACGCGGTGGGTGTGCAAACGGGACGTTTCATGCTGGTAAAGGCACGATTCGCCTGCGGCAGCATGGTACTTTTTATTCTTTTTCACAAAAAAAAATTCACAAAGTGATTTTTTTGTGAAAAAGAATGCGTTGCTTTCGCTCTGCCAGCGGCACAATGTTCTTCTGGGTTAGGAAACACGTAACGCGTGTCATTAACTCACAAACGGCATATGCTGCCATAGCTTGTGTGACGACAGCGTCAGACCCGACCCGGATCAGCAGTGACCGGGCCGCAGGATGGACAATGTAATGAGACACCTCCGGGCTTTGTGATAACTATCGCAATATCTGTGCCATAATAAAGAACTGAGAACTGAGAACCTGAGAACTGAGAGCGCAGAGCGTAGAGCGCAGAAACCAGCCGAGTGGTTCCTGGTTCCCGGTTCTCGGTTCTCTCGCCTGGTTCCTGGTTCTCAACTCCTTACCTGGCATAGATGTTGCTGGTCATACTCTCTGGTAACTCTGGAGTTTTACGGTTGAGGAAACGTGCAATGTATATACGACTGCTATGCAGTATCGGAATAGTATTCGTTCTACTAACGGGGATTAGCCTGCCCGCCCAGGCCCAGGAAAACCGCCCTCCCGCAACCTGGGAAGGCGCAGATACCACCGTCCAGGGAGTCTACTTTGAGCGAGAGGAGTTGAACGCGGGACTGCCGGAGCAAGGCGTTGCCGACGAGCTACGGACGCCGCAGGCTGCGCTGGAGTATTTCATCAGAGCCGCGCGGCAGGAACATTTCGCGGCGGCGGGGTACACGCTCAACCTCAACCTATTGCCGCTGGAGCAGCAGGCCGAACGCGCGCCCGAGCTGGCCCGCCGGCTCTACTATATCTTGCAGCAGCATACGTTGATCGACTGGGACGAACTCCCTGACCGTCCCGACGGCCAGATCGACGATCTGTCGGTCGAGCCGCAGGAAACTGTCGGACAGCCCCGACGGAGTATTCGCCTGGGATCGATTGGCCTGGATGGTCGCACTGTGCCGGTGCGGGTGCAGCGCATCAAAGTCGGCGATAATCGGCCGGTCTGGGTCTTCTCGGCCAATACGGTTGAGAATATTACCCCATTGTATGAACAGTATGGCCCCGGCTTTCTCGCCGAGCAGATACCCCACTGGTTACGGGGAAGAGTGGCGGGCAATATTGAGTACTGGGAGTGGCTTATGATCCTGGTCTTGATCACACTGAGTAGCGGTATCGGCCGGTTCCTCCATCAGGTCTTGAACCGGGCCTTCCGCCACTCGCCGAATCTCTGGCTGCGCGGGGTGACGGATACGCTGGCAACTCCGCTGGCGGTGCTGATCGGGCTGCTCTGGCTGTACGGGTCAATCCGAACGCTGCTGCAGTTGACCGGACCAGTTATCCGCTGGTTTGATTTTACAACCTTGCTACTGGTGATTATTGCAGGAACATGGCTCAGCATGCGGCTTATCAAGTTTATCGCCGACTATGTAGCCGAGAGCTATGTGCAGCGGGAGACGGATATCAACCAGGACCGCGCCCGCGAGTGGTCAACCTACCTCTTTGTGTTGCGGCGCGTCCTGCTCTTTGGCGCATTATTAATTGGTATGACGGTGGTGTTAAACTATGTTGGAGTTTTTGAGCGACTGGGGTTATCCTTCCTGGCCTCCGCGGGATTGCTCAGCGTAATCTTTGGCGTGGCGGCGCAACGCGTGCTGGGGGATCTGGTTGCCGGCATGCAGATCGGCCTGACCCAACCCGTGCGCGTCGGCGACTATGTGGTCTTTGAGGGGGAGTGGGGCATGGTTGAGCGGATCACCTTTACCTACCTCACCATTCGAACCTGGGACGAACGGCGGGTGGTGGTGCCGCTCCAATATTTTATGAGCCACCCGGTGCAAAACCTGACGAAGACCAGTACACAACTGATTAAACCGATCCATCTCTATCTGGATTACCAGACCGATGTAGAGCAGATCCGCCGCAAGTTCCAGGAACTGGTTAAGGAAGATGAAGACTGGGACGGCGTATGGTCCGAGGTGTATGTCACCGAGATTCAGGCGGAGACGCTGGAGATCCGCGCCTTGTGCAGCGCACGCGATCCGCTTACCGCCTGGTATCTACGCTTCCGGCTCAGCGAGAAGCTGATGGCCTTTGTACGCGAACTGGATGCCGGCGCATACCTGCCCCAGCAGCGCCTGCTTGTCCGGCAGGATGGGCAGTACCGGCAGGATGGGGTAGTGCGGTAGCATAGGCTGGTCTTTAGGATGCTACCAGAAGCAATATTCCCTACTGGGTCAATGACCGCGTTAAGATGTGCGAATCAGATGCGTGGCTGGAGGATCAGATGCAACACACGCTCGTCGCAGGGGATTTGTTGGAACAACCCGTCGAAGCAATTGTCAATCCCTGGAACCAGAATATCCTGCCCTGGTGGTTACTCATGCCCCATGGTGTGTCTGGCGCAATTAAAAAACGGGGTGGGTTGCAACCTTTTCGTGAACTGGCACAACAGGGTAGGCTGGTCCTGGGCAGCGCCGTCTACACCTCAGCCGGGGAACTTCCCTACAAATATATCATCCATGTGGTGAGCATCAATGTGTTGGGAAATACTTCGGCCGCAACAATTCGCGTCTGTGTCACAAATGCGCTCCAGGTAGCATTATCACTCGACATAGGTTCGGTCGCCTTTCCGATTATTGGAGCAGGTTCAGCCGGGTACAATCCCTCCCAGGCTGAACAAATTATGGTAGAAACAATCCAGACAACACCGGGCGACCTGGCAGTATACATGGTGCGCTTCAAACAGTAACATAACCAAACCTTTTACTTTTCAGGGATACGCTCCCGGTAACAGTGGCACACTCTTTGCTTTTACGGCGTATCGCGGAAATATCAGACCAGGTGTCAGCGGTTGACATATCTGGTTTGCCGCATTCGTTGGAAAGGAAGGGGAAGACTATGACTCAGCGTGAATTTGAACACGAATCAAGGACCACTAAAACAGGCGTTTACGGGACGCCTGGGGAGCAGCACACCGATCAGCCTTACCGAACCGATCTACCGTACCGCAATGACCAGGATGTGATCGTTACAACCCCAAAGGATCTGATTCGCTGGGGGCCGGTTATCGCCGGGTTGCTGGCGGCCCTGGCAACCCTGATTACTCTGAGTGTGCTGGGGTTAGCTATCGGGGCGACTACTACTGACGGCACTGTTCGGAATCTTGGGTTTGGTACCGGTATCTGGGCGGCACTTACGGCGCTGGTGGCCTTCTTCGTTGGTGGGCTGCTGGCGGCACGCACCGCTGCCGTACGCGGACACAGCAACGGTCTCCTGAACGGGGCCATGGTCTGGTTTGTGGCGATTCCATTGCTGGTCTATTTGCTGACCAGCGGTATCGGCACCTTTGCCCGCACCGCCGCAGCGATTGCTGCCCCCGTTGCCAGTCAGTTTATCGGTACACCGGCAAGCGATGAAGCGCTGCAACTGCCCGGCCAGGCCGGAGAAACCACACCTTCCGAGGTTGTGCCGCAGGATCTAACGTCAGAGCAAATCGCCCGCGCATCGGAGATTGTGAGTCGTGGAGCCTGGGGTACCCTGCTCTCGCTGGGGCTGACGGCCGCGGCTGCCCTGGTAGGTGGCTATCTGGGGGCGCGCTCGCGGGTACCACACCGAACTGTGCGCGAAGCACACACCTGACGTTTTGCGGCAGCCATGCTGTCACACGCCATACCTCTGCGTTTTGTGCGGCAGCATGGCTGCCGCACTTCATATTCCATGATTTACACAAGTTACGCGGTCCCTCTTCGGGAAAGAGATATCGCCTCCGGCAGGGCGGAAGATCCCAGTCTTTTTCACAAAACATTTGCACAAGGTGCAAATGTTTTGTGAAAAAGACTATAAACATACCATGCTGCCGCAGGCGATTCTGGCATGCAGGTCTGGTACCAGGATGGAACCGGCAGCACCACGTAAGTCCTGTGATTTACACGAGTTACGCGGTTTTCCACGGTACGGTGTTTTTCACCTCCGGCAGGGCAGAAGAAACCAGATCTTTTTCACGAAATGTCGGCTCTTCGAGCCGACATTTCGTGAAAAAGACAAAACAGTACCATGCTGCCGCAGGCGATTCTGGCTTCCATCTGATCAAACGTCCGAATTGAACGCCCACCGCGTAAGTCCCGTGATTTATTATGCCGGCTTTGTCCCAACCCGCGCCAGGATTGCATCGGCCACATCAAGCGCGGCCTGCGGCTGCCCGGCCCGCCCGGCCCCGGCCCGCAGCGCCTCCAGGTAGGCGGGCGTATTCAGTAAATTCTCTACCACCACCGGCACCATCTCGGTCAGGCGCACCTGCACCCCGGCTCCGGTCGCCACCACATAGTCGGCGTTCCACTCTTCCTGGCCGGGAACCGGGTCCACAATCAGCAGCGGCGTCTGCCGGGCCATCAACTCGCTGATGATCAGCCCACCCGCCTTGGTGACAACCAGCGCGCTGATCGCAGTCAGATCGTCGAGGTAGTCGATAAACCCGACCATGCGCAACTCCAGCGTTGCACTGGATTGGAGATCGGCCAGTTGCTCCTGCAGGTTCTTGTTGCGCCCGGCAACGACAAACAGCGTGCCGCTAATCTCCCGCTCCAGCAGGCCCGTGACCATCTGGCGCACTGTTTTGGGATTGAGCCCGCTGCCAATCAACGCGATCACCGGGCCATCCGCGATCTGATGCGCCTGCCGGATCTGCGCCGGCTTTTTGGACTGCGCAATCTCCGGATCGACCGGAATGCCGGTCACGGTGATCAGCGACTCGGGCACACCGCGCTGTGCCAGCAGCCGGGCCGTCTCGTCCGAGCCGACAAAGTAGCCGTCAACGCGGGAGTAGGCCCACAGAATATGCCCGGTATAGTCGGTGACAACACAGTAAATCGGCAGATTGAGCTTGCCCTGGCGCTTGAGCGACAGCAGAATATCCAGCGGCAGAAAATGGGTGCAGACAATCACATCAGGGTTGTAGCGGCGAAGAAACTTATCCAACCCGTAGATCCCCAGGCGCACGACCAGTTCGCTGAAGCGCTTGCCGATCTGCGATTCGCCCTGATCGACCCGCTCGTAGTAGTAGGACCAGAGCTCGGGCAATTTCTCGGAGACCTCCGTATATGAACCGGCATAGAGCTTCCCAAAGAGCGGCAGCCCGGCCTCGAAAAAATCCTCGACCCAGACCTGCTCAACCTGGCGCTGCTGAAACGCGCTTTCCAGCGCTGTAGCCGCACGCAGATGCCCCAGGCCGATGGAGGCATGCAGTATCAGAACGCGTGTCATGAAGTACCTTTCAAATCAGGTCACAGGTGATAGGTGACAGAACGCTGGTACAAACTTATCTCAATATTCAGCGTGACCGGTGCGTAAATGGAACCGGGCCACGCACACTGCATTGAATAAATGCTATTGTACCGCAACATGCGTGCCAGGAGTCACAGACGGACAGCTTTTGTCAAAATGACCCATGGCTCCCCGTTTCAACCCCACCCTGATAGAAATTGCCGGCAGAAGAGCGCCTATTGGGGGCGCTACAATCGGTTCTTCCGCGGCAAGCATCGGGAGCGCGGAACAGCTTCCTGAGATTTCAGGAAAGGAGAATGGTATGTTTTATCATGTGAAGGAACTGTTGTTCAATGCGCGTGTTTCTGGTCCCGATCCCCGCTTTGCCGGCATGCTGCTGAAGCAGTCTGGGGGTGCGAATGGAGAACTCAAGGCAGCGATGCAATACTTTGTCCAGTCGTTTGCTGCCCGTCAGCCCGACCCCGACAAGTACGATCTACATGATGGATATTGCCACAGAAGAGTTCAGCCATCTCGAAATTGTTAGCGCAACCATTACCATGCTACTCGATGGCATCAACGGTGATCTGAAAAATACCGCCGAACGGAGCGACCTGATCAACAATATCAGCCGTCCGGCGCAGATGGGACCGGCCTGGCTTCAGGTTGAGCAGATCAATGGCATGCCGGTCGCGGCCGGCATCTGGAGCGGCAGATCGAACTGCTGGAGGAACAGATGGGGGTGTTTGCGGATTAGCTGTACATTTTTTGCCACAGATTTTTTGCTACAGAAATCACAGAGGGATGCGCCCGGTATCATCCCAGCGCGGTGGGCGAGACGAACGCCGGCGGACGAAGGACGAATGCCGGCAGACGGCAAACGGCGAGAGATGTGCAGCAGTGCGTCTACCGGGGTTGCGCATCAGACCGGTCTGCGGGGCGCAGCGGGGCGGCGTGGAAGATGGGCAGACCACGGTCGCTGGTGTACAACTGCACCGGCAGCCAGTCCTGGCAGGACGCCAGATCCGGCGCGGGCAGGTGCTCGTGAAAGCTCCAGATCAGGACGGCCGGTGACTCCAGCGTGCGCAGGTGATCGCACGTCAGTTCCTCCGGCTTGAGCGTCTGCAACTGATCAGGATCGCGCATGACATACCTGACCGACGGCTCCTCCGGCATGTGCGACTCCCACTTTTCTCCGACCAGATAGACGGTTGTGTCGTCCGGCAGCATATCGGCATACTCAGCGATCAGCCGTCCCAGGGGCGTATTCTGGTAGGACAGGTTGCTGATGTAGACCTGGAAATAGCGCTGCATATTCAACAGCAGCATCACCGCCAGCAGCACCCCGATCACCACGCCGGTGGTGCGCCGGCTGACCCACTGCCGCAGCAGGTGCAGCAGCCACCAGAGTCCACTCGCAACCAGGATGTAGGCAATTGGCGCAACCCCCAGTGTGCGCGAGGCCGATGGTATCTCATCCGGCTGTTCAAGCACCAGGATGGAGGGAACCTGGAGCAGCAGCAGCGGCACCAGCAACACAGGGCTCAGACGGCGGCGCTGCGGCAGTAGCCAGAAGACCAACCCCAGCAGGAAAAGCACGCCGCTGAGGCGATCCAGGTGCGGCAACTCCTGCGGATTGCTGCGAAAGACCATATCACCCTGGACATGGAATGCCGACAGTGCCCGCAGGGTATTGCCGGCCAGCGCCGCAACCACTCCCCCTTCGGGATCGATCTTGCGGCCAATATACCCGGAGGTAAAATTCTCCGGGTCCAGCGAAACGATACCGACAAACGGCAGCGCCGCCGGCAGCGTCACCAGCACAAACCAGTAGAGATCCGTCCAGCGAACGGGTTGACCGGTCAGGCGCAGCGCGATAAGCGTGACAAATGTCACCCCCGGCAGCACAAACGACTGCGGATAGACATACAACCCGAGGGCCGACACGACCGCGCAGGCAATGACATCAACCCGGCGACCCGCCTGTACGATGCGCAGCACCAGCCAGAGCGCCGCCATCACCAGCAGGGGCACCAGGATCTGTGAGTTACCCAGGCGGCTAAAGATCAGCAGCCAGGAGGAGATCCCGGCGACAAACAACGTCAGCAACGCAAAGGAGTGGTCGATCAGGCGGCATGCAAAGGCAGAGGTAAAGAACAGCACCCCCAGGCTAACAATCACCGACGCCAGCTTCAGCCCAAAATGGTTGATGCCGGTCAGCCCGACGATCGGCATAATCAGATAGTGGTAGAGCGGTCCGGCGCTGAGCACAAACCCGACCGGCCACTCGCCATCCTGAATGCGCCAGAGGTAGCGGTAGATCAGCGCAATATCGTTGTAGACCTCGCGCTGGAGGGAGCCGAGTTGAATCAGCCGCACAAATAGGATGAGCGCAACTGTGGCAAGCATCGCCGGCATACATCGCACCTGCGCGGCAGATAGAACCAGCGCGGTAGTGAACGGGCGCGTCATGGTATGAATAAGTTGGGATTGCCGGGAATGTGTCTCAATAGGGCTGGAACCAGGCAGCGGGTCGGGTTCTTCTCCCATAAAACAGCATAGCTCCTATGGCTGAGTGCCGGTCGTCTCACACGCTTCCAGCGCCTGGGCAATCGCCCGTTGCAGACGCTGATCGTCGCCATTCTGCGCCTCGAAGATACTATCCAGATATTGCCGGGCCTGCTGCAGGGTGGTGCAGGCCTGCTCCAGACCATTGCTACCGTTCACGCCGGCCTGCCGGTACTGCGCCAGATATGCCTGCCCCAGGTAAAATGTGGCTTCGGCTCTGGCTCGCTGCGCGTCCAGCACATCGAACAGTTCGACGCTGATTTCGAGCAGGTTGATCGCTTCCAGTAGATTGCCCAGATCCAGATTGAGCAACCCCAGTTCAGTGCGGGCCTGGGTGTACAGCAGATCGACATCGGTTGTTGGATTGTCGGCCTGGATCTGCTCGGCCAGCGCCATCGCCTGTTGCAACTCGCGCCGGGCATCCGTCACCCGATCGCCGTTCATGCGCCGGTAGAGTTTACCTGATCCCAGTCGGGCAAGCAACTGGTCATAGAGAGCATCGGCCTGCCGCGCCAGTTGCAGCGCCTGGTTGTACAGATCCTCGGCCTCCTCCATCTGTTCGCGTGTCCCACGCGCCAGCATATCCGCCAGCGCGCGGCGGGCCGGGGCATGCTGCCGATTGAGGAGAACCGCCTCGCGGAAGGCCCGGATCGCCGGGTCCGTCTGCGCCGCATCATACTGGCTCAGTTGCTGCAATGCCACGCCCAGATTGTAGAACGCCGCCGCGTCTTTCAACTCAAGTTGGGTGGCCGCGCGGTAATCCCGGGCGGCAGCCTGGTAATCACTCTGTTGCAGGTAGAGATTGCCCCGCAGTAACCGGACGCGATAGGCATTATCACTGTCACTCACCCGTTCCAGCCGGACCAGGGCATCGGTCAGCGTCTGGATCGCTTCCGCAATCATGGTAAGTTCTTCCAGGACGTGGGCCAGGTTGATATAGGCCACTATCAGATCAGGGGTTAGACTAATTGCCAGTTCGAGGTTGGTTTGTGCCTGTTGCAACGCATGCTCCGGGGTTGCGGTGGGGCGGCCCTGCTGCTTCCAGCGTTCATAGTGGGCCAGGCCCAGGTTTGCCCGCGCGTCAGCAATGCGAAACTGCTGATCAATAGCAACCTGAAAATGCTTGATCGCACTATCAAACTGGCCCAGATAGGTCATCTGCACATAGGCCAGTTCAAAATGAGCCTCGGGAAGGGCTTGCAGCGCAAGCGACTCATGATAGTTCTGCACCGCTTCATCATAGCGCCGAAGCTTCTCCAGGGCCCGGCCCCGCTCCAGGTAGGCCCACGCGCTCTCCCAGCCCTGGCCGCCGCGCTCGATGGCTTCGCTGTAGTCGGCAATCGCCGACTCATACTTGCCCTGCGCAAAATAGGCCAGTCCACGATACAGGCGGCCGGCATGATAATTGGGGAAGGTGCGTAGCAGTTCGTTATAGGCTGCAATCGCCTCTTCCGGTACGCCCTGCATCAGCTTGAGATCGGCGCTGGTGCGGCGGCGCTCCACATCCTCGGGCAGCGCTTCATACTCGTGTGTGCGCCAGTAGCGCAGATGAAACAGGTTCGGGTCAAGTCGGAAACTGGCGGCCAGCACATCCAGCCGGGTCTGGATCTGCTCAACTGTCAGGTCCGGTTGCGCTTTCATCTGCTGGGCCAGTGCATGCGCCAGCGCAGTCCGGCGGGTGTTACGCTCCGTCTCCGTTGCACCAGTGGGCGATTCATAGACATCAAGAAAATCCGTAGCCGTGCGCAGGCCGGTTGCTTGAATATCGTCCATCGTAAGCTGATTACCGCGCACATGCAAGAAGAGCAGCGCCTGATCCATCCAGTCAACAATCTGCTCAACCGGAAAGCGTGTGCGCAGCAGCAGATCGACAATGCGGGCACAGGCCAGGTTCTGCAGATTCTCAATGCCTTCGAGATGGAGCCGATCCTCCTGAAATGCATTTAATCCATCAAGCTTGCTCAGGGGGAAATCTTCTTCAAACCCGCTATGCTTAAACGGAACATTGAGTATCTTCGTCCCAATACGCTGAATAAGCCGTAGCCCGATGGAGGGGAAGATCCCGATGGTGAAGGCGGCAATCAGATAGCTATCCCGGGGGAGCGGCACCGCACCCTGCGTCTGGACCATCAGCAGCGTGATCAACCAGGAGAGGATCAGGACCGACAGGTAGCGATAGGTCAGGCCGGCATAGTAGCGTGGCTGCAGATCATCGGTGACATACTGCCGCACCAGTGAGCCGATGCCGAACACATACGCGCCCAGAAATGCATACGCTGATAGATTGGGGTTAGGAAACAGAAATTGATCCACAGCCTGAGCAAGCGGCTGGGCAGGGTAGAAGACCAGCAACCAGCCAACGATAGATAGGAGGGTCGCCACAATAATTGGCGATTGAAAGAGTGGGGCCAGCGGCAGTGAACGTGTTTCCGCCAGCCATGTCAGGCGCGTTTCGGCGCCATAGAGCGCATTAAACTTATCCCGATAGAGGGCGGCATTTTCGGGGAAGCCCAGGCGACGCAGGTTTTGCCGGTACTCGGCATAGAGAATTGGCAGGCGACCCAGGCTAAAGTAGCTGTAAATAATCGCCGGGAGTAGTCCCGCTATCAAGATGATAAAAACCCGTGCCAGGTTAAGAAACAGCACCTGGTCAAAGAGAGGCAGACCAAAGGCGAGTACCACCCAGATCAGCAGAAACAACCCGACGGTGGAGAGGAAGCGCAGGAATGTGGCAACCGATGATTTTACGAATTGCATCCGTCCTTGCAACCGTGACGGCGCTGTCTCCGCGTCAGGATCGGATGCGTCTGCGGGCTGCGCGTCAGGTTCAGCCGGTGGGTCCGGGTGTGACGGCATTGTCTCTGGAGCCGGCCGGGAAGCGGCCGGGCGCTGCGTATCAGGTTCGGCCATCATAATCCGGTTATATGTCAGCTAAGAATTCTGCGACCCATAATCTTCATTGCCGGCGAAACCTGCGCCATCGTGGTTAGCCGGTGCAGCAATATCTGGCGCGATGCGGCGGGCAGAAGTTGGGCCAGATCAAAGAGTACCCGGCGTACGGTGTGGGCATCAAACGTATCCCCGCGATTAATCTCCCTCTGCAAGCTGTGTACCAGTTCCTGCACGCGTTGCGGCTGTTCCGACGCCGGCTGAAACTGTGGAAGGAGCGCGGTGACACTGGCGGAAGTGGTTTCGGCGGTCGGGGTAAGTAGGTTGGGACGGGCGGTTTGTTGAAGAAACGTAGTGGAACCCAGATGGGATACAACGGTTGCCTGCACATTGCGGCCAATGGCAATCCCCTGGCTCTGGCTCAGGGTACTGCAACCGATAATATTCTCGTCGGCAAAGTCGGTATGCACATATAATTGCGAACTTTGATAGCGTGCCTCGCTCATTTCATCAGCCTCCAATTTGACAAATAACAGTATACGCGGGTAGAACCGCTCCTCTCATAGATTTATCACATATTTCATTGTAACACATGTGGCAACTACGACCATGCGGTAGTCGTTCGGGCTTGCTCGCCTGATCTTATATGAATTACGCGATCCCTCCCCCGGAAGTTGATCTCGCCTCCGGCAGGGCGGAAGAAACCATCTTTTTCACAAAAAATTCACTTCGTGAATTTTTTGTGAAAAAGATAGATCAAGTACCATGCTGCCGCAGGCGAAGACCGTTTTCAGGGGAGTACATAACTGGTTTGCAAGCCCACCGCGTACCTCGCCTGATCTTTTACAGATTTGTTGTTATAGCCACAGAGGATCCAGAGAACGCAGAGGTGATGAACGGAAATACGGAAATGTGCCGCCCTGTGCCCGTTGTGCCCGTTCCGGCTAAGTGCCGGGTTGCCGGCAACCTGGTATGACGCAAAATATAGGTAGATAGGTAGCCCTGCCTGCGCAGAAATGTGGAACCGGCGGGGAAGCTGTCACACCCGTGCGGCATAATGTCTGGTATGATGAAATCTGGTAGAGGAGAATCAGGCACTCCCACCGGCATTGCGGCTGTGACAATTCTTCAGAGTAAACCGTTGCTATCTGAGAATACCAGGTGATTGGAGAAGAACCCGTGGCTCCACGCGAGTTTACCGTTGCCGATGAGTATCGCTATGACCGGCGCTCAGCGCTGCGCTGGCTGCTGTCGCATATCCGGCGTTATCCGCTGCTGCCGACAATGGCCCTGCTGGGAACGTTTGGCTCAACCGTGTTGTTTAGCCTGACCTTTCTGGTGATTGGGCAGGCATTCGACATGGTGACAACTGCGCCTGACTACGGCCGGCTGCTCTTCCTGGCCCTGGCGGTGCCGGCAATTCGGATGACGCAGGGCTTGATGAGCCTGGGCAGCGCCTTTGCCATCGAGTTGCTGGCCCAGCGCACGGAACGCGATGCGCGGGAAGAGGTCTACATCAGTCTGCTCGGCAAGAGCCAGACCTTCCACAATCGTCAGGAAGTCGGCGATGTGATGGCGCGGGCAACGAACGATGTCCAGCAACTAAACCTGATGCTCAATCCCGGTGTGGCCCTGATCGCAGAGTCGCTCCTGAGTTTGATTATTCCGCTGATTGCCATTCTGCTGCTGCGGGTTGATCTGCTGCTGGTACCACTGCTGTTTGTGGTGGCATTTGTGTTTGCGTTGCGCCGTTATAACCGCGAACTCAATCCCGTTAGCGGCGCGCTGCGGGGGCAGTTTGGCACTATGAATACCGGACTGGCGGAAGCGATCTCCGGGATCGAGGTGGTCAAAGCCTATGGGCAGGAACTTAAAGAGCGCCGCCGCTTTCAGACAAATGCCCGGCGCTACCGGGATCTGTTTGTGCAGGAAGGGCGCGTCCGGGCGCGTTATCTGCCGCTGCTGCTGTATGGGATTGCCTTCGGTCTGGCCTTTGGGCATGCGTTGCTGCTCTTCCGGGCCAACAACCTGAGCATTGGCGAGGTAATTGCCTTTATGGGGTTGATGGGCCAGTTGCGCTTTCCCACGTTTATCTCGCTCTTCTCCTTTGCGCTGGTGCAACTGGGCTTCGCCGGAGCCGAGCGCATCCTCACGCTGATCCGCGCCGAAACCGAGCTGGATGAGAATGCCGGCGGGGTTGCGCAAGCCATCCAGGGCGAACTACACTTTGAGCAGGTTACGTTTGGCTATGGCGACGTGCCGGTGCTGAAAGATATCAGCTTCGGGGCAAACCCCGGCGAGACAATTGCAATCGTGGGGCAGACCGGCGCGGGCAAGAGCACCCTGACGAAGCTGGTCAACCGGACCTACGATGTCAGCGCCGGCCGGCTGCTGGTCGATGGCATTGATGTGCGTGACTGGAGCCTGCAATCGTTGCGCTCGCAGATCTCCACCATTGAGCAGGATGTCTTTCTCTTCTCACGCACGATTGCCGAAAATATCGCCTTTGGCGCTGCCGGTAACGCCACGCGTGAGCAGATCGAACAGGCGGCCCGCGAAGCCCAGGCACACGATTTTATCATGACTTTTCCCGAGGGCTACGACACCATGGTGGGCGAGCGCGGCGTCACCCTGTCGGGCGGGCAGCGCCAGCGTATTGCGATTGCCCGTGCCTTCCTGACCAATCCGCGCATTCTTATTCTGGACGACTCGACCAGCGCAATTGACAGCGCCACCGAGGATCAGATCCAGCGGGCGATGCGGCGTATTCTGCAGGGGCGCACCACGCTGCTGATCACCCATCGCATCTCGCAGATCCGCTGGGCCGATCGCATCCTGGTTTTGCGGCGCGGCGAACTGGTGGCGCAGGGTTCCCACGCCGAGTTGATGACCCGGAGCGAGGTATACCAGCGGATATTTGCCCACTACGAAACGGACAGTACACAACCAGTCGGCGATGGGCAAGCTCCCGGCGTGGCAACCCGTGATGCCCAGTTGCTGCGGCAGTTGCTGCTGACGGATCTGGCGGATGCGCGACAGGCCGCCGAGAGCTGATTGTTGATTACCGGCGGCAGTCCTGTACCGTGCAGATCCGCGAACCGATGTTGCCGGGAGCCAGGCGCATGCGTATACTGAACCCACTCCCAGGTCAACCAGGTGAGGAGGAACTAATGGCGAATCACAACCAACCGTCCGCTCCGGGGGACGCGACCACGCTTGCGCCGGATGACACCTTTGTGCATTACTACGACCAGCATCCGACGGAGGAGGATCTGATGGGCGAGAGTGTGGCGCAGTCACGGCTGATCTTCTATCTGCTGCAGGTGCTGGAGTGGCTCTATCGGGCCGAGGGCTGGTTCGTCGTCAGCGACCTGAACATCTACCGACGCAAGCAGCGCTACGAGCGCCCACTGGTCCCGGATGTGGCCCTGTTCAAGGGCGTGGTGCTGCCGGAACGCAAGTGGCGCGGCCTGCGCAGTTGGCGCATGTACGAGCCCGACCGCCCGCCGCCCCAGGTGGTGTTCGAGATCTGCTCGGATACGACCTGGCGGGACGACCTGTTCGTCAAGCCGGCGAAGTATGCCACGCTGGGGGTGCAGGAGTACTTCGCCTACGACCCGAACGAGCCGCCCTACTTCCCCCGTCCTGGTGAGCGGCTGCGGGGTTGGCGACGGGTGGGCACCACGCTGGAAGAGGTGCCCGTCGATGCCCAGGGGCGGCTCTGGAGTGACGAACTGGCGAGCTACCTGGTGCCGGATGGTGCCTTTCTGCGGCTCTACGACCGCGCCGGCCAGATGCGCCGCACCCAGGCTGAAGCAG
>DAOTUI010000043.1:0-24341 GCA_034437035.1 Chloroflexaceae bacterium
CTCACCGTTCGCTTATTTTCGGAACGAGTTCATAAAAATTCCCCACGAGCGGGTCAAAAACGGACACTTGGGAAGCATCTCGCCCCACATGGTGACGAAAATTGCAGAAATGTTTTACACATCACGAAACCGTGTATGCCAAAGTGGGGAAAACGCCCCAAATTTTGTCAGTTTTTCAGCCTCAAGTGGGGTAGAATTTCCATTTAGTGCCCAAAAAAATAAGCGAACGGTGAGTTGTTACACTCGCCAACAATACATCGACACGCGCAAGATTTTCCGCCGGGCGCGCTGATTTCGCCGCGCCATGCGTCAGTTCACCGACACTGATCGCGGTAACAGCGAGCACTTCCGCCGGATCGACGCGCCCCTGAAGCGTAAGCCTGCCACGCAACAGGGCAATACAGTGATCCGTGTCCAGTATTTTCACAGGTCGACTCCTGTTCGGGGAGCTTGCTCCTCACGGTTGCGGAGAACCGTATCGGCGAGGGTGGCAAGATCCGGCTCGTCCCGCCAGAGCCCAAAGGCTGCCATCGCGGGGTGAACCTCGCCGCGCTCGATCTGGGCCAGCAAATCCTCGTTTTGCCCCAATGCCAGCGCCAGCCGCTGCACGAGGCGAGCCGTACGATCCAGTCGTTCCAGGTCGCCGGCGCTGATAAGGACGGCAACCGGGTGCTCACGCCGCTGGATGAGAAAGCGTTCCCCGGCCGCTACCCGCGATAGGAGTTCCGAGAAACGTGCTTTGGCATCACCAACCCGTATCGTTTCCATAGCTTGCCTTTCGGTCAAGATGACTCGTTGGCTGCATTATAGCACTGCGTAAGCCCTGAGGACCGGTTAGATGAACCACAGAGGCACGAAGGACACGAAGGCTTTCGATATTCTCTTGCCCTTTGTGTCCTTCGTGCCTGTATGGTGAACCTCCGGTTCCCGACTTCCTGTTGATTACACCAGATTATCAAGCGACATGCGCCAGGTACACGCAGGGTAGTTAGCACACCCCAGGAACACGCCCGTTGGCCCCTTGCGGCCCTTCACCATGCCATGACAGTGACCGCACACAACCCCGTTGAGGCGGGCAATATCGGTGGCAATGGCGGGGGTGATCGATCGGGTGTAGGCACATGCATCACTGGTACACCGGAGATACACGCCATACTTCCCGGTCGCCAGCCAGAGCAGACTCTTACACTGAGGACAGGTGGCGTTGAGCGCGCGATGCTCGGTCAGTTCCTCCTCCGGGACCAGTCGTGGCTTTGGACAGGGTACAGCCAACCACGGTTGCCGCATGGACGAGGTTGGACTCGTGCTGCTTGAGTTGTTCCTTGAGCGGACGTAACTCCTCTTTGATGAACGCAATCTGATCCTTTATGTGCTGTTGCTCGGACGGGCTCAGGCCGGCGCGCCGTGACTGCGCAATGAGCTTACGGCGGCGCTCTTCGGCTGCTTCGATCCGGTCAATAAGCTGCGGGTGTTGCTCACGGACAATGCCGCGCACATGCAGGGAAGGATAGGCCGCCAGTTCGGTGCGGGCGACTACGCCAAACCGCAGGATCTTTCCCTCCCGGTAGGGCGGTGTGGCCTGCATATTCCGCGCGATCCCCTGCATGGCAACATCGACAGCCGCATTGCTATGCGCAACCACCAGCACCGACTCGCCGGCCGCCACCAGTGCCGCCACGGTCATGCCGAGCGTGCTGGTCTTGCCGGTACCCGGCGGTCCCCAGATAAACGTGACATCGTTGGCAAGCACCTGGCTCACGGCGCGGAGTTGCTGGAGGTTACATTGGAATGCTGCATCAAGCTGCCGGCGGAGCGGTTGGAGGAGTTGGGCCGTCTGCTGCGGCTGCCCGGTCTGGGCCTGGGTATGTGGAGCGAGCAGGCGTGCCGCCAGTGTTTTGTTGGCTTCCTCGCTCGTTCGTAGCTCATACAACCGCTCCTGGAGTTGTTGTAACAGAAACCAGGGCTCGGTATACAGGATGGCATTGGGGATATCACTGCCAATGTCATCAATCAGCGCCAGGATGAGATCAAACCCATCAATCGAGAGAATCTGCCCCTCGTGTTTCCTCCCGTGATACTCCAGGTCAACCGGGGTGTCATCGGGGAAGCGCAGTTCGGTATCGGCGGTGAATGAGTAGATGAAGCGCCCATCACGGGTGCCGAGCCGGCGTCCATCACTTACATAGGTTTTCTGCCCGCCACCTTTGCGGATCTGGGCAATCTCATCGGCCAATGCGCGACTGAAGTGCGGCAGGTAGCTTTCAATTCCCGGTATCACAAGGGGTGATGGCCGTGCGGTTGGTGTGAGAAACTAGTCCCCCAAACCATAGCGAACCATTGACAAACATATGTTTGTATGGCACACTTGTACTATGAAACTCAGTCAGTATGCCAAACAAGCGGGCGTCCGCTATGAAACCGCCTGGCGCTGGTTCAAAGCCGGGCACCTCACGGGCTACCAGACCGCAACCGGCACCATCATCATCACGGAACCGCACGCGCCGCCGCCCGTCGTGCAGCGTGTTGCCATCTACGCCCGTGTCAGTTCGGCAGAGCACCGCGAGAACCTGGAACGCCAGACCCAACGTCTGAGCGACTACTGCGCGGCGAAAGGGTATCCCATCGCCAAAACGGTGCGGGAAATCGCCTCCGGGGTCAACGACCGCCGCCCCAAATTGCTGGCGCTGCTGGAAGACCCAACCATCACCTGCATTGTGGTCGAGCACAAAGATCGTCTCACCCGCTTTGGGTTTGTCTATCTGGAGACGTTGTTGCGCCAGCAAGGCCGCCAGATTGAGGTTATCAATCCGTCTGAGGACGAACGGGCTGATTTGCTCGCTGATATGACCAGTATTATCTCTTCGTTTGCCGCCCGCCTCTATGGGCAGCGACGGGCGAAACGGAAGACCGAACGCCTGATTGCCGACCTGCAAGCACCCACGGAGGCGTAACCGATGCGCACGGCCCGCCAGCGCCGGCACCAGCTTTCCAAAGATGAACAGAGAGCCTATCGTCGTCAGAAGCGGCAGAGCCTCACCTTTGCCGTCACCCACATTCCGCTCGTGTCGCTTGCCGAGGCGAATGCGGAGAAGGTGCAGCAGCTTGATGCGCTGGCCGACGAATACATGCGTGTGTGCCAGTGGTACGCCACCCACTTCTGCCGGCAGGGCACGACGGATCGGCATACCCCCTTGCTGATTGAGAGCACCCTGAGCGATAAATGGCACCGCTGCGCCGTGCGCCGTGCTGCCGGGGTCGCCCAAAGCCGGCTTTCCAATCGCGACCGCGCCTGGCGGGAGTACCAGGAGGCGCTGGCCGAGTACGACGCCCATCCCGACGAGCACGCCCCCGACGAACCCTTGCCGCCGGGGTGCCGCGTGCGCTTTCAGATGGCGGCAGGCACCCAGACGGTGACGTATCTCGATGGCACCAGACGCACGTACCGGATGCCCCCGACCTGGACAGAACCCGCGCTGCCGCACCTGACCAGCACCGTCCTGCTGGCCGAGAACGATGTGGCGACCCTGCGCCACGCCGACGCCGCAGATGCCTTCCCGCTCTGGCTGCGCGTGAGTACCCTCACCGCAGGAAAACGCATCGACCTGCCCGTCACCCTGGCAGCCTATCATCTCGACCAGCTTCAGGCACGCGACATTGACGGGGATGTGTACCTCATCCGGCGCGAGAATGGCTGGTGGCTGCAACTGTCCTTTCACGAGCACCCCGTCCCAACCAGCGATGCGACCGCGCCTGCCGTGGGGGTGGATGTCGGCATTGCCAGCTTCCTGACCACCAGTCTGGGCGACCAGTACGGCACGTTTCGCGGCAAGCCGGCACAGCGCCACCAGCGTGACCGGGAGAAGCGCCGCCGCAAAGCGAAGCTGCGGGCCTGCCTGAAGAAGAAGGGCGTCACGAAGCTGCCCTCGCTCACGAACAAACGACTGGCCCGCCACGTCCGGCACGAGATCAACCGCGCGGTCAACCAGTTCTATCGGGACTACACCGGATTTCAGGTGGCGTATGAAGACCTGTCGGTGCGCACGATGCGCTTCAAGACGCGGCGCATGAACGCCTACCTGTACGCCGGCAACCTGGGGCACCTGCCGAAGCAATTGGTCTGGGGTGCCAAGAAACGGGGCATCCACCTGACCGCCGTCAACCCGGCGTACACCAGTCAAGCGTGCCCGGTCTGTTCCCATGTTTCCCGCGCCAATCGCCCCAACCAGCAAACGTTTTGCTGTGGGGTGTGCAGCTATACGGCCCATGCGGATGTGGTGGGGGCAGGCAACATCCTGGCCCGCCGCACCGATGCGGAATTGCGCACGTGCCCTGATCGGCACGCCATCAAAGCAGTTCTGGGTCGTCGTCATGCAGACTATCTCCTTGGTTCCGCGTTGCCCGCAGTGCAACCGCCCGCCCAGATACCCACCACGGGTCAATCGGGCGTAGGTCACTATCTGGCACAGCCAGAGAAACATCAAAGCTATCAGCAATCGTCATTCCTTCCATCCTGATGGGAAATGTCAGATTTCGCTATGGTTTTGGTAACTGTACAGGCTGGGTTGCATGGTATGATGTTCTCCTGAATGGGTGCAGCCGGCTGCGAAAAATGCGGAAGCCTGGAGACGATCCGGAATCCCCACCGGCTGCTCCTATGGTGCCTCGGCCAGCAGTTCGATGATCTGGCTGTTCTGAATGCCAATGATCTGGAGTGCATGGATGGTGTGTTCGGTTGCAATGAGTTGTTGTTCTGCGATCCGGTCAATGCGGGGGTTATCGTAGGCTTCTGTTTCGTAACTATCCATTACCAACCGGATGAGATCGCGTTGCTCCTCGGCGCGTTCACGAATGGTTGCCACGCGCTTAGTGTACGAGGCGGCCCGCGCAACCTCGATCTGCTGCTGCTGGTACGTGGTGACAACGGTGTAGACATTGCCGGCGACAAGCAGCAGCAGCAGGACGGCAATCAGGCTCAGGAGCCGGGTGTTGCCGCGTACCTGGATGATAGGTGCCGGCGCAGGAGCGGTTACTGCCGGGGCGGGTGCCGGCGCAGGAGTGGTTGCTGCCGGGGCGGGCGCCGGCGCAGGAGCGGACGCACTGCTGGTCGTGGGAGTAGTGGTGGATGGCGGAGCCGGGTGTGGAGCCGCAAGCGGATGGCGTTGCAGGTACGTCCTGGCCTGCTGTCCCGCTTTCGTATCGGGATTAATCGCCTGCACTCGTTCCAGGCAGGTGTACTTTTCCTGGTCGTCATCGGTTGTGCCGGCAAGCCAGAGCCAGGCGGTCTGGTTCTGCGCATCCTGGGCGATAGCCTGGGTAAGCAGGTGCCGTCCCCGGTCTTTGTCCCCCGCCTTAACTGCCATAATGCCCTGCTGCATCAGGTTGTCTGCTGGAATGGATAGGCTCATGGTGATCTGCTCCATAGTTGATGTACGCTGTTAGAGACTGTCTGAAAAGATGATTCGCGTCGGTCCCACGGCATGCGGGGTGCCCTGCGACATCGGACAGCGCCCCAGGAGTCCCGGCTTCAGCCGGTTCCGGCCACACACCGGCTGAAGCCGGGACTCCCGCTCCGGGGCCGTCGCCCCATGCCCAACCCGTTTCAGACAGTCTGTTAGTCTGAGTATACGATGTTCCCCCGTCCACAAATGTGCCCACGCGTGAGATAAGCGTAATGGATTGTTTGAACTCACCACACAGGCACGAAGGACGCAAAGAACCCTTTTCTCGCTCATTTTTCCAATCCTTTGTGTCCTTTGTGTCTGTGTGGTGCATTCCAGCGTTCACCGTTCCCCCCGGTCCCACGCCGCCGGCACCAGCCGCCGGGTGCGGTATGTGCCTTACTGATGAATAATCAGGGCGGTGCGGGAGAGTTCCAGATAGGCGTGTTGGGCAAAGCCTGCCGCAATCGCCGGCAGCGCCGACACCAGCAGATGCTCCAGGGTGGCGTTGGCGCTATTGCCGGTGGTGATCAGCAGCAGCTTTGCCGGGCGACCGTGCAGCAGAAAGCTATCCACGAAATCGGCATCTTTCGTCACCACCACGCGCTGCTCGCGGTCGGCAACGGCGAGGATGTCTGCATCGCTGGTGGCGTTGCCGTCGGGCAGGTCAAGGGTGTGGATGGCATCGTGGCCTGCTACGCGGAAGACGGTCACCAGACGACGCGGCAGGTGAGCATCGAGCAAGACATTCATGTCGACAGCAGTTCAATACGCTTGACCTGGCTGAGTTGTGCAGCATAGGCCAGCACCGCGAGAATATCCTCGCGCTCCAGGTCTTCGTAGTCAGCCAGAATGTCGTCAATCGTCATCCCGGCGCTGAGCAGTTCGAGGATCAGCTCGACTGGATAGCGCAGGCCACGGATCACGGGCTTGCCGTGCGCGATCTGCGGGTCAATGGTGATGCGGCTCAGCCGGCTGGTCATAAACTTCTCCTCACATGGATGGTGCCTGCTCTCAGTATAGCACGCGCTATTCCCCTGCGTCCCACGCCGCCAGCACCAGCCGTTTTGTGCGATACTCGCCATGCTGCCGCGTCTCTTTCTCCTTCAGCACGCGGAAGGTCTCGCCGGGGAAGTCCGGGCCATAGACATCGTGGGGGTCGAGGATGTAGCGCAGTTCGTCGCGGGTCAGGCCATACAGCCGGGCGATGCGTGCATCCAGTTCGGCGCGGATCTGGGCGCGGCGCTCCTCATGCCACACATACGGCGGCGGCACGTCGGCCCCTGGCTGCCATTCCTGCCACACGTCGGCGGCGAACGGGCGCATATCCCACGCGGTGTAGACCAGTTCCAGCACGCGCGGCACGATATACGCGATATCTGCCGGGCTGAAGCGGTCGGGCGGCAGGACGGGGAGTTGGTTCAGGATGAAATAGCTCATAGATGTGCCGCCTAACTTTTGCCGCGCTACATAATCAAAAGTCAGGCTGTTGACCACTGCCAGAAAGCAGGCAATGTACCGTATACCGGGTGTGCCTTTTGGTAAAATCAACGGTGTCTTGTGGTTTGCACCTACACGCGGCAGCAGGCTGAAAATGGCGGTGCGTTCAACGACACTGCTTGTCACATCACGGAAACCAATCAGCCATTCCCGTTTCCATCGTTCTGCTAGTCGTGCCTCTACTTCGCTATGTTTTACCCAGTAACGTGGCAAGATAGTGAAGTCTGGGTTTTGCTTCTGTTCTTCTGCTGGCTGTGGCAATCTGCCAGCATTGATGTCGGCTTGTGTAGCGTTTTCGTAGCTTGAGAAGCGGTGGTCGAAATGCCAGATGAACTTGGCCTCATACAGTGGAAGCAGCCCCGCACCTGGTAAATTGTGGAACAGGTGGCTGTCGTTTGCCATATCAAGCATTCGCATAAAGCGCACACCCCAGGGGGTTTGTTTAGTGCGTTCGTTGACCAGCACCGGCACGCCGCGGTAGATCTTCTTGGTCAGTTCGGCATCGGCCTGCGTGCGGAAAATCGGGCAGGTTAGTGTGTTGGGGTTGATCAGCATGATATCCTCGCGGCTCAGGACAAAATGCCGCTGCTCCTCGGCTATTTGCTCAAAATAGCGTATTAGGAAGGCAAAGTCCGTCGCCTGCACCTTGACTGCGTCCCCGGTCATTGTTAAGGCACAGAACTTGAAGGCATTATGTACCTCTGGAAAAATGTACTTGGCCTCATTCTCAAAGCCGAGCAATTGTGCCAGAGCACGTTTATCTACCAGATCACCAAAAAAGTCTTTCGTGGTGTTATCCGTTGCAATCCCGGTCGGTACAATAATCCCCGCCCGCCCGGTAGCATTCACCAGCCCCCGGTCAAGCTCGGCAAAGAGGGCATAGGTATTCACATCGCCCACGGCGGTCAGCGGGAAGCGTCCGCCGGCGCGTACAAAGCGGCTCTCGGCCTCGGCGCGCTGCCTGGCCTGCTCAAACTCGGCAATGCGGGCGCGCTGCGCCGGGTCGTCGCTGCTGCGCCACGCCCGGATCAGCTTTTCGCGTTCGGCCTTGTTGCGCGCCCCGCGTATCTCCGGCACATCCACAAAATGCTCCTGCTCTTGCAGCTTGATGCGCTCCCAGGGCGGGTTGCCCAGCACCACATCGAAGCCGGAATTCACCACAAAGGCACGAAGGGCACGAAGATCTGAAAGATCCGAACCTGATTGCCCGGCCTTTGTGTCCTCTGTGCCTTTGTGGTGAAAGACCTGCGGGAATTCAAGCTCCCAGTGGAAGAAGCCGGCCTGGTCCGCCAGGACGGTCGCCATGGCTACCTTCGGATCGCGGACATCCTTTGGTCGCTGCCGGTGCTCCAGCAGATCCCGGGTGGTCGGGATATACGCGCTGTTCTCCGGCGTAAGCGGCTGGAAAAAGGCGGCGGTCCAGAGGTTGTAGCGGATAAACTCGGCTTCGGCGGCGGCGCGGGCCTGGCGGTAGCGCGCGGCCTTGGCGCGGATCGCGGCCACGCTGTCGTCGGGCTGGGTTTCAAGTCCGTGCAGGATGGCAGCCAGGTCGGCCAGCCGGTCGGGGGCGGGCGCGTCGAAGGGCAGCGTCTCCTGGACCGCGCTCTGCTGCTCGTAGAGCTGGCGCTCCTGCTTGTTGCGCTTGCGTAGCGCGCCGGCAATCTTTTTGTCGTCACCGCTCACCGGCTTGTAGGCATCGTCGGGAATCCCGGCATCAACCAGCGCGGCGGTTGCCCCCACCAGGCTGTTGCCCCAGCGGATATGGCTATCGAGGAAGTTCAGCGGCATCCCGGCGTTGTAGCCCTCGATCCAGAGCGCCAGCTTGCACAGGTCCACCGCCAGCGGGTTGAGGTCCACCCCATAGATGCAGCGGGCAATCACATCGCGCACGGCACGGCGAAACTCACCCGGCGTGGGTTGCTCCTCGCCGGAGCGCACCTTTGCCAGCTCCTGCCCGATGCGCCGCGCCGCCGCCAGCAGGAAATGCCCGGAGCCACACGCCGGGTCGCAGACCGTAATCGACAACAACGCCGCTTCTTTATTCACCACAAAGGCACGAAGAGCAGCAGGATCTTTGGTATCTAAACCCTTTGTGTCCTTCGTGTCTTTGTGGTTCATATCCCATGCCGCGACGCGCTCGGCAATGACCGGGTCGAGGGCGGATGTGATCAACTCCTGCACCAGTTCGGGGCGCGTGTAGTAGCTGCCGGTCGTCTTCCGCTCCGTCCCGGCCACCAGATCAAAACTCACCACAAAGGCACGAAGGGCAGCAGGATCTTTGGTATCTAAACCCTTTGTGTCCTCGGTGTCTCTGTGGTTAACCGGCTTAATCACCGGGCGGTAGTCGAGCAGGCTCTCGTAGACGCTGCCCAGTTCCTCCACATCGAGAGCGGCATAGTTCACGCGACGCAGGTTTTTGCTCTCCGGGTCGCGGTAGAGCGCGAGCGCCCGAATAGCCCGCAGCAGATCGGCATTGCGCAGGCGAGTGGCATTGGTCAGGTCGGCGCAGGCCGCCTCACTGAACAGGTCGCCGTCAAGCGGAGCCAGCCCCAGCGTGCGCGGGAGTTGCTCATCGCTCCCCTCCAGCAGGTCAAAACTGGTCAGCAGCCCGATCCAGAGATCATCATAGGGACCGCGCCCCGCGCCGGGCACCTCGGCCAGGCGGCGCAGGCGACTCACCGAGTAGTGCTCACGATAGATCGCCAGCCCCTCGGCCGAGGTGACGGAGCGCTGCTGCTGCTGTACCAGCACGGCCAGATCCGGCTCATCACCAGCGGTGGCAGCGGCCGGCGCATCCTGTGCCGCAATCAGGTTCCGCTCCTCGGCGACCATCAGGAAGAGCAAACGGTAGACCAGCCGTAGCAGTTGGCGGTAGAAATCGAGTGGCGTGAGGGATAGCGCTGTTGATTGATGGAACGCGGATGCCGCGGATGCATCTGATGCTCGCTGATCTTTTTCTTTTTTCTGATCGGCGTGCATCGGCGTGCCATACAGTTTGGCGCGCAGGGCGGCGTTCGCCGGGTGGCACAGCAGACCGTTGCCCAGCTCCTTGAGCGCCACTTCCACCCCGTCGCGCAGCCCGTCGCGCACGCGCCCGCCGGCCGCGATGGCCTGCTGATGGTACTGCTCCAGCAGGCAGTTGGGGGCATCGGCGCTGCTGGTGGGCAGGCGCGAGCGGTGGAGCAGCCGGTAGAGCAGCGCAAACTCGCTAAACTTCTCGCTTTCCAGCATGGTGCGCAGGTCAAACTCAACATAGCTGGGGCGGGTAAAGCGGGAGGAGTCGCGTAGCAGGCGCAGGTGTTCGCCATTGGTGACCAGCCCCCAGAGTTGCTCGGTGCTGTTGAGATACTCCTGCACCAGCGCATGCGGTGAGAGGCGCGGGCGGCCCGTGGGCGGGCGGGTATCCAGGCTGCTGCGAAACCCCTGAATATGCACGGGTGGCGCGTCGTCGTCATCATGTGCCCGGTGGGAGATGGCATAGGTGCGCCCCCCGACCAGCGCGGCGGACGAGCGGAAGCTGGGGTCGTAGCCCAGCACGGCCAGCAGCGGCAACACCCAGCGCTCGCGCGTGACCGAGGTGGCCGGATCGTCGGGGCGGGTGCGCCCCAGGAAGAACTGGAAGGTCTGCCACTGACCACGGATCGCATTCCAGGCGGCGGCCAGTTCGTCGCTCAGGCGGCGCTGCTTATCGAGGCCAAAGTCCGCGGCCCGCTGGCCGGGCAACTCCCCGGCGGCCACGGCCTCCAGGATATCGGCGGGCAGCAGTCCGCCCTCGGTTGTAATCGTTGTATAGGTCATCATCTGTACTCACCACAAAGGCACAAAGGACACAAAGAGTTTAGACGCGCACCACAAAGGTACAGAGGACACAAAGGAACACATTGTATTTTTTACCACACAGACCGAAAGATCACAAAGGTGAAGATAGAACAGGAAACCCCCGGTACACGTTGTGTCTTTGCGGGTAATTCACATCTATCCATTCACCAGCCGCTTCACACCCTGTTTGAGTACCGGAACATTGAAGTTGATCAACAGGCCGAGCCAGCATCGTTTGAGCCGGAGATAGGTGAGTAACTGCGCCTCATGGATTGGCTCCAATGTTACGACGGATTTCAATTCAACTATCACCAGATCTTCAATCAGGAGATCCAGTTTATAGCCACAATCCAGCCGGACGCCCTTGTACATCACCGGCAAGGCAACCTGCCGTTCATAGCCTATCCCCCGGAGCGTAAGTTCATGCCCCAGGCAGGCTTCATAGGCCGATTCGAGCAGTCCTGGGCCAATAGCCCGATGCACTTCAATGGCTGCCCCAATAATGGTTTTCGACAGAAGATTTGCGCGTTCCTGCATATCAGTTTGGATCATTGGTGTTCCTTTCGTCGTTGGCTACAGCCGGCATGAACCACCAGACCACCGGGACACGTCGCGTTTTGCTTGCTTTTGTGTCCTTTGTGCCTTTGTGGTTATATGACCGGGAGCAGGAGATAGACCCCCAGCACATCCGGCGGGAGATGCGGGCGCACGGTGACACGCCCGCCCTGCGTCTGTGCGCGGACCCGCTGGTGGGCGGCACGCAGCCGTTCGGCCCGCTGCTGCGCACGCGCATTGATATCCGCCTGCAGCTCGGGCAGGTGCGCAACTGCCCGCTGGATGCCCAGACTGCGCTCGTCGGGGGTCACATTCGCGGCGGGTTGCGCCTGCTCCAGCAGTGCCAGGGCCGCTGCTTCATCCAGCCATTCCAGCGCACCCGGTCGCCCGGTGTAGCCACAGACCAGCAACTCCTCCGCCGGCAGTGGCTGCTGGCCGGATTGCCCGTGATGGAACGCAGATGCCGCGGATGGGGCAGATGAACGTGGCGCTTCTGTCTGATCTGTGGTCATCAGTCCAGGCTGCGTCATCTGCGTACTATCTGCAGTCTTCTGTGCCGGGGGCCGGGTCTCAATCAGCATACGTACCCGCAGCAGCAGCAGAGTGGTGCGCGTGCTCACCCCATTGGTGCGGATAAGCCCGGAGCGCGCGGCGGGAGGTTGCCCCGCTTCGGGCACCAGCGCCAGTTCCAGCAGGTAGTCCGCCAGCGCCGCCGTCAGCGGATGATTGCGCCCGATACTGACGACGCCCTCCGGCGCGGGCGTGGCAAAGGTTATCGGCACCTGCGCGGGGGGCATGGCTCCCGGCTTTGGCGCAAACGCTGGTGCCACCCGTTCCTGCACTGCCGACGGCAGCAGGGACCATTGAACCAGAAAGACCGGGAGATCCGCCGATGCTCCGATTGCTGCTGCCCGGTGTGCCGGGATGTCTTTCATCTGCGCTGCTGTCAGCGGCGCGCCCAGACGTTCGCATGCGCCGACCACAAACCGCTCCACTGTGGCCGGATCGCCCAGCACGGCATCGGTCTCTTCCAGTTCCCGCGCAACTTCTTCCGGCTTGATGCGCCGCTGCGCAAAGCGGGTGCGGCTCTCCTTTTCCCGCTCCACGGCATATGCCCATTGCTGTTCTATCCCCTGCATACGGCTTTCGGCATCGGCCAGGGCCGCCTGCTGCTCGGCATCAAACAGGCTCATCTGCTCGGCAGCAGGCTGAAACAGCGAGTCAATCAGCGTCTCGACCATCGTGGTGCTATCCACCGGCAGCGGCACACTGATGCCCAGCGTCCGGTGGATCGAAACCGCTTTGCGCAGCAACACCTGCATCACCGCCTCGTCCATCGGGTTATCCTGCCCGTAGAGCAGCACCGTGCGGACCCGGGCGGACCGCTGCCCGTAGCGGTCCACGCGGCCCTCGCGCTGCTCCAGTCGGTTGGGGTTCCAGGGCAGGTCATAGTGAATCACCGCATCAAACGCCTCCTGGAGGTTAATCCCTTCGCTGAGGCAGTCGGTTGCGACCAGCAGGCGACGCGGACTGGCCTCCAGTTCGGCGACCAGGCTCTCGCGCTCCTCCTCGGAGCGTTCGCCGGTCACTGCCACTACCCGCAGCGCCGTGCCATAGCCGGTCACCTGGGCCGCCAGTTCCGCCGCCAGGTAGTTCGCCGTTGCAATATAGCGGCAGTAGACAATCGGGTTGAAGCCGGCGCGCAGCAACTCCGCCAGCACCGCCAGCACCTGCTGCAGTTTGGGATCATGCGCGCCGGCCAGGTCGCGCGCACGCGCGGCAAAGCGGTTCAGCCGCGCCCGGTCCCCCCGGCTCTCCGAGCCGGTCCCGCCGGATGCGCCGGGCAGCGGAGCATCCGCGCCCCCGGGTAGCGTTAACGCTGCAACGAACTCGGTCGGTTCCAGATCCTGCGTATGCTCCTGGTCGGTGGTATCGGCCACATAGCTGCTGAACAGTTCCTCAGTGACCGACACATCCAGATCAAGATCCTGGCGGTCAATCGCGGCTTCGGCCCGCGTCTTCAAGGCCTTTTCCGCTGCGGCCGGACTGCTCATCACACAGCGCAGCAGGGCCAGGGCTGCCCAGTAGCGCGCCCGACGACGAAACCGGTTGCTGCGGTCGCTCCACTGCGCCCGCACCAGTTCGCGGGTAAAGGCATAGATGTCGTCGAACAACGTGCGATACGCCGATGAGCGCGCCAGGGTGTAGGTCACTTCCGCCGACTCGCGGATGGGGAACGGTGTCACATCGTCCGCACCGAGCCAGCGCTGCACATCGGCCCGGCGGCGCTGCACAAAGTGCCGGGACAGATCGGCCCGCTCCGCCTCGGCCAGGCGGTGCAGATCCAGATTGGCAAAGCCGGGAACCAGCAACCCCAGCAGGGAGCGAAACGACTCCTCAATTCCGCTGTGGGGTGTGGCGGTCAGCAGCAGCAGGTGCCGCTCCGTGTGCGCCGCAATGTCATGCACCAGCGCATGGCGCTGCTGCTGGGCAGTGCCCCGGCCAGTCGTCTGGGTGGCGGTATGCGCCTCATCAACAATCACCAGTTCCGGGCAGGCCCGCACAAAACTGTCGCGGCGGCGGTCGCTTTTTACATAGTCGATACTGGCAATGGTGATGGGATAGTGCTCAAAGATGCTCACATCGCCATGCGGCAGGCTGCGCTCCAGCGCAGCGGCGGTACTGGCACGCACGATCACCGCATCGAGGGCGAAGCGGGTTGCCAGTTCCCGCTGCCACTGGTCACACAGGTGGGGCGGACAGAGCACCGTGAACCGCCGGATCTCGCCCCGATCCAGCAACTCGCGCACAATCAGGCCGGCCTCAATCGTCTTGCCGATCCCGACATCGTCGGCAATCAGCAGGCGGATCGGGTTGAGGCGCAACGCCATAATCAGCGGGACAAACTGGTAGGGTCGCGGGCGCACCGCGATCCGTCCGAGTGCGCGGAATGGTCCCGCCCCGCTGCGCAGACTCAGCCGGGCGGCATCGCGCAGGAGTGACCCGGCCCCGGCATCCCCGGCGAAGTGGGGATCGGGGGGCGCAAAGGTTGCCGACTGGACCTGACGGCCCTCAATCGGCAGGTAGACCCCGCAGGTCTCCGCCGCGCTGCCGCCCAGCGGACGCAGCAGCAGCAGATCCGGGCGCGGCGAGGGTACAACAATCCACTCGCGCTCCCGCACACGGACCAGCGAACCGATTTCAAACTGTGGCATAGGCGTTTTCAGGTTTCATTTCAAGTATTTCCCCACAACGGCACGATGCACACCATGGGTTGAGCACCAGGGATCCGGGTGCCCGTTGTGCCGTTGTGGGGCATATCCAGACACACCAGGTGGGTCATTCCGCAAGCTTTGCCAGGATCTGGCGGCAGGCCTGATGCAGCGCGGCCGGGTCGCCCTCACGACAATCCATGTACTGAATGAGTTTCATATAGGTCGGCAGTGTCGTGGCCGTATAGAGATAGATGGGCAGCAATACCGCGCTGCCTTCCGTCCGCTGCCGATACAGCGCAATATTGAACTCCTCACGGCAGACCTTTGAGGCCAGGTAATCCGGCGAGTAGACCGCAACCACCTTATGGCAATCGTCGAGAGCCGCAAAGATATCCTCCTGCCAGGCGCACCCCGGTTTGAGGATGTGCCGGTCGAGAAAAAGCCGCAGCCCGGGGCGCAGGCGCTGGAGTTCCGCGACCAGAATATCCACCTCCGCCTTGTTCTGCCAGGAGTAGCTGATAAACAGGTCATACTGGTAGCGTGCCGGTCGCGCCGGATGCGCCCGTTCATACTGGCGTTTGAGGACGCCGAATGCGCCCATCAGTTCCGCCGCACTCTGCGCGGAATAGGCGACAATGTTCAACTGTTCGACGGGCAACCCGATCTGGAGCCAGTGGGTTGCCGCCTCAACCAGCGGGAGCACCAGCTCCGCCGTCGCAACCCCCTGGATGCCCCCGGCCAGCAGGGGCATGGCCACGGAGCGGATAGGTACGCCACTCTCCACAACCGAAATCAGGCACTGGAAGATGTCACCGATAACTTCCGGGGGCGCGCCTTTCTGTTTCGGTTCAAAACAGAGAATGCGCTGGAACTGAATACCCGGATCGGTCGTCGTGATGGGCTGGGACAGCCAGCAGGCGAGGGTAGGACGCAAATCCTCGGTCTTTTGCTGTGCCAGGGCCGCCACCGAAATGCCTTTGCGATCCAGTGCGCCAATCAGGGATACGGGGGTTGGCCGGTAATTGTCCGGCAAGGCCGAGACGACCAGCACATCGACGGCGGCATCGGGCGGCATGGCCGTCAGATCACCATGATAAATCGCAATGGTCCGTGGTTGTCCCTGGTAGAAAATCGTCAGATGATCAAGGGGCACCAGCGCCGGAGGGACTGCGGTGGACAGATCCGCCGGGTGGGTAGCGGGAGGTGGCCCGTCCACACCGGGGAGCGCCGGGTCAGGGCCGGCCGCCGGCCGGCGGCCCACCGGCGGTGCATCGGCCGGGTGGGCCGGAACGGGTGACGACCGCTGGAGCAGCAGGGCATCAATAAGTTGGAGCAGTCGCCGGGCATCGTCCGCAGCATCCTGCCCGGTATACTGCTCCGGATCGCGATTGACCGTCGCATCGGTGAGGGCATAGCCCCCGGCCTGCGGTGTGAAGCGCGCCCGGTAGATACAGAAACCGGTCCAACTGCGATGCAGGGACAGCCGGCCGGCCTCATACACGATAACCCACCGGTCTTCCATCGTCTGCGGAATCCGGCCCAGGCGGATCTGTGCCAGCTCCTCTGCCGGATAGACCCGGTTGACCGCGAGCCTGGCGTGCTGCGCCGGCATGGGTTGAAGCGGCCAGTCCCCCCGGAGGGCTCCAATGGTGAGGGTTCCCTGGTCCGGGTCAAGCCGGCATGCCGCCAGCGTGTGAAAGAAGGCGGGCCGCGCGGCATACATCTGCCAGAAACGCGCGAGGATCTCTCCGGCCCCCCGGGAAAACGTGTAGGGCTGCGGATCAAACCCCGGCAGTGCCGTCAGGACATGCACCTGCATGTTGGCATCACAGACGCCGATGGCGACCGCTTCATCGGGCGCAACCAGCGCCGGTTCCCCGGTCGCGTTGACCAGAAAGACCGTGTGGCGGTTGGTGGTTTCATGCGTGAAGAGCGCAATGGCGCCATAGGCGCGCATGCCGGTCTCTTCGCGCACCTCGCGGATGACCGCTTCCATGCGGGTTTCACCGGCTTCGGCGCCCCCACCGGGGAGCAACCAGAGATGACCGCCATCAGCCAGGACCAGCACCCCGGTACCACCCTGCCAGTCATCCAGCATGATGGCGGTCCCACGCCGGCGTTTTCGTGTCGTTGTCATCGCGGTCCTCCTCAGGGTGAGCTGTGCCAGAACTGGAAGGGCGCTAAGCGGGCGGCGATATCGTCATCCGGCATGATCACAAGCACGGTATATCCGGCATCTTCCAGATCGTTCTGCATGGTCGCAACCGCCTCGCCCGGCTCGGGACAGAGGAGAACGATGGTCGGCTGGTAGACCATGTGGGGATGCCGGCCGCTGATGTCCGGTCCGATGGCATCCGGCAGACGCCCGCCGTGCGCCTGGATGTAGTCCAGCACGCGCCGGGTGGCCGGTGGGATATCCGCTGGTGGTGGTGCAGCGGTGGTGCTGTTCGCCGGGGTGGACAGCACCACCGTGGCGCGGGTCAACTCCAGCAACAGATCGCGCACCAGGCGGCGGTCCAGCAGATGATGCACCGGCTGATTGCTGTAGGCCAGCAGACAGCGGTAGCAGGCGCGGCGACACTCCCCGGCTGCATGCTCCTGCCCGCTGTCCGGATCATAGTGGCAGATATCCAGAGCCGCCCGGGCCACGCGCGCCAGCGCATCCGGTTCCTCGACCAGCCGGCGCAGCACACCGGCACCACCCTCGGCAGCTTCCCAGTAGATCATGCGGCTCTGACTGCCCTCACCCAGCCGCTCCGAGGTGAGTTCCTGGGCTTCCAGTTGGAACGCCGCGGCAATTCCCTGCTCGAGCGCATACTGCAAGCTGGTGAGTTGCTCCAGGTTGGCGCTTACCGCCGGGGCGGGGACCAGCAGCAGCAGGTTGCGGGTATCGCGCACTACAATGCGGATACCGGTGCGTACGCTGCTGCCGGTCACATCGTCCGCTGTGTCCATATCCTCACCGCCCGGCTGGCGGCCCCAGCGCCCGGTTCGCAGATCGAGGGCAAAACCGGGCTGACGGGAGCGCCGCCAGCCATGGTTGATCCGCCAGATCGTGGCCGCCGGGCCATAGGTCAGATCATAGGTTCCGGTGCCCCCGTTCCCGCTGCCGAACTGCACCGTGGCGGTATCGCGTCGCAGGTGCCCATGTCCGCGCGAAAACTGATAGTGGGTCGAAAGCGCAAACCCCTCGCGCAGGCGCTCCTCCTCCTCGCAGGTAATCCGATCCACGCGCCGGGTAGTGACCGTGGTCATCTCAAACAGGTTCGGTAGCACCTGCGCACATTGGGTGGTCAACGGCGTGCCACACTGCATACATACATCATCATCGATCCGCTCATGGAAATAACCGCAGATACGGCAGATCCGGGCGCGCAGAAAGCGCCGCTGGACATCCCCGGCCGGCAGGATTGTCCGGGTGACACGATATTTCCGCCCCTCATGATAGATCACATTCTGTGGCCCGAACTCGGTCAGGGCCAGGAAGCGCGGACGCGCCAGAAAATTGCCGTCCGTGCGCTCGGTGGGCAGGAAGGCCCGTACCGGTAGCCGGGGAAAGTTGTAGCCCGGCAAAAAGCCCTCGCCGGCAAAGTAGCGGTAGGGATAGAAATCCGCATCGCTGTGGCTGCGACTGGCGACATTGCAGAGCAAGTCTTTCTGCCGGAGCGCCTCCTGCTGCCGCTGGAGGGCTTCATCGCGTTCCTCGCGGGTCGCAGCTCCCTGGTGGAACTGGTCAATCGCCCGCCGCGCCTCCTGCAGTTGCGCATCCGCCGCCGTGTAGAGATCGCGCCAGCGGTCGCAGGCATCCGCAAACGCCTGCGGGGCATGGTCCAGTGTGGCGTCAAGCCACTGTGGGGTAAACCAGCTTGCGTCGGTGCGATCGGGCCGGCAGGCCTGCAGGATACGCTGCCCGACCGCCTGACATGCCTGGCGTTGGGCCGGTGACAACTCCAGGTGGCGGGCCACCTCGGCATGCAGGGGATAGTCCGGCTGACGCGTGTCCATCAGGCTGAGCATGGAGCGGGTCAGATCAAGCTGGGTAAAGCTCAGCCAGACCGCATGCACATGCGCGCGGATCAGATCTTCATTCGCCAGGTCGATCTGGGGAGCCGCCACCGCGCCGGCCACCATGTCCCGGGGCCGCTGGAAGAAATACTGGTCGTGGCCGCTGCCGGTAGAACAGTAGATCAACACCAGCGCCGGCTGGCCACTGCGTCCGGCGCGACCACTGCGCTGGGCATAGTTGGCCGGGGTGGGCGGCACATTGCGCAGATGCACCACATTCAGATCGGCAATGTCGATCCCCAGTTCCATCGTCGGTGAGCAGAACAGCACGGGTAGGGTGCCGGTGCGGAACTGCTCCTCGCGCTGCTCCCGGTCAGTCTGGTGGACCTGGCCGGTATGCTCGCGTCCCTCAATCGTGCGCAGGCTGGCGAGCGGCTGCCGATAGAAGCGCTGGAAAAAGGCATTCACCCGTGGCTGGATCGGTGCAACACCGGCCAGACGGCGGTCACGCACCGGATCGAAGGGGGGGGCCGTGCCGTCGCCGGGCCGCCAGAGCAGCGCATCGCGCCGGATCTGCACCGCACGCGGTCCCTGGGTGGCTACATCAATCAGGATATGCGTGCCGACCAGAATATCGAGCAGCATCTGCAGCAGGTGCGCATAGGCTGCCTCGTCGAGCGGCTCCGTCAGGGGCGGCCAGGCATGCGGTGAGCGTAGGAACCGCCCCAGCCGCCCGCGCACTCCCAGACTGCGCCCGCCGGGGGGGAGCGGATCGTCGCTGGGGACCACAAAGCGTGTGGCTGTGCGCAGATCATTGCTCTCCTCCTCGGCAAAGGTCCAGGGATCCCGTAAGGCCGCCGTGACCTTGCGCACCAGTTCGCCCTGCTGGTCCCGGTCGAGGCAGGGCGCATCAATCGCCAGCTCACGCCGCATATGCTCCAGCACGGCGCGGATGGTCCCGTGGCGCTGGTCGGGGGGGCAGTCCCGCAGCACTGGATGCGCCTGCCAGGGCTCCGGGTCGTGACACAACTCCTCCAGATCCAGATAGTCAATCCGCAGCAGCCCGCACTGTTCCAGGTTGGGCTGGGTAATGCGCCAGCTTCGCCGCAGATCCTCAAAGATGCGATACTCCAGCAGCGCCTGGAGCGCCTCTTCATTGCGCCGGCGCGCGCCGCCATAGGCTCCGACACTTTTCGCATAGGCCGCCTGCGGCAGTGCCAGTGCCTGGCACACCTCCCGCGCCACGGTCAGGTGCGTCAGCGGATCGTCCGGCGGATGCGCCGCCAGCGCCGCCGCAATCGCGGACCGCAGCAGCGTCACTCCGGCAAAGTCGTTGAAGTGCCCGGCCTGGAGCGAGGCATCCTGGCGGTTGTCGGTGAAACTGAGCAGCTTGCGCGCCGCTTCGGGCAGTGGGGAGTGGCGCATGGCATCAATCGTCGTCACCGTGATCAGGGTCGTCGCCGTGCTGCGGCCCTCACTGCTGAGGCGCGCCAGCTTGCGGAAGTCGTCCTTATCCCGCCGGGTATAGACCACGCCACAGCGCAAACAGGTCAGGAAGGGGGTGGGCAGAAACCAGCCGGTGAGCGTCGCGTCATGCGCATGCTCCTGCACCTGCCCATCGGGAAGCACCTGCAGCCGACGGGGAAGAAAGTCCCGAAAGGCCGGCTTGATGCGGCGTCCCCGCCGGGTGATGGTGAACCAGGTCTCCGGCAGCAGCTCTTCGTCTTCCTCCCGCCAGACCTCCGCGCCCACCAGCAGATAGCCGGGGCGTGCCGGTTCGGCGACATCCTCTCCCCGCGACATGGGCTGACGTGGCTCAAGCCGGTGTGCCTGCGCATCATAGGCGCACAACGCATAGTGTTGCCCACATTCCCGGCAGAAGACCAGCGGAAACAGCAGCCGATCGCCCTGCGGCCCGGCCACAAAGCGCTGCCCCTCCAGCGTCAGATAGCGCTGGTCGGGCGGCTCCAGCGTACTGTAGACTGCGCTGCCCTGCGCAATAAACTGGTGCAGTTTGAAGGCAAAGCCCGGGTTGCCGTCAGGTCCACGGACGGTGGTTCCCAGGGAAAAGAACTGCTGGAGCCGGGCCGCACATGTGGCCGGATCATGCCCCGTCTGGTGCGCCAGCAACTCTGCGCCCTGCTGGAGTGTGCGCGGGTCGGCCCGCCGCAGCATGCCGCCGGCATCTTCCCGCAGGCTAAAGGTCTGTTCAATCCAGTGGGCCAGGGGATGCTGCTGAAAGGTAGCCCAGTCCAGGGTCTCCGGGAATGGCGTATGCAGGGCGGCCCGCAGATCATCGGCGGTGGGCGTGCCAAACGTCGGCACCGCATAGGTCAGCGTCTCCTCAATCACCTGGTTCGGGGTGAGCGACACCCCGAAGATCGTGCCGGCGACCGCAGCTACGGCACTGCGCCGATCATCCGCCGCGTCCCCACTGACCATGGTGGCACTGGTGCCGATACAGGTCAGGTTGGGGTTGCCGCAGCGCTCCCGCAGCCGCCGCAGCAGCAGGGCCACGTCGGCCCCCTGGCGACCGCGGTAGGTATGTAACTCATCGAGGACCACAAACTGCAGATCGGTCGTGTCGGCATCGACAAAGGTAAACTCATCCGGGCGGGTGAGCATCAACTCCAGCATGACATAGTTGGTCAGCAGGATATGGGGCGGCTGCTGCTGAATGGCCTGCTTGCGCGCCTCGCTCTCCTGGCCGGTGTAGCGCGCATAGGTTATGACCTGCTGATCTGCGGGGAGATTGTCCAGGAAGCGGGCGATTGCTTTTTCCTGGGAATTGATCAGCGCATTCATCGGGTAGACGATAATCGCGCGCACTTTGCCGGCCGCCGGGGTCGTACGCAGCACATGGTCCATGATCGGCAGGGTATAGGTCAGGCTCTTGCCGGAACCCGTGCCGGTGGTGACCACAAAGTGCTGCCGTTGTGCCGCCAGATCAATCGCCTGGCGCTGGTGCCGGTAGAGCCGCAGGGAGCGCAGGGTGCCGTCCCGATCCGGGGCGCGGAAGATCGTGGCACACAGCGGGTGGAGCACGCCGTTGTGTGCCAGGTCCGCCACCGTACCGGCATGGTCATAGGCCGGCGAGAGCTGGATCAGGGCATCGGGCCAGAGCGTGCCCTGGTTCAATGCCTGGTCCACATAGTCCCGGATTGCCGGGTCCAGGATCGTGAGAAAACTCCGGGTGTAATCGGCATAGTCGTCAATCACATGGGTACGAAGTCGGAAAATGTCCACACCATTCCTCGCATACGCCACATCGCTGTTCCGTCCATCAGTATACCATGCACGGCAACCCTGGTATTACCACTGCCCTCCGTACCCGGAAAGACGCGCATATCCGGTGTGCGTGGGCGCATTTGTGGACGGGTGGGTGCGGTATGCTGAACCCGGGAATCGTTGTACCACGCATTGCACGCGAAAGGAATGGTCCATGAAACTGCTTGGCAAAGGATGTCTGGTGATGGTTGGCGTCGTGGTGTTGCTGGGAATTCTTGGCGCACTGGCGGGTTCGGATGTGCCGGACGCAGCCACGGGGAGCCCGGGAGCGCCGGCACCGGCCGCCGCTCCCGGGGATACCGTTGGGGATACGGAACCAGCGGCCGAACCAACCGCTGAACCCGTGTCGGAACCGACCGCTGAACCGGTCTATGGCATCGGGCAGGATGTGCTGGTGGGCGATGTGCGCTGGCGACTGCTGGAGGCGACGGATGTCGGTCCCACGCTGGTGAGCGCCAACCAGTATGTCGCGGATGCCACGACTGCCGGGACGTTCGTCCAGGTGCGTTTTGAAGTCGAGAACCGCACCAGTGATCAGTTACTCTTCTCGGATGTTGAACTGGTTGACGCGCAGGGGCGTACCTTCAACGACACCAGCGATTTTGAGGTGCTGATGCATCTGCCGAACGAGGAGCAGTGTGTGCTGGAGCAGTTGAACCCGAACGTGCCGCAAATCTGCCGGATGATCTTTGAGTTGCCCGCCGATGCACAGAACCTGCACCTGCAGGTCGGCGACCTGGTGCCGTTCCGGGGGCGCGAAGCCCAGATTGCCCTGGGGTTCTAGGGATGAAAGCTCCACCCGATGCCGCCACCCGGCTCCGGGTGCTCGAATGCTGGCTGCCGCTGGCCCAGGCGCTGAATGCTGCCGGTGGCTGGGGCGCAACCGCCCCGGCCCTGGAAGCACTCATCCTGGCAGCGGCACCCGCGCTGGCGCAGGCCCGGACCGATCTCGCCGCTCGTGCTATACTGTGGCACTATTACCTGCTGCGGGATGTCGGGTATGAAGCCTGACCACCAGCAGCGGGATACAACACTCGTCGCTCCGCCCGTCGGTCACTATCTATCACTGACGGTGACGTCATCCGCCGCAGGATCGCGTCACTCGTCACGTATCACACATCACAGCATATGCCTGGTGGAACCAAACGGAGCTCCTGGCTGGCCTTTCGCCGGCGACTGATCCTGGTCCGGACGCTGTTACGCGGACCGGCCGGCCATGCCGACCTGATTGCCGCCGTCCAGACGGAACTGGGGGCCCAGGGCTACCCGGACGCCGCCGCCGCTGCCCTCAAGCACGATCTCGATGCGCTCAAGCGGGAGTACGGCTGTCGCATCACCTTTGAGCGGGCCGCCAGCCGCTACGTACTCGACGACCTGGGCGACCTGGCGCTGCTCGACCTGCCCGCCGACTGTCTGGAAGCGCTGGCATTTCTTGACGCCAGCTTTCCTCCCGGCGCGGCCCTGCCGGAACACTCCAACGTGCGTGCCCTGCTCGACCAGGTGATCCGGCTGCTACCGGGGGAGCGGCAGCACCAGTACCAGCAGCAGCGACGCGGCATGCGGCTCCATCTCTCGCCCGGGCGCACGGAAACGCTCGATCCGACCGTGCTGGAGCGCATCAAGCGGGCGATTGCCGGCCGCCAGGAAGTGACCTTCCAGTACTGGAGCAGCGTTGACCAGACGGCTCCACGTACGCACCGGGTCGCGCCCTATGCGATCTTCTTCCGCCCCGAGGGGCACGGCTACCTGGATGCCACCCTGCTGGAGGTGACACCGGCGGGGCGGGAACCCCGCTACGCGGCGATTGACTACCGGCTTGACCGGATTGTGCCGGGAACCGTGCAGGTACTGCCGACCATGTTGCCGCCGGCGCGGCCGCATCCGCATACCTATACGCTGCGCTACCGGCTGCTGCCGGTGGTGGCCCGGCGGCGCGATGTAGCGGCGTATTTCCCGGAGACGCAGATGACCTACCACGACGATGGCAGTGCCACCATCACCGCCCGCGTGACGAATCTCTGGCAAACACGGCAGATCTTGCTGCGCTACGGTGATGCCTGCACCGTATTGGAGCCACCGGAGCTGGTGGACCTGTTCCGCGCGACCAGCCGGGGTCTGGCCCGGATCTATGACTCGCAGCCGGAGAGTGGGCGGGAGGAGTGATGGCTTCCAAGCATAAACGCCTGGGCTTCAAAGGGATGCCGCCCCATCCCTTGTTCTCATCCGAGAACGGAGGTTGGTGTGTGGCCTACCCATGCGCTGGTCTGTCCTGACTCTCAGGTTGGCCCCTGCCGCCGAACCAGCGCACCACATGACCATGAGCTTTTTACCCGACGATGGATTGCTCGTCGGAACGCCCAAAATTCAGTTGGAAACGTGCATAGGTACGAACCTATAATGGACCCAGAAAATTGCACAGTGAGTCCGGGAGTTTTCGTACCTACCATGACCAGCAAAAAGGTTTACAGCTCGACCCTCAAAGCGCAGGTCGTCCAGGAGATCCTGCGCGAGGACAAGACCC
>DAOTUI010000044.1:0-53843 GCA_034437035.1 Chloroflexaceae bacterium
CCCCGGCAGAAGGCGTGGGCACCAACTACACAGTTGTTGTTGTTGCCGCCGACACGAGCGAACAGCCGACCAGCACCCCAACTACGACCGACACACCGACCAATACGCCAACGAACACGCCAACACCGGAAGATCCGGCCACCGCGACCAACACACCGACCAATACCTCAACGCCGGAAGATCCGGCCACCGCCACCAGTACGCCAACCACAACGCAAACACCGACGAACACGCCAACACCGGAAGATCCGGCAACCGCCACCAATACGCCAACCGCGACCAGCACGCCGAAAACCAGTAGCGGACCCACGGACATGCTGGCGTACTGGAAACTTGACGAAGACGGCACAACCGGCGTACCCCCGTTTGCCGATAGCTACGCTGACCATGATGGCACTGGCTGTGCGCAGGGCACCTGTCCTGTGCCGGTTCCGGGCATTGTTAACGGAGGGCAGGCGTTCGATGGGTCGGCAACCGGCATTACCGTGCCGGCAGCAGCGGCATTCGATTGGGAGGCTGCCGACAGCTTCTCCATCGTAATCTGGATGCGCGGCATTGACGGGGAGACCTGCAATGGCATGAACATCAGCGCCAACGAGGTCATTGTCGGGCGCGATGATAGCAGCACCGGCCTGCACTGGTGGGTCGGTTGCCGGCATACCAGCGGAGCAGCAGCATTCCAGTTGCGTGACGCGACCGGTACAGGCACATTTCTCTCGTCCGGGCCATCCATTGTCGATGGCGCGTGGCATCATCTGGTGGCCGTGCGCGACGCGGACCTGGGGATGAACCGCCTGTATGTTGACGGAGTGGAAGTTGCCGCACAGACGCAGAGCCATGGAGCCGGCTTTAGCTCAACGGCGGATCTCACGCTGGGCCGGCTGATGCTCGATAAGGGCTTCCACTTTAACGGCACGCTGGATGAAGTCGCGTTGTACACCCAGGCATTAACCGCAGACGAGGTTCAGCAACTCTACATGCGTGGTCTTGACGGCATCGGCTATAGCGACTGATCTTCCTTAGCGACACAACCGTCCCCTGATGCGACAACATATCAGGGGACGGTACCGGAACATATTTCGGCGGGACGCGCTTCGGCGCGTTCGCTTTGCGTTTCGGCATGTTTTTCTAGAGAGACGCGCTTCTACATGTTCACTTCGCGTTCTGATATTGAAAATAAACACCTTCCGCCTTGCGGAAGGTGGTTCTGTAACCGCACGTAAATGCGTCTCAAGATGAAAATCTCACGAAGTAGGAACAGAGCGCCGCCCTGTTTGCGCATGTTCGGCCAGCGCAGCGCGAAACACCTGCTCAAGCTTATGCACACGTGAGGTCCAGGAATGCTGCTCGGTCGTAATCTGGCGTGCCCGGTTGCCCAGCTTGCGGCGCAACCCGGCATCCTGCAGCAGGGTGACAAGGGTAGCGCCAAGTTGGGAAGCATTGCCGGGATCGACCAGCATGCCCGAATGCCCATCCTGAATAACATCGGCAATTTGACCAACATTTGAAGCCACAACTGCTTTTCCCAGAGCCATATACTCAAAGAGCTTTAAGGGGGAAAACCAGAGTTCTGTCTGGGCCTGAGCGTAGGGCGCAACGGCTACATCGGCAATATTGACCAGATTCGGGATCTCCTGGTGAGCGATACTGCCCGTAAAGATGACATTGTTTGCCAACCCGGCCGTTTGTATATCTGCTTCTAACTTCGTTCGCAGGCGACCATCACCAACCAGGAGTAATCGTACGTCAGGCACCTCGGCGACTACGTGGGTAAATGCCTGGAGCAGCGTCTCCACTCCATGCCAGGGCTGAAATGAGCCGGTGAAGATAACCACGGGCGCATTGCCCAGGCCCAACTGCGCGCGTGTTGCGCACTTTTCGGTTCCAGGGGTAAATAGTTCCAGGTCAACCGCATTGGGCAACGTAACAATTTTGTCGGCGGGGACGCTCCAGTAGGTTTGCAGACGTGTACCAAGCGGCTGCGAAACCACAATAATCTTGCTCGCCGCCGCAAAACATGTGCGCGTTATTGCCTCAGCGATGCGGTGTTGCACACCCTGGATGGGTTTGTCATGCAGAGGCATTTCCATGTTAATAACGTCGGCATGCACCTCAAGCACAAGCGGTATCCCCAGGTGCCGCGCGGCCCATGTGCCCCCCAGGCTCATTGGACTGTACCGTTCATGAAACAGGTCACAGTGTGACAGGTATTTCAGGCAGGCTTCCCGAAAGCGCACACTGTCAAAGAACCCCAGATAGGGCAGTCCCAGTTTGCTCTGCGGAAAACGAACACTTTTTTCAACCAGGCGAAAGAGACCGTTACCACTTATGCCAGGAGCTTTGATTTCCGGTTCTGTATGTCCATGTTCAATCGCAATAATCTGCCGTTCCTGGTGCAATGCCAGCATCTTTACATTATGCCCACGGGCATAGAGCGCTTTCAACAGGCTGGCGGAGTTAATTTTGGGGCCGGCATTATGAGAGAAATGAAACCCGCTCTGCATTAGAAAACCGATATTGAGCGCAGTGGCAGATTGGGATAGTAATTGTGGCATCTGCAGAACCCTTCCATTTGTGACAATTACGGAACGCGCACCTGCTCTTTGTGGGTAACACGACGATACACGGTTTCCAGTTCGTCCATTTCGGCAGCGGTGTTTTTGACCGGTTCGATGCCTACACGCAGGTCTGCCAGAAGTTGCCGGTCTGTCTGCAGGCGCTGTAGTTGGCGGGCCAGGCTACTGCTATCCCCCGGCGCGAACAGCAGGCCATTCTTCCCATCATGCACCAGTTCAGCCATTCCGCCGAGGTTGGCAGCGATAACTGGGGTGCGGTGGGCAAATGCCTCCAGGATGACATTGGGACTGTTCTCATACCAGAGCGATGGTACCACAACCACATCCAGATCGCGGAAAACCTGACTGACCGCCTGCCGCTGGTAGACTCCCGCCAGTTGCATGCGTTTGTCACGCGCGCTCATCTGCTGCAGGCGCGCAGTATAGTGCGGAAAAGGTGTGGTGTCACCATACGCCTGCACGGTCAGCGCCGTATCCGACAGTTGGCGCGCAGCCTCGAACAAGAGATGCACGCCTTTATGCGGGGCGATCTGCCCAATGTAGCCAACGCGCAACGTTGACGATGACGATTTCTCCAGCATCTCTGGAGTCAGATGATCGAAGTCGCGCCCCTGACGTGAAAAAATTATACGGTCGGCCTTAATGCCGGCCGCGATATGCATAGTACGGAGAAACTGCGATGGACTGATAATTGTATCTGCCAGGTTCAGGGTTTGTTTCAAAAACGTTATGCGATCACCCACATTCTGGATCTGGGACTGCCGGGTCTGCCAGAACGCATCCATCAGCCTGGGGGCAATCCGCCCGGGCAGGCGATAACGCCGCTGTTCTTCTCCCAGACAGCGCGCACAAGTAACGGGATCAATCGGCAGAGTGGAGATCTGACCATTGCTGCGCAGCATTGAGATACGTTTACAGAGAAACCAGAAATCCGTCAGCGAGACGACGGTGGGGATACCAAGTTCGTGGGCCACGCGCAGTACCCGTCCCGAAAGCAGATATCCGCTGAAGAGATGAAACAGCGCGGGTTGCTGCTCGTGGAGAAACTGCTGCATATGCGCGCCAATCCAGGGATTATCATACTCCCAGCGGAAGCGATCCGGTACGACATCCAGATTGAAGGAGAGCCGCCGCACCGGAACGCCCTCATAGACATCGTCTTCCCAGTCAACACCGGTTTGCGGGCCACGGTCAACATGTTCAACCGCAATAACCACCGGGGTATAGCCCCGCGCCTGGAGCGCCGCCGCTGTGCGATATGCGCGCCATTCAGCACCGCCGGTATAGTGTGGGGGGAAGTGATGAACAGCCAGAACCACCTTCATAGCTTGACCTCGATAAAGGTTCGGACGTTTTCAGTAAAGACGCGCAACAGCGCATCCGGAATGCGTCCTGATGAGGAAACCGGACTCAGGGCAGACATAGTAATCTGCCCCTATAGATAGCGTTGTAATGCAATCCGGCAAAAATCCACCTGAAAGCATAGATCAGGCGTGTCGAGCAGGTCGGGCTGTCAATTTACGCCGGATGGTACCATAGACATAGTGTGCCTCGCCGGGGCGAATCGCCTGCAGGAGGAGCGCCGCAATGCCATACACGATAGCACCGACCATGATCAGCACAAACAGACCGATAGTATCACCAAGCGTTACCAGGAACGGCAGGTCGCGTAACCCCCAGACAATCCCGCCCATAACACCACCGGCCAGAACAACCCGCAACATTGGGACGACATTGCCCTTAAAGAGCATTGCCGGGCCAATAATAAATGTTGCTTGAATATTGCTGATCAGCCGTGTTGCTACCATGGCAATCGCCGCGCCGGTCGCCCCAAGGCGTGGAATGAGGATAACATTCAAAATAATGCTGATCACTGCGTTGATAATACTGACTCTGGCCGCCTGATTCTCCAGGTGCAACGTGTTACTGGTACGGCCCATCATCTCAGCAAAAAACAGGAATGGCAGTGCCCAGACAAGAATCCGCATGACCTGGATCGAGGGGGCAAACTGTTCACCATAGAGTACCAGGATAATCTTATCTGCCAGCAGCATACCACCGATTGCAGCAGGCAGCGAGAGCAGGAGCAGGTAGCGCATGGCACGCTGCACCGTCCCCTGGATCGAACCTCGCCCGGAGTCATACTCACGCACCATCGTTGGGTAAATGGACATCGCCAGACTCTGGGCCATCACCATCATGGTTAAAAGCATATTGAGCGGCACATTATACCAGCCGACCGCCTCGTGGGTGAGCGCAAACGACATAAACACCGTATCGAAGCGCCGGGTGAACTCATTGGCCGCACCCTTGATGCCAAAGGGAAACCCGGCCTTGATCAGCGACCACCAGCGGCCGGGATTGGGACGCGTAAAGCGGAGCCGCAAGACCCACTGCACAACCCCCTGCGATGCAATACCCATGACCAGCACGCCGACCAGAGTGGCAATCAGCAGGCCAATATACCCCATGCCCACAACCAGCAGAATGGTCCCCAGGATCATAAAGGTCATCTTATCCAGCAGTTTGAACACCGAGGAGAAATCCAGGCGTTCCTGGGAGACCATCAGACTGTCGAGGGGACCCTGGAAGGCATAGACCAGCAAGACAAAGCTGGCGATAAAAATGCCCAGGATTTCAGGTGATGTTTTTCCAAACAACCAGGCAGAGAGAGTAATAATACCGATAGCGGCCAGGGAAAGCAGGCCGCGCAGCAACATAATATCGGGAACCATCCAGGCGATATTTTCCTTGTTTCGCGCCATCTCGCGCACGGAGAGGGCCGATGTCCCTAGATCGGTCAGCATGGCAAAGATCGAGACATAGGCCAGTGCTGCCGCATACCGCCCGAAATGTTCAGCCCCCAGTGTACGTACCACGTAGATGCTGAAGATAAACGCAAAAATCTTGATCAGGATTTGCCCCGCCAGGGTAAAGGCGGTGTTGCGCGCGACAATCCGCACGAGTGTGCTTCCGGCCAGATCGGATTTGGCAGTTGTCGTTGTGACTGTTGCCATGCATTTCTCCACGCAAACTAAAAAGAGTGTGGTTGCAGGTTGATAAACCGTCAGACCAGGATTCTGGTGTGATCATTCCGAATGCACCGATGTGATGATATGAAAGTCAGGAGTTACGCGATTTCTGACCCGGCAAGTCATTTCGCCTCCGGCAGGGCGGAAGATTCCATTTTTCACAAAAATTTTACACTATGTGCGAAATTTCTGTGGAAAAAGAAAAAGAGTACCATGCTGCCGCAGGCGAAGACCACTTTTATCTGGTCAAACGTCCGGTTTGGACGCCCACCACGTAACTCCTCTCAAGGTGTAATATTTATCAGCATAACGAGAAAGGATGAAATTTTGATGACAGACTATTTGTGTCCCATAAGATATTCCGCAGCAGTATGCCGTATCTCGTCATCGTTACACGTACTGCCGGCGGTGAAAAATGACAGTCCTTGTACAACACCCCGGTTTAATGACGAAATCGACATCTGGCGGACCGGGATAGTGTGACACGGCCGGATAGCATAACGTAATACAGACTGGCGGGGTGGGCCGTTTGTTCGACCACACCCCGCCACACTGAGTAATCATCTGCCAGACTCGCGGAAAGGCTAAGTCCGCTGCAGGAAACTGCCCCCCATCCACTTGAGGTGGTTGACGCCAATCTGCCAGAGCTGACCGAGCGTCTCCGGGTTGCCGGCACCCTTCATGAAGGTCATCATCGGGCCGGGGCGCAGGCTCCACTCGCGCGCGGCACGGCGGGCCCAGTACTCCAGATCCTTGGAACTCAGATGCGGGTAGTTGAGTACGGTATGGTTGTACATATCGTAGTCTTCCCACTGTTCCATGTTAATCCAGCCATTTTGTACAGCCTCGTAGTAGAATGGCGTGCCCGGATATGGCGTGGCGATGTGGAACAGCGCGATGTCCACCGGAATGTTCTTCGCCAGCGTGATCGTCTGCTGAATGGTATCAACGGTTTCACCCGGTAAACCGATAATGAAGTAGCCCCAGTTTTTGATGCCGACCCGGTGACTGGCGGCGATGGTCTGCCGAATGCGCTCCGGGTTGGTGCCTTTGCGTGCGCGCTTCAGCACGGCCTCGCTGCCGCTTTCCAGCCCCCAGGCAATCAGGAAGCAGCCCGCCTTCTTCATCAGCGCCAGTTCTTCTTCGTCCACAAAGTCAACCCGGCTGTTGCAACTCCAGCGGAGTTTGATACCGTCTTTGATAATGGTATTGCAGAGATCGTAGACAAACTCCTTCTTCACCGTGAACAGGTCAGCCTCAAAGTGGATGTGATGCATGCCCATTTCCTTGAGCATATACATCTCCTGAAGCACATGCTCCGGGCTGCGATGCCGCACGCTGGCCTGGTAGGTGACATGCTTGATGCAGTAGCGGCAGCCCGCCGGGCAACCACGGCTGGTCAGCACAAAGGTGTAGGGACCGCCGACAATCGGCACTTTATATTTCTGCCAGGGCAACTTGTGGTGCAGCGGCAGCGGCAGGCTGTCCAGATCCTCAATGAATGGCCGATCCGGGTTAATCTGAACCTCGCCATGTTCATTGCGGAACGCAATACCCTGCGTTTCGCGCAGGGCGCGTGCAACCAGTTGCGGATTCACACCCATGAAGCGCCCGCGGGTCGTGAGATACGAGGCATCGGGGAAGGGTAGCTTACGCCAGGGTGCCGTCAGCGAAGTGTTCCCGACGGGAACGGTATCATCGGCATGCTCAATCTGCACCTGGCGATCAATCGTCTGGGCCACATCCAGGATGCTCATCTCCGGCTCGCCCCGGATGACGATGTCGAGCGTCGGATAGGACTCGAGCGTCTCGCGGCTCATTGGTGTGACATGCGTGCCGATTGCCATCGTCACTGTGCCTACGGCTTTGCCCACAAATGTCGCCCGCATATCATTGGTCAGCGTGGGCGCCGTGGCGTGGATAATCATATAGCGCGGCTTGTGTTTCCACATGTACTTCTCGAAGTCGGGCCAGGTCATCCCCAGGCCGATGGCATCCACAACATCGACGGTGAAACCCGCCTCCTGCATCACCGCGCCGATCTGGGCCAGGGCGGTCTGCGGCCAGATGATCCCGTCGCGGGTGCGCCGCCCGACGCGCGCAATGTCACGCAGGAAGAGATCACCATCGGGCGAGGGGGGATTGAGCACCAGAACATCAAGCCGGTCACTCTTTTCACGCGGCATATCGACAAAGGCGATCTCACCGGAGCGCTCATTGGCTTTAGCCGGCGCAATCAGCTTGATCCCGGTCTTTTTATCGCCTGGGGCAGTCTGCTTTTCAGTCTTTGGTTCAGCCTGCGTTGTAGTCTTTTCGGACTCTGTGGGAAGCTGGTTATCAGACATCAGGGGCTCCTTCTACACTATAAGTCCTCTATGTCACCCTACCGTGCTTGTGCTGTGCAAGTGATGGACAAATCCTGTGCTTGTGACTTACGATAGCATTTCATTATGAAAGTCTACTGAAAGCATTCGTTACCATGATGAATATTTCTCCATCTGACAATGAAGCGCTGTTAATGACACGACGTACGCGGTGTGCATCCAAATGAGCCGTTTGCTCCCGATAACGGCATATTTCGCCTGCGGCAGCGTGGGGGGTACGCTTGTTTCTTTTTCACGAAAAAATTCACGTTGTGAATTTTTTCGTGAAAAAGATCTGATCTCTTCCGCCCTGCCGGAGGCGAAATTTCCTTTTGGGTGAGCAACCGCGTAACTCCTGTTACTGACACGATTTACGCGGTGTTCTACCCCGATGCACCGATTCGCCTCCGGCAGGGCGGAAAACAACATCCTTTTTGGGAAAGAGGCCATCTTTTTCACAAAACATGTGCTCTCAGAGCACATGTTTTGTGAAAAAGACAAAAAGCGTACCATGCTGCCGCAGGCGAATCGGGCTTCCACCTGGTCAAGCGTTCGGTTTGAATGCGCACCGCGTAACTCGTGGTAATGATGGAACGAGATGGTTCTACGCGGTCACGTAGGAGGGCTGCTCATCGAGTGTGCCGGGAGTCGGAGCAACCGGCGCGACGCCGTTCAGATCCTCGGCAGCTTTGCCGTCACGAACACTCAACTCGGCCAGCACGCGCGCCAGGCCCCAGGCGCTCACCAGTTGGACGCCGGTCAGCACCAGCAGCGCGCTTACCACCGGAGCAAACCAGGAAGCCTGCATCACTGCCGGGTTAGTCAGGTCAAAGGCAGCCGCCATGATGTAGATACCCACACCCAGCACCATTGTCAGGAAGCCGAGCCACCAGTAGTGGCGCTCAATCTTACGTCCGTTGCCGCGCCGCCCCAGCAGTCCCTGCCGAATTGGCCGTTTGTGGAAGAGCTTGACGATATAGCTGAAGGATGTGCCGGTGGTGTAGAGCGTCACCCCGCCAACCGCCAGCACCAGCGCGCCAAAGAAGAGCGGGAAGGGCCAGGGTGTTGCCGGCTGATGTGTCATTACCAGAACGCTGACCAGCAGCACCGCCAGCAGCAGCAGCGTTGCGCCCAGGCCACCAAAGATGCGGACCGGGTTGTAGGTTAACGCCGTCCAGACAATGCTCTTGAAGAAGCGGAGCCCATCCTTGACTACACTCAGCTTGCTGCGCCCGGAGCGTTCCTTGTAGGGGATAGGCACTTCAACCATGTTCAGCTCTTCGTGCAGTGCCCGGGTGCTCATTGCCGGCGTAAAGTCCAGTGTGTCGGGAAGCGGATAGATCACCGGCAGGATCTCGCGGCGCAGCACACGCTGACCACTGGCGCTGTCACTGATACGTACACCGCTGACCAGCGAGAGCAGATTGGCAAAGATAAAGTTCCCAACCCGGCGGACCAGCGGCATTTCGCTCTGGCTGCCGGACATGCGGCTGCCGATCACCAGGTCGGCCCCGTCAAGCGCAACACAGCAGAGCTGTGGGAAATATTCGGGTGGATAGGTGCTGTCGGCATCCAGGAAGGCCAGCAGTTCGCCGTGTGCCGCCCGAAAACCCGTCTTGAGCGCACCCCCATAGCCTTTGTTCTGCTGGGTAATCAGGGTGACTTCCGGAACATACCGGCGCACAATCTCCGCCGTGCGATCTTTCGATCCATCATCGACGACGATACACTCGAGGCCCGCGACACCAACTTCAGCCAGAGCGGGCCGGATTGCCAAGACCCGCTCGACAATAGCGGCGATACCATCTTCCTCGTTGTAGGCTGGTATAACGACTGAGAGAGTTGTCATAACTGGCTCCTCCTATAGTTAGGCGAAACAGATAGCGCCGGCTGGTAGCGCATTCGCCCCTTTTGCGTTAATAGACTACGAGTTGTTCCTTATCGTGAAGTTCGAGCGGTTCGGTCTGGAGATTGCGTACGACGCGGGCCGGGTTGCCGACAGCCACAGCGTAATCCGGTACATCTTTCGATACGACAGCTCCGGCACCGATAACCACGTTCCGTCCAATCTTGACACTATCGAGAATAATTGCGCCGCTGCCGATCCAGGAACCGCTGCCGATGCTGATGCCCTGCGCCGTGATCCCCTGCCGGCTGATCGGACGGGAGGTATCTTGAAAGACATGGTTGACGGCCAGGATCTGCACCAGGGTTCCCAGGTAGACATCATCGCCGATAGTGATCCCGCCCTGTCCCCGCAGGATGCAACTCTCGCCGATAAGTGAGCGCGCACCAATGCTGATGCCGGCATGGGGCAGATTGCGAAAGTTGTAGACATGCAGGATGGCATTTTTCATAATCAGGCTCTCGGGGCCAATCTGAATGCCGCCGGGACAGGCGTGCAGATAAACTCCGTGATCCAGATAGGCACTGTGACCAAGGCGCACATTCCCGGCGAACCGGAGACGTACCCCATCTTCGATAGCGGCACTCCCTTCCATCTGCACCAGTCGGCGATAGACCAGTGTGCGCAGCGCAATACCGACGATACCTGGTACCCATCCACAGAGTGCCTGCAAAGTCTGTTCATAAATGTAACGTGGGAGTGAGGTTGCCTGTCGTGAAATGTAGAGATTAATTTGCTTGAACATAGCTGTGTAATCGCATAATAAAGGTGTAAGATGAAAACGAGTTTGATACGTAGCGTGCAGCAGATGAAGATAGACTCACATCGGTACAACATACTGAGACATACTTCACGATTTTGTCATCCGGCTCCTCCGCGCGGCTACGTGCAATGGCGCAACCGCACGGAGAAGCTGCCGGAGCTTACTCCTCCGCGTCATGCCGGCGTGGAACTGCGTCTTGCTGTACTGCTACTGCGCCGGCCTGTGCTGACGATTGGTTTTGGTTATTGGCGGCTGTTCTTGACTGCGCCGGTTCGATCATTTCATCCGCGGAGACCGGCGCAATCTGCGGTACATCCGCTGCGGCTTGCGCGGCCGCGTCAGGCCGGGCCGCCGCGCTGGTGCGGCGTGGCGGGCGGGTACTGCTGCCACTACGGCTCCGGTTGCCCCGGTTGCGCAAGTCACCCGATCCCCGGTGCGATACCATCACACCGCCCAGCAGGTGGGTTGTGGAGCGCCGCAGCAGGCGAAACGTACTCTCGGCGACTTCCGAGCGCGCATCGCGTGCCGGATCAAGCGTCAACACCACGCCATCTACCAGGGGAGCCAGCAGGGCCGCATCCGCGCCATTCAGGGCCGATGGACCTTCAAAGATGATGACATCGGCACACTGGTGCAAGCCCTTCAGCAGTTCAGCCCAGGGCAGCATCGGCATCTGCGGTCCTGCTTCCGCGCCAATCTGGCGTCCCAGCAGCATCACATTCTCAAGCGGAGTGGGCTTCACATAGGTCTGCTTCTTGACATTGCTCTCCGGCAGAACCATGGAATATCCTTCGGCCACCGGGTCATCTTCGTCGCTCACCAGACTGGAGAGATACGAGGTTGCCACGTCACTATCCACAAACATATCCGCATCCACCAGCATTACCCGATAACCGGCGCGCGCGAAGAGTTCCGCCAGGTCAACCGCAAACGCGCTACGGGCCTTCCCCGGTTTCGGGCTGGTCACTAACAGCGTGCGATCCCCCCGTTCAATCATCTCCAGCAGAATGCGCGTGTATGCCTGGCGCATCGCTTGCTCACGCCGGGCGGCCAGCGGTGGCGGCGAGATCAGCATTGGCTGACTACCGGGAATTGTGCCAAGATGGGTGAGTCCCAGGCGGTCTTTCATTTCACGCGCGTTGCGCCAGCGGTCGTCGATTCGGTCAAGGATCAGCACACCAAATACCGCAACCAGCAAACCGCCCATTCCCGCCATCGCAATTGTCACCATATTCTTCGATGGAAGCGGACTGTCAGGCACTGCTGCCGGCTCAGCTATCTTTAATCGGTTTGATGATGCCGAGTTTAAGATATTCAAATATTGCAGGTAGTCATTCTGAGCGGTGGCAAGTTCTTCCTGTAGCGCCGCGATCTGTTCGTTCAGGATGGCTCGGTCGTAGGCCGAGTCGAGGTTGACCGACTGGGCCTGCAGATCCTCAACCTGTTGTTCAAACGCATCCCGGCGATCCCGCGCAACCTGCAACTGTTCTTCCAGGTCGGTCCGGACTGTTTCCGAGAGGGTTGGGCTAAAGTTGATAATCTCCTGGGCGACGCCGTCGGATAGCAGCGCAGCCCGTTCTGGGCGCGAGTCGGTGATCGTGACCTCCATCAAGTTGGCATTCGTATTGATATTGATCTTGAGCATACGACCAATCTGATTCCAGGAGAGCTCACCCTGGGCATAGTTCTGACTCACCTGCTCAAGAATTGCCTGACGATTAGCCATCTCTCGATAGTAATTCGCCAGGTCGTTACTCACACGCACGGCCTGCGGATTGAAATCGGTGCGCTCAAAGTGATCGCCGACTTGCAATGTTGTGCGCGCAACATAATAGTCAGTCTGGTTTTGTGCGCGTATGTAGGCGATCCCGGCCGGCAGTGCGACGGCAATACCCAGCAGCCACCACCAGCGCAGCAGTAAGCGCACGTAGTACCAGATTTCACGCCATGTCAACATCCGGTGCTCCTTACGTATCAAGAACAGTCGCGTGTGAACGCCCTGGCGGAACGTTCGTTCTTTGTCATGATGGATGCGGGTGCAGCGTTATGTTCACCTACGCGCCTGAGCCCGCTGGTGGCAGGCGACAGATTCTCCCGACAGCACCACCTATCTCCACTGATCCGGATCCTATACGCCAGGACGAACCAGGGCCGGCTGCGATGGATAGCCGATTTCACGCTGCAAAAGTTCGTTTTTGGTATCGGGAAATGACATCCATTCTTGGCGAAAAATCCACTGCACCGCACTCATAATATCGGATGCGATATAGTCGGGTTGGTGTAACTTGATATCGGGTTGCCGGGCCTGTTGTGCGCCACGACCGGTCCGTACCAGCACAGCGCGGCACCCGGCCGACCGCGCGGCGGCGATATCGGTCAGGGCATCGCCAACCAGATACGCTCGACTCAGATCGATCTGCCACTCCTGCGCAAGATCGAATAGCATCCCCGGGTGTGGTTTCCGGCACGCGCACTGTTCATGATTGTCGTGAGGACAATACCGTAAATCGGTAATATTTCCACCATGTATTTCAACTTGCGCAACCATGCGCTTATGAATGTCCTCGATAGTTGCATGGGTTGCCTGGCCGCGATTGACAATAGCCTGATTGGTGACGACAAAGACGCGGAACCCGGCCAGGTGCAACCAGCGTAACGTTTTGAACACATTCGGCAGGAAGACAAACTCTTCCCAGTTTTTGACGTGCTTATGCGAGTTCTCGTTGATGACTCCATCTCGATCCAGGAAAATATCGCGCATGTTCCCCTCTATCTGCACCCCAGATCAACCTCATGGTGCTGATATGGTGCTGTCATGCAGAGGCTGGTGGAACGTAAGACTGCTTTCCCTCTGTTATTCTATTCTCCATGTCCAATGACCTGCATTGTCCCGTGGGCGGAATGAACATGTTGCGCTACGTATTCCAATCGAATGGTGCATTGAGCAGATTCGTATGGAGAAGGACGCGGCTACCTTCAAAGTCGAAGGCGAAGCGCACCTGTTGTAGTCCAAGCTCGGTGAGGGCCGCCTGTACGGCATCTTGCCGGTCTTCGTGGCAGTAGAGCATAAGGAAACCACCACCACCGGCGCCGGTAATCTTGCCGCCAATCGCGCCGTTTTCGCGGGCACGGCTGTATGCCGTGTTAATAAACTCATTCGTGACACCGCTGGCCAACCGCTTCTTATGTTGCCAGCTCTCATCCAGTAGCACCCCAAAGTCATTTAACTGGCCCGTCTCGATGGCCTCCTTGATCTGCCGGCCCAATGCTTTGATCTGATGGAGCGACTCAACGGTACGGCCGGAGCGCTGCCCGCTGCTGGAACGCTGCTCGTGCAGGATATCGCGTGCCTGGCGCGTTGCCCCCGTGTAGAAGAGCATAAGCCGCCGCTCCAGGGTGCGTACGGTGGAGGCATTCATATTTAGGGGCGTTACACGAACGCCATCAGTTGTAAACTCAAAGCAGTTCAGGCCACCAAAGGCCGCAGCATACTGATCCTGCTTGCCGATTGGCGCTTCCATGCGCTGCGTCTCAATCTCATAGGCCGTCTCTGCCAGTTGGGCTTTGTTCATACTCTGCCCCATCAGGGTGCTGAAAATGTTGCAGAGCGTAACCGAGGCAGTACTGGACGAGCCCAACCCGGTTCCGGGTGGCACTTCTGAGGCAATAAAGACATTTATCGGAACACGCAAGTTAAAATATTCGTAAATAACCTGCGAGAGGCGCAGTTCAAGGCTGTTATTGGTATAGCTACTCCCATCGGTGGGCATATTCAGGACGGTGCGATAGTCGGCTGAGATAACCTGAAAGGTTGTATCGAAGTTCTTGGTGACGATGCCATAGATGTACTTATTAATCGAGGCGCTGACAACCATTCCGCCGAAACGTTCATAGTAAGCTGCCAGATCTGTTCCACCTCCACCGAAACTAACGCGCACTGGTGTACGAGCGATAAGCACGATTGCTCCTCCCTATAGTAGCTTCATAGTAGCTTCATAGTAGCTTCAGCTTTATGGGTAGTGGATAGTACTGGTGTGATACGAGTGCTGCGTACGAGCAACTATAACATCCTCGAATGAGTCCCGCCTAAACCGTCGGCGTTCTATGATGACAGTTTCGTTACTAACTAATTGCGTTATGTGCCCGTGGTGTGATTGTACGATCCAACCGCGCCACCGTAGCGGCAATACGCATGACTATCCGCAGTGTCGCCCGACGTTTCCAACCGGATCAAAGTTTCTACTGACTCGGGTATAATTGTATAATGACGACGGGCGGCTTCCGGGCATTGGCCTTGATGACCGTTGAAGCTGGTTGAGGATGTTGTAAATCACGGCCGGCTGTGATGTGGAGGTGCGATGATGCCGGTGCCCGTTACGCCCACGTTACTACGACTCTAGCGATGCTCCTGTCATGCTTCAGTATCATAATTGACGCGAGTTACGCGGTCCCTCCCCCGGAAGTTGATATCGCCTCCGGCAGGGCGGAAGATTCCAGATCTTTTTCACAAACATTTGGCTCTTCGAGCCAAATGTTTGTGAAAAAGATAAAACAGTACCACGCTGCCGCAGGCGAATCCGGCCTCCACCTGGTCAAACGTTCGGTTTGAATGCTCAGCGCGTAACTTGTGTAATTGACAGGAAAACAGCGAAACCAGTGCTATGCATTCATCTGAATGTAATGTCATGCGTTCTCTCAAATACTCCGACATTCCGTCGTAGCCGTTCGGGGGAACTTTTCTGAAACCATAGCACGATGCGCTTCAACCAAATTTTGACATGACTCTACTGGTACAAGATGAATTCTCAATGACAGTCGGTCCATTGCCTGTCATTCCGATGGCCTGACAGCGCCGATTCGTCTTTCTGATCCCCGGAAACAGCGCCACATCCCCTTGACATCAGAACTTATGTTCTATATAATGCGGGTGTAGCGTTTCCCAACCAGACCACAATCAACCCTATTTTGCAGCGCTATCCTACCGATACTTGAGTATGACGCGTCTCTTCGGATATTGACTCGTCTACAAGCATACCCGCTTCGGGAGGTGGTTTCCATGGCAGTCACCAGCCGCGAATTACGTACCGTACCTGCGCGTGAGCGGGCCGCACCGGTCCCGCGGCGCGATACCAGTCCGCTAACCCGGATAACCTTCCTGCTTATTAGTGGCATACTGCTCTATCTCCTGGTCAGCACTGGTGTCCACTGGGGGCGTGTGTTGCTTGATGACCTGCGTTACGGTCGGCCGCGTACCACCCATCTGCAGGGGTTTGTGGGCCACGCCGAAGCCTCTGGGCAGCCATCTCACTTCATCGCGCTGAATCTGAATCGGCAGGTGGTTGTGCTGGAACTGCCCGGTGGCGACCCGGCCCAGGTGCGCAGTCTGCCTGGTCCCTACCTCTTTGGCGCGGACGAAGATCTTACGCCGGTGCAACTGGCGCTGGATGATGTTGATGGCGATGGGGCTAATGATTTGTTAATCAATGTCCGCAATGAGCAACTGGTCTATCTCAACAAAGACGGCAACTTTCGCCTGCCGAGTCCCGAGGAGCGGCAGCAACTTATGGCAACTCCATAGCTCCGGCCCACAACTGCAACGCTTGACAACGGGATGCATGTTCTACGTGTGCCCTTTTCTGTCCCCGCAAATGCGCTTTGCACAACCGGGCAGGATGCGGTATAGTAACGCTGCTAATGTATAAATTGGGTTATGTGTAGGGCGAATGGCGGTGAGCAAAAAAAATGTCAGGCGAACCAGGACACACACGGCAGGGTAAAAAAATAATCGATAAATGTTCCTCGACGGCGTCAACGAAACCCCAGGCACGATCATCTGAAGCTACGCGCGCATCGTCTCAGCGGATAATACCAGCGCAACCGGAACCATCATCGGATGCGTCTGCGCCTACGTCACCTGCTCAGAAATATTATGCCCGGCCCTATCAACCGCATAAAGACTATCGCACCCAGATGCGGAGCTTTGTTTCGGGGAAATCGCGCCGTGGCGACAATGCAACGCTGGAGCGGGTCGCACTCTCGCTGAAAGCACTGCTACTGCTGCTGTTACCAGGACAATCGGCACGCGGGCGCGGCAAAGGACGGTATGCCGGCGTAACCCGCTATCGCTTGCCGCAACCGTCCAACCCTGACCGGCAAAGGGGACCAGCCATCTGGGTGGTGTTGCTGGTCAGTATCCTGATCCTGTTTGGGAACGGCGTGATGCAGTCGCGCGCCTGGCCGATGCAACCCGTCCACCCGCGCAGCTTCAGTCAGCAGCGAGTCTGGCAGGCAAATCCGCTAGACTTACCGGGGATGTTTCGCCAGGCAGTGGGTGGCGTGGGCAATATCGTTATCAGCCATTGGACAGGTAATGGTTCTGGGGAGAGTACATCCGTTGAAGGAGCACCGCAAGCATTGTACCCGCCCGGAAATTACGACCTGCGTGCCGCCCCCAGCCTGAATGCCCAGCAGATTGATCAGATCCTGGCTTCCTATGGCTCACCCGCAACCGGCACCGGGCAAGCCTGGGTGGCATTGGGGCAACAGTACGGGATCGACCCGGCCTTTGCTATTGCGTTCTTTATCCACGAGAGCAGTGCCGGCACCAATCCCAACTGGGCGGGGATGAAACCGGGCGGCGCGACAACTCACAATGTCGGGAATATTATCTGTGCCGGATATTCCACCTGCTATGGCCGCTTCCGCGACTATCCCTCCTGGGAGGCGGGCATTGAAGACTGGTACCGTCTGATCTCAGTGGAATATATTCAGGGACGTGGTACGGTGACAGTTGAGCAGATAATTCCGATCTATGCACCATCGTTTGAAAATAATGTAGACGGCTATATCGGTGCGGTGACACGCCTGGTTGATACCTGGAGAACAAACGGGGTGACACCATGATGTTCGGGGGTGGCTGGCCTTACCTGACGCGTGAGCGCGCAGTTGTGCTCATCCTGGCACTTATCGGTCTGGGGTTCCTGCTATTTCAGGTCAACCAACCGCACCAGCCGCGCGTGAGTCTCTGGGGGGGAAGCAATCCATGGGGTGGTGGCGGTTCAGGGGAGCAGGATGGCCTGACGGGAGCATTTCAGCAGACCGGGCAGGGGCTGAGTGGCGGTGCGTTGCAACCATTCGGCAACCCGCTGGGTGCAACTAGTACCGTGATGACGCAGGGGTACGGGGTAGGTTCGCATGCGCCCGCAAATGTCTGGGGCGCAATCGATCTGGCGCTGGATGGCGATAACGATGGTGCTGCCGACCCGGATGGTACCTGGGGACAGCCTGTATATGCGACCCACAGCGGTGTAATCAAAACTGCGCGCGATACCTGGCCCGCCGGCAATCATATCTGGGTGATGAACGACCAGTACAAAACCGGCTATGCCCATCTACAGGATTTTGCCGTTGCGGACGGCGAGGTTGTTCAGCAGGGGCAGCTCATCGGCTATATCGGTTCGACCGGTCAGTCTTCCGGGCCGCATCTTGACTACCAGGTATGGCAGATGCAGGGCGGCAGTTGGGTGAACGTCAATCCGCTGGAGTTTGGTGCGTTTACCCTGCGCTAATGCATAAGCCAAAGCGGGATGGAGCTTTAACTCCATCCCGCTTTCACTTGTCCTCCCTCTCACCACGAGCCGGAACAGACCAGCAACGCGCCTACAACCGCGCCGCGCGCCATGCCGCCGCCGCATAACGTCCGTGAGGGTCAAGGGTTTCGCTTGCACTAAAGTGCCTGCGTGCCGCGTCGCTATCCCCGATGGCACGACGCAGTTCCCCCAGGTAGTAGTGCAGTCCGGCCCGCTGGGGCACGGACCCATGCAGCAGCAGCACCTCGATCCCGACCAGCGCCAGTTGCGCCTCAACCGGGCGCTCCACGTCCAGCAGCAGGGCCGCCAGCGTGCAGCGCAGCGCAGCCTCGTCAATCGGCGCGGGCGCGGCCTGCAACCCCCGGCGCAGGTGGGCCTCAATCAGATCAGCGGGAACAGCCAGCGCCTGCCCGGCATGTGCCAGATGCAGGTAGGCCGGAGCGCAGTTCGGGTCAAGCGCCAGCGCATGCATGGCTTCCCGGCAGGCTTCCACCGTCTGCCCGGCTTCCAGCAGTGCGCCGCTGCGGGTTGCATGCAGCATGGCATGACCGGGATAGAGCATAATCGCCTGGCGCAACTCAGCCACGGCTGCCTCAGCATCACCCTGTGCCAACGCAATCGTCCCCTGAAGCGCGCGCGCATCGGCAGAGTAGGGATAGAGCCAGAATGCCACCCGGATCAGCCATGCCGCGCGAGGATAGCGTGCCTGATCCAGGGCGCGGCGGGCCAGGCAGATCAGGACAAAGCGCGTGACAAACCAGCCGATCAGCCCCAGTGCGGGCAGGGTTGTCACCGGCGGGATGCCGGAGTCCATATGCCGGCAGAGCAGCAGCAGCAAGAAGAGCGCTTCCGGCACAAGCAGCAGTTGCCGTCCAATCAAAACAAAAACTCGGAGCCGGCGAGTCGTTGCGATCCTGGCATGGGAGTGGCCGATCATAATGCCTCCTTTATCGCCTCAGTGAAGCGGTTCCAGTCCCTGTGACATGCGCAGCCAGAGTGCCTGGTCTCCCCACCTTCACGCGGGATAGTGCGCACGCCGATCCCCTTTACATTATAAAAATGCAATGTGACAGGTAGCGTCACAAATGGGGCAGCCAGACGGAACATGTGCAACAATCGTGAAAGGAAGGCCGTCGTATGAGCAGAATCAACAGTGAGGTACTAAGGAGTGAGTTCTATGCAACCACGTCTCGTCCGCAGCCGTACAGATAAAATTATTGCCGGAGTATGCAGCGGCCTGGGAGACTATTTCTCGGTTGATCCGGTCATTGTGCGTCTGATTTTTGTCCTGGTCACGCTAACCAGTGGCGCGGGGTTGCCAATTTATATTCTGCTCTGGATTTTGATGCCCCGCAGCAGCGCGCCCGGGCCCGGCTATAATCAATCGTATACGGCCTACTCACAGCCGGCGCAGCCGGCTGCATTTGAGCCGGCGCAAACGGAACGCGAACAGGAGCTGCATGAAGTTTTGCGGTCGCGAGCTCCACAGCCGGTGCAGCAGCGCGCGGCTCGGCGCGGCCCATTTACCCGGACGCAGGTACCACCCGCGCCGGGTGAGTATCGGTTTGACCCGCAGACGGGGCAGCCGCTTGACCCGCACTTCCCATCAACCGGCGAAACGGTCAATCTCCACACGGGATGGCAGGATGCACCGTCCGAATTTACCGTGCCGCCGGAAGCAGCGCAGGGGCCGATGTATGCCACCCCGGCACCGCGCCGCCGTTCCTGGCGCACGCTTGGGTTCATCTTGCTAGGTATTGGTGGATTGATCCTGCTGGAGCAGTTGGGGCTAAACACGGCCCTGCTCTTCCCGGTGCTGCTGATCCTGGCGGGAATTGTTCTGCTCAAGCGGCGCACATAAATATCTGGCACAAACGCGTTCGACACAAAGATCGCCTGGTATGAGCCAGGCGATTTCTTTTCCCGCAAGGGTACGATCCCTGGTAGGGACGCGCTGCTGCGCGTCTGCTGTCACCCGGCGCGTCCCGGCAGGTGCAGCAGCAGGTTCTCGAGGGCCAGTTGGGGGTTGACATTCTCGCGGAGCCGGCGCGCAGCTTCGTCAAGCCGCACCACAAAGCGGTAGATCTCCTGGAGCTTGTAGCGCCGTGCCTCACGCTCGAGATCCTCGCGCCGGTCGATATGGGTAATACTCGCCGGGCAACCGGCGGCAATGAGCAACAGATCGCGCCACCAGCTCTGCCACAGGTCAAGCCAGTCCAGAACCGTTGTCTGTTCGCCGCCGCGATACTCCTTGCTACGATCTTCGGCCCAGCGGAAGCTAATGCTGTGGGGCTGGGTGTGCAGCGCCAGCAGCGTCTCGAGTTGCTCCTGGCGCGACCGGATCTCATCGGGTGAGCTTGCCGCGTGGAGCGCCCAGCCAATGCGCCCGTTGCTCCAGGCCGCCAGCAGCGCCGCGCGTTCCGGTTCCACCCCCGCCTGGGTTATGAGCGCCTGCGCCACATGGTCACGCGGCAGCGGGCGCAGACGGATAACCTGACAACGCGAGACAATCGTCGAGAGCAAGTTGGTGTTGTTGGCGACTAGAATCAGCGTTGCAAAGGGCGGCGGCTCCTCCAACGTCTTGAGCATCGCATTCGAGGCTTCTTCGTTCAACCGCTCGGCATCATGCAGGATGAAGACGCGGCGGCGACCCTCGTATGGCTTGAGCGCGATGTCGCGCTGCCAGGCACGGACGGTGTCGATCTTCAGGTCTTTCTGACGAGCCGCATCACTTGCCTTCACCCCGGCGGCCTGGGTCTCCATACTGGCGAGCCGCACATCGGGATGGTTGCCATTGGCGATCCGGCGGCAGGTCCGGCACTGCAGGCAGGCGACATCGCCCTGCTGCTCACAGTTGAAAACCTGCGCCATGCGTAGTGCCAGCAGCGCCTTGCCAATCCCGGCCGGCCCGGTAATCAGGTAGGCATGTGCCGTACGCCCGCCGGCGATGCTGCGCTGCAAATACTCAACGGCCCACGCGTGACCAATTATCCCCCAGTTCATAACCAGATACTCGAGTGTGCGAGTTGCGGATCGACACGCATGTCTGGTTGCGCCGTCCTCAATCCCGCACGCACTATCACGAGAGACTGCGGAAGACCAGAACCGCGTTAACCCCCCCGAAGCCGAAGGAGTTCGACATAACAATCTGCAGATCTGCCGAACGTGACTGATTGGGCACATAGTCCAGATCGCACTCAGGATCGGGGTTATCCAGGTTAATGGTAGGCGGAATTACCCCATGCTTGAGCGCCAGAATGGTCGCGGTGGCTTCAATCGCCCCGGCGGCCCCGGTCGCATGCCCAATCATCGACTTGGTTGCGCTGATCGGCACGCTGTAGGCATACTCGTCGAACACCTGCTTAATCGCCAATGTCTCAGCAATATCGCCGACCGATGTGCTGGTCGCGTGGGCATTGATATAGTCCACCTGCTGCGGGCCGATGCGTGCATTTAGCAGCGCCTGGCGCATCGCGCGCGCGGCACCTTCGCCCGTGGGATCGGGTGCGGTGACATGGTGGGCATCACAGGTACTGGCATAGCCTACCACCTCGGCATAGATCCGCGCGCCACGCCTGCGGGCATCCGACAGACGCTCCAGGACCATTACGGCCGCCCCTTCAGCCGGTACAAACCCGTCCCGGTCAATATCAAAGGGGCGCGAGGCACGGTGTGGCACTTCATTCCGGGTTGTCAGCGCCCGCATTGCGCAGAAACTCGCCAGGCTGATCGGGCTGATCGGCGCTTCGCTGCCGCCGGCCAGCATAATGTTTGCTTCGCCCCGCCGGATCACAGCGGACGCCTCGCCGATAGCCTGCGCACCGGCAGCACAGGCGGTACAGATGGTGGTATTGTATCCGCGCAGATCAAGCTGGATCGCCGTCTGGCAGGAGGGCATATTCGGCAGTGAAGCCGGGATAAAAAAGGGGCTGAGCCTTGATGGCCCCTTCTGAATCAGTGTACGCATAGCCTGTTCGGTATCGGGCAGCGAGGTGGTCCCGCTGGCGATCAGGGTTCCGGTCATATAGCGGTTGCTTGCATCAATCTGCAGAGCGGCATCGGTGAGCGCCATCCGCGCGGCGGCAACGGCAAACTGGCTGGCACGCGACATACGTCGTGCCTCTTTTGCATCCATATATTCACGCGGAGAGAAATCTTTGACCTCGCCCCCGATCCGGCAGCAGAAGTCACTCGGATCACACAGGGTAATCCGTTCCACCGCACTCTGACCGGCGCGCAACCCGGACCAGAATGATTCGAGCCCTACGCCAAACGGCGTTAGCGCCCCCAGCCCGGTAATAACAATTCGCTGATCTTCACTGTCGGCATCCGTTGACAATGGAGCAGGCGCGACCAGCGGATCGCCATGTTCTTCTAACACCTCCTCAAGCAGATGATCGATCTGCTCAGCCAGGTCTTCTTCAGAAATTGTCGCACGCGTTGACGCCAACGCCAGCAGCCGCTGTCGCAGAACAATACGCTGGTCATTCGTAATATGCGCCATAGATGGACCTCACGGTGATTAGGTAGAGATTAGAATCATGTATAAATTGTCAGCCTCAGCCGCAGGCCATAACCGGAGGCTGCATTCGGCGGGTACTTCTGCCCGGTAACGGATACCCGTACCATTTACCATTCTTTTTTCTCGGCTGTCCAGTGGAGATCAGTGGCAGGCATTGGAGAAGTACCATGCGCGTATGTGCAGCTTATGCTGAAGATAGCGCAATGATCACCACGGTGAGATGTCACGCAGAAACCGTGTCTCAACCAGTGCCGTATATATTTTCCGGCAGCATGCCTGGCGATTATAGCATGGGCATGCGCTGCCGGCAATTGGCTTGGGTGACATTCCGATTAGCATAACGCGGCAAAAGGAGCCTGTGGGTATGTCACGCCAGGCCCTATGCAGCAGCGGGCGGCGGCGTGGAAGATTAGACCTCGTCGCCGTAGCGCTCCCGATACTGCGCCAGTCGGCGCTCCAGTTCCGCCGCACGTTGTTGAGCCGCCTCGGCTTGCTGCCGGCCCTTCTCGCCTTCTGTCGGCAGCAGATCGCCCTCCAACGTCGCCCAGCGGAGCCACTCTGCTTCGATCCCCTGGTACCTGCCGGTCCAGCGCACCAGCGCCAGCCCCAGCGTCTCACTGATGAAACGATCCTGTTCGTCCCGTTCTAACGGCACATAGACATTTTTCTGCAAGGCAAAGCCGGCCCACTCGCCGGTGAAGGGATGGTACCGGAAATACTCCGGCACCCGCAGGTTATCCTGGTAGACAAACTTCTTCTCACCCCGGTCCAGGGCGGCCGTGCTATCGGACAGCAGTTCGATAATCACATCCGGCCCTTTACCTTCGGCCCAGACCACCCAGCTTTTGCGCTCCCGACTGGGGACATCCAGGACAGCGAAAAAGTCCGGGCCGCGAAAGTCTTTATTGAGCGCCCAATCGAGATTGAAATGGACAAACATATTGCCACCGACAAAACCGGCGATGGCGTGATCGCTCCAATACACCTGTAATGTCTCTATGAGCAGGTTCATCTGGGATCGGTGTCGTGGCGATTCCATAGGTTCTCCGTCGTCGTAAGGCAGTTCATCCTCAGTCGGCGGCACCGGGACATCATCGTCGATCATCTGTACCGGGGTGGTCTCGGCCATATGCTCCTCCTTGCCAATAGCCGACGCCGGGCGACTGGATGATCGCCCGGCGTCAGTAGCTCCTGCTTCCCCAACCTACTTCTTCGTCACCTTGCGCCCGCGCTGCGGTGAAGACTGCCCCGAAGACGGGGTTGCGCGACCGCGGGCGGGTTTCTGGCCGCCCTGCTCGGCAGGCACGCTACGGCCTTTCGGTGCCGACTGCGCCGCCGCCTGACCGACCATTGCCGGACCGGCGGCAGCGGTGGTGGAATCACCTTCGGCAACGAGTGCATCGGCGGTTTCGCCGGTGGCTTCGGTGCGACCGTGGCAATGCTTGTACTTCTTGCCGCTGCCACAGGGACAGGGATCATTCCGCCCGACCTTGGGCAGCTTACGCCGCAGCGTCTGGCCCCTGGTTTTCTGCGTGGGGCGGTTGCCCTGCGTCAGCTCGTACCCGGAGCGGGTCGCCTGCTCGCGGCGGGCCTGCTCGGTCTGGTAGGTGGCAATCTGCTGCCGGTACGCCGGCAACTGCCGGAAGAAGTTGCGCACCACATTCTGATCGATATTGTCCAGCAGTTCCTGGAACATGCGGTAGCCGGCGGTCTGGTACTGCACGAGCGGGTCGCGCTGCCCGATGGCCTGCAGACCGATGCCCTGACGCAGATCTTCCATCGCGGTGAGGTATTGCTGCCACTCCTGATCAATGGTGTGCAACATGAGCGAACGCTGGTAACGGCCCAGATCCTGCACACCGATGGCTGCACGCCAGTCGTCCACAGCCCGCGCAACCTGATCATTCAGCATCTCCTCGACGGCATCAATGTCAAGTTCACCCAGCACTGTACGCAATAGCTCAACACTGCGGGCGGAAATCGCGGTGAGCATTGCCTGACGCTCGGCCTGCGTAATACGGGCCGCCGGATTGAAGAGCGGGCGCAACTGCTCCCGAATAAACTCGGCCATGTCACGGCGCAACTGGTCGCGCTCTTCAGCGGACATGCCTTCGGTCATACGATCCAGTGCCGCCGTGTACTGCTCGATGTAGTCCTCGCGCATCTGCTCCCGAACGTTGGTCTGGACATTGAGCCAGATAACATGCTGCGGAGCAGGCAGGAGCGACGGCACCAGCGAGAAGATCTCCCGCACCAGCAGATCGATGTGATGCCCCCGTTCGCGGTTGGGAATTATCAGTGTTTCGAGACGGCGCTGCACCTGATTGTCCGACAGTTCGGCCAGTTCGGCCAGGTCCAGCTCGCCCATCTCCGGCAGAATCCCCAGCAACCGACGCTGCACCAGCCGGATGTTGACTTCGTCCGTGGCCGGGTTGGTGGCATCGGCGATGGCCTCCTGGATCTGCCCGTGTACCCAGTCGTCATAGTTCTCCAGGTAGCGCTCCACCAGGCGGGCAAACTCATCGGCGAAGAGGTCTTTGATGCGCTCTTCCAGGTCACCCGAGGTCTGCTCACGCCAGAGCCGGTTGAGATACTGCTCGGCCTCAGCGGGGCCGGCGTCGCGTAACTGCTCCTCGGCATCTTCGGGCAGTTCCACGTAGGTTTCCAGTTCTGCCAACAGGTCGTCCAGGCCCAGTTGCTGCTGTTCGGTGATCAACGGCTCCAGGATCGCGGTCAGCGTCTCATCGTCGGCGGTGCGCAGTTCGGCCAGGTCAAACTCCACATCGGGCAGGAGTTGACCCACGCGATCATGCGCAGCATCTTCGGGCAGATCGGCAGTTTCGCGCAGATCTTCGCGTATCCGGCGCAACCGCCGCTCGGGGTCCAGATAGCGCGACACCAGTTCACCAATCTGGCGCTGCTCGTCAGCCTCTTCCAGGATGCGGCGGCGCAGGCCATAGATGACCTCACGCTGTTTGTTCATCACGTCGTCATACTCGACGGTATGTTTGCGCATGTCGAAGTTAAAGCCTTCGACGCGGGTCTGAGCCGACTCGATGCTACGGTTGATCAGGCCCGCCTCGATCTTCATATCCTCACCGGCACCCAGGCGCTCCATCGCCTTCTTGACCGTGTCCATGCGCCCGAAGCGGCGCATCAGGTCATCTTCCAGGGAGAGATAGAAGGTAGACGAGCCGGGATCACCCTGGCGGCCGGCACGCCCACGCAACTGGTTGTCGATGCGGCGGGCCTCGTGCCGCTCGGTGCCGATGATATGCAGGCCACCGGCCTCCTTGATCTGCTCCCGCCAGGTCAGGCAATCCTGCTGGATCTGCAACACTTCGTCGATATAGCCGGGCTGCAGCCCCGGCTCCTGTTCAACATAGGATCGGGCGCGCTCCAACTCGCCCCGCAGAACCAGTTGCACCAGCTTGGCGCGGGAGGTGTAGACCCGCTTAAACAGCCTGTCAGCCAGGAAGACGCCGCGCTCACGCCCGTGGCGGTTGCGATAGTCCTGCATGTCGCCGACCAGCCGCCGGATCTCGCTGATATGTTCCTCACCGACCCAGTCAAACTCGCGCAGCATATTCCGCACTTCGAGCAACCGACCGTTCAGCACCGCGTCCACCAGCGCCATATGCTGGTCGAACTGCTCCGGCGCATCGCCCAGCACCGCATGAATGATAAACAGATGCATGCCTTCGGCTTCAATGCGCTCCAGGGACTGTTCATACTCTGCGTGCAACTGCCGTAATGCTGCCAGCAACTCAGCATCCATATCGTTGCCGGAACGCGCGACAATCTGCTCCGGGGCGGACTTCTGCGTTTTCGGGTCGGCCAGCAGACTCTCGGCCAGTTCGGTAATCTGCTCGTGGGTAACGCCGCGCTCCTCCAGATGCCGCGCCGCCAGTGCTTCCGGGTTGCCGCCGAGCAGGATGTCGGTACCACGACCGGCCATATTGGTCGCAATCGTCACGGTTCCGGGTTGCCCGGCCTGCGCAATCACGCGCGCCTCGTCCACATTCTGCTTGGCATTAAGCACCTGATGCTTGATCTTCTCGCGCTTGAGCAGCGCGCTCAGACGCTCCGATGTTTCCACCGAGGTGGTACCAACCAGGATCGGCTGACCCTGCTCGGCGCGCTCGCGCATCTCTATGAGCAGCGCGCGGAACTTGGCTTCCTCCGTCGGGTAAATCTGGTCGCTATAATCCAGGCGGATCACCGGCTTATTGGTCGGAACAGCGGTTACTTCGGCATTGTAGAATTTCTGGAACTCTTCCTTCTCTGTCACCGCCGTACCCGTCATTCCGGAGAGCTTGGTATATTTGCGAAAGTAGTTCTGGAAGGTAATCGTCGCATAGGTGACATTCTCGCGCCGAACCTCGACCCCTTCCTTGGCCTCGACTGCCTGGTGCAGGCCGTCACTCCAGCGACGACCCGGCATCAAGCGCCCGGTGAACTCATCGACGATGATGACCTCGCCATCCTGCACAACATAGTCTTTATCGCGGAAGAAGACAAACTGGGATTTGAGTGCGTTTTCCAGATAGTGTGTCAGGGTGGCATGCTGCGGGTCGTAGACACTCTCGCCTTCGCCCAACTCTTCCAACTGGTTCTCGATCTTCTCCAGACCCGCTTCGGTAATAACCGTACTGCGCGTCTTCGGGTCAATCAGCACATCGCCGTCGGGCTCTGTGCCCTTCTTGACCTCGTCCGGCGTGACGCGACCGGCACGCAACAGCCGGACCAATTGGGCAAAGCGGGCATACTGGCTGCTCGACTGCTGGGCCGGGCCGCTGATGATCAACGGCGTCCGCGCCTCGTCAATCAAGATATTATCGACCTCGTCCACGATGGCATAGTAGTGGCCACGCTGGCGCACCTGCTCCATGCTGTTGACCATGTTGTCGCGCAGGTAATCGAAGCCAAACTCGTTATTCGTTCCGTAGGTAATATCGGCGGCGTACGCCTCCTGCCGGGTGCAGGGTTTCCAGTGAACCAGGCGCTCGTCATCCAGCGGAGCATCCGGATCGACATACTCCGGGTCAAACCGGGCGGAGTAGTCATGGGCAACAAAGCCCACATGCATATCAAGCAGATGGTAGACTGGCCCCATCCAGCCCGCGTCACGACGGGCCAGGTAGTCGTTGACGGTGACGAGATGGCAGCCCTGGCCCGCCAGCGCATCAAGGTAGAGCGGCAGTGTGGCGACCAGCGTTTTCCCCTCACCCGTTTTCATCTCGGCGATCTTGCCCTCGTGCAGCACCATCCCACCGATCAACTGCACATCGTAGTGGCGCATACCAATGGTACGACGGGCAGCCTCGCGTACAATGGCAAACGCCTCCGGCAGCAGGTCGTCCAGCGTCTCGCCCTGGGCCAGGCGGCGGCGGAACTCACCGGTTTTGGCGCGCAACTGCGCATTGGTCAGTTGCTGATAGGCTTCCTCCAGGCTGTTAATCGCTTCAACCTGGGAACGGTAGCGCCGCCGCACCTTCTCATCCGTATCGCCAAAGAGTCTCTTTATTGCATTTAACATCTGTAGCGTCTCCTGAACACGATAACAACCGCAGCTATGGCGAGCCCGGCACAGGCAACCTGCCAGGTATGCGCGACATTTCTGCGGTATCATTTGCATGTAATCCCTGGCATTATACCTGAGGCATGGGGCAGGATCAAAGATTGCCGGCTGAGTGGCGCGTGATAGGGTTACGTAGGATGTGGTAATGTTGCAATAGGTGCGGCTTGATGAACGTTGAAAAAATAGCCCGGATATGTGACGTACTGGAGTCCCGGCTTTAGCCGGTGGGCTGCCTGCCGGGGCTGCGGCATCCCACCGGGAACGCCTGATCCGGCTGAAGCCGGGACTCCTGAGCGGCGCTATCTGGATGAACATTTCAACTTCATCAGCCGGTGGGCTGCCTGCCGAGGCCGCGGCATCCTGCCAGGGACGCCTGATCCGGCTGAAGCCGGGACTCCTGAGCGGCGCTATCTGGATGAACATTTCAACTTCATCAGCCGGTGGAATGCCTGCCGAGGCCGCGGCATCCCACCGGGAACGCCTGATCCGGCTGAAGCCGGGACTCCTGAATGGCAATATCTGGATGAACATTTCAACTTCATCAGCCGGTGGAATGCCTGCAGGGCTGCGGCATCCTGCCAGGGACGCCTGATCCGGCTGAAGCCGGGACTCCTGAGCGGCGCTATCTGGATGAACATTTCAACTTCATCAGCCGGGACTCCGATTCAGCGGATGTCTGGATTTTTTATATAGCCCTGCGGTATCAGACACGCTACAGAGTATGTTGCAGATAGTTCGGGTACAATAGAACAGCAGGAGCAAACGAGAACGCTAACTGCCGCATACGCCGGCACTCAACCGGAGAATCCGGCAAATAGACGAGGTGGCATGATGAGTACGCAAGTCACGCTGAACCTCCCCGATGAAATTTACCGTCGGGCGGAGTGGCTGGCCCAACTGACCAGCCGTGATGTGACAGATATCCTGTCTGCAACGATTGAGTTGTCGTTACCAGCGATCAACGCAGGTGTGGAACAGGCAGTCAGGCCCATGGCTGAGTTGTCCGATGCTGAAGTCCTGGCATTGACCGACCTTCAGATGGAGGCAACCCAGGATCAGCGTTTGAGCCAACTGCTGGATCGCCAACAGGCAGGCGAACTAACTGATGCCGATCGCGCTGTTCTGGTTGAATTGATGCAGGCTTATCATGAGGGACTGCTGCGGAAAGCGCAGGCACTGCAAGAAGCCGTTCGGCGGGGCTTGCGGGAACCGCTGGGCTGATGAGTCCCGGGTATGTGCCAGAAGCAGTGCAGGCACGCGTGCGGGCACTGGCAGCTCACCGCTGTGGGTATTGCTTGAGCCGGCAACAATTGGTTCTTGGATTGCTAGAGATTGAGCATATTATTCCAACAGCCCGGGGTGGTACAGACGATGAAGAGAATTTATGGCTTGCTTGCCGCCTATGTAATATGTACAAGGGAGCACAAACTCATGCCCGTGATCCCGTTACCAACCGTCGCATAAGATTGTTTAACCCACGTCGTCAGCGCTGGTCAAGGCATTTTACCTGGAGCGAGGATGGCACCCGAATAATTGGACGTACAATTTGCGGTCGTGCTACAGTTATTGCTTTGCAACTCAACAACTTCGTTGCTGTGACTGTCAGGCATGCCTGGGTTACGGCCGGTTGGCATCCACCCGAAGATTAAACCGCTGGTAATATCTTAGCAGTATACTATTGGCAGTCGGATGTTTCATGCAAAACTGCAACATGTTTACAACATAAAGGTATGACAGCCAAACCAGAACCACAAACACGCCCACTCCCAACCTGGACGCGGTTTCTGCTGCCGATCCTGCTGCTCGGCGTGGCGCTGGCGCTCGCCGCCTGGGCTGCGCGTCCCGATGGTCATCTGCATGTCATCTTCCTGGATACATCCGGCGATGCCATCCTGATCCAGACGCCGCGCGGTAGCTATGTCCTGGTCGATGGCGGCAGCAAGCCGTCGCAACTGACGCTCAACCTGGGACGGCGGATGCCCTTCTGGCAGCGCTCGCTGGCGGCGGTGATCCTGACGCAGGGCGATGGCGAGCGGATGCCGGGGCAGGTAGCTGCCCTGGCGCGCTACCGGGCCGAACTGGCCCTGACGCCACCCGGTGTGCCGGAGAGCGCGACCGCCCGCGAGTGGCTGCGTCTGCTTGAATCACAGGATACGCCGATCCATCCGGCGCGGGGCGGCGAACGCCTGAACCTGGACGGCATACTGCTGACGGTGTTGACTGCCGGGGATGGTGCAGGAGCGGGGATGGTGTTGCGGCTGGACTATGGCGCGACCAGCGTGGTCATCCATGGCACCACCGGCATACCCACCGACGAAATGCTGCTGCCGGCAGCCGCGCAGCCGATTACAGCGCTGGCTTACCCCTGGCAGCGGGAGATCGACACGCCGTTGCTGGCGGCCTGGCAACCGCAGGCGATCATCTTCACCAGTGCGTACGCGGCCGACGAACCGGCGCTGCATACCTACCACGAGCGGGCGCTCAACGGGGCGGCGCTCTACCATGAGAAGCTGGACGGCACCGTTACGCTGATCAGTGATGGTCGCCGGGCCTGGATTGAAACCGAGAAGTAGGCCGCGTCCGCATGTCTGAACTGGTCAAACGATGATATCAACCGCAAATCTCTTCTTGATCGGGCTGGCGCTCGTGTTGCTCGTCACCACGCTGGGCGCGCTGTTCTGGCGGCGCATCTACCGCGACGATGCGCAGAATATCGCCCGCCGGGTGTTCAAAAATAGCGCGGTGCCCTTCGCCATGCGGCTGATTGTCCGCGCGCTGGATATGGCCTTCCTGATTATTCTGATCCGCACGCTGCCGGAGGCGGAAGTCGGTGCATACTTCCTGGCAACCATGCTGGTCGGGCAATACCTCTCAACCATCACCGAGTTTGGACTGGGGGTGCTCCTGACGCGCGAGGTCGCGCAAGACCCGAACGCCGCGCCGCGTCTCTTTGGCGTTACGCTGCTGCTGCGCTGGCTGGTGGTGCTGCTGGCGGCGGTGCCGTCGGCCGCACTGTTGATTGTGCTCTACGCGCTGCTGGGGCGCACCGGCCTGACCGAAACGTTGGACCCGGCAAGCCAGGCAGCGATCTGGATCCTGCTCCTGACCCTCATTCCCAGTGCCTACTCCGGGGCAGTAACAGCGCTCTACAATGCGGCCGAGCGGATGGAGGTACCCGCGCTGCTGGAGGTGGTGACGGCAGTCCTGAGTCTGGTGACGCGCCTGGCGGTACTCTGGCTGGGGTTTGGGATCATTGGCCTGGCATGGGCTGCGGTGGGCGTGACCAGCACCACGGCGCTGATCTATCTGTTCCTGCAAACGCGCAGCTTCTTCCGTCCGACCCTGCGCTGGGACCGGACGTTGATGCACCGGCTTATCTCGCCGGCGCTACCCCTGATGTTGAACAACCTGCTCAGCGTCATGTTCTTTACCTCGGACCTCTTTATCATCAAGGCCTTTGGTGCCGGTCAGGGTGATGTGCTGGTGGCGCAGTACCGCGTGGCCTACAACATTCTCAATATCGCCATGATCCTGCCGCCGGTTGTTACGTTTGCGGTTTTCCCGCTGCTGGCGCGGCACGCGGCCGGCGAGCGTTCGGTGATGCGACAGGCGCAGAATCGCACGCTCCAGGCGCTACTGCTGTCGGCTTTCCCGTTGGCGATGGGGTTGAGCCTCCTGGCACCCGATCTAATCCGGCTCTTCAGCGGTGAGCAGGCAAGTGAGTACCTGCCGGTTTCGGCGCGGGTGTTGTCGCTGCTGGCCTGGTTTTTGCCGCTCTCGTTTGTCAATGGCCTGCTACAATATGTATTGATCGCAGTCAACCGCCAGGCCGCCATTACGCGCGCATTTATCATCGGCGCAACATTTAATGTTGTCACCAACCTGATTGTTATTCCGGTAGCCGTCGTCGTGCTTATGCGGCCCCAGGTCGGCCTGTATGCCGCCGCCGGCACCACAATTCTGTCGGAGATTGTGCTGCTCGTTATTTTCCTGCCACTGCTGCGGCGCGAAGGGCTGATGCCGCCGCTACCGGCACTGGCATGGCGGCCGGCAGTGGCGGCGCTGCTGATGGGGGCAGCAATGGGCGGAGTGCTGTTTCTGGTTGGCGCGTGGGGCTGGCTGGTGGCGGGAGTGATTGCCGCCCCCGTCTATGGCGCGGCGCTCTGGCTGCTGGGCGCGTTTGGAGCCGAGGAGCGAGCGCTGGCGTTACGCATCCTCGGGCGGGTCTGACTCCTCCAGTTCATCCAGCGCTTCCCGCAACTGCACCACGGCGCGGATCATCTCGTCGCGGGCGGCAATCAGGGCTTCGAAGTGCGGATAGAGCGGGGTGCGGTCCAGCCCGACATCGTGCATCAGCATAATTTTGCTGAGGGCAATACAGGCCAGGTTTACCTGCGCTGCGCCCTGCGCGGCATCCTGCGCAATATGATCGAGGATCGCGGTGGTCTCTTCGCGCGCGAGGGTCTGGGATTTAATTTCCGCAACTTTGGGCATCTCATCTTTCATATGGTACCTCTTTTGTCGTTCAGATCACTGCCGGCATGCGGCACACTTCTATCGTACCCGCAAACTGGCGCGGGTGCAAAGATGACAATACCGACATATGCGACACCGCTCGTTGTACTGGTCTGGTAACACGCATGGAGTATGCTAAAACCAGAGCATAGCATTCGGAAGGAGTTGAATCGTGAGACTTGCATACATTCGTACGTTCCCGGTAGTTGTGCTGCTCTTGAGCATCCTGCTGCTGCCGGCCCTGGTCCTGGCCGACTCAGGCGGTGAGCCGCCGCCCGGCTCGCCCCCGCCAGGAACGCCACCACCCGGTACGGAGCCGACCACGGCCGATCAGCGCTGCTTCCCCGAAACGGGCTACTGCATCACGGGGCGGTTTCGTCAGTATTGGGAGCAGCAGGGCGGCGTGGCGGCCTTTGGCTACCCGGTAAGCTCCCTCGAGGAGATCAATCCGATCACCGGGGAGCGCCGCCTGACCCAGTGGTTTCAGAAAACCCGCTTTGAATTCTACCCGGAGAACCCACAGCCCTACGATGTCCTGCTGGGGCGCGTGGGAGTCGAACTTTTGAATGCTTATGGCCGCGACTGGTGGAGCCTGCCGCAGGGCCAGCCGCAAGATGGCTGTATATACTTTGAAGAGACGCGCCACACACTCTGTGCGATCTTTATGACCCACTGGCAGTCGCAGGGACTGGAACTGGACGGGCAGCCGGGCGTTAGCTACGAGGAGAGTATCGCGCTGTTCGGCAAGCCCATCTCCGAGCCACGCTGGGAGCTGCATGGTGGCGAAAATGCCAGCGTACGCATTACCCAATGGTTCGAGCGCGCCCGCTTCGAGTGGAATCCCGATCTGGCGCAAGTCGTGGTTGGTCCGCTGGGCTCAGAACTACGCGCGGTCCTACCGCCACCACCGCCACCGAGCGGACCACCCCCGGCTGTCACAACACCAACGCCCGATGTTGATGCGTTCGACCTGAACGAAGACGGTGCAGTCACCTGCGCAGACTTTGCGTCGCAGGCCGAAGCGCAGGTAGCACTGGACGCCGGCTTTACCAACCTGGACGAAGACGGCAACGGCATCCCCTGTGAGGATCTACCGGAGGAGTAGAAGCGCAGTTGGGAACAAAGACGCGGGACACGAAGAACTCAACCTCCTTCGTGTCCGGCGTCTTTGTCCACTGCATGGTTACATACTCGCTGCCTGACCGGGTTGGAACGCCAACTCCAGCCGCCATCCTTCCCCGTCGCGCCGCGCATGCCAGATACCGGCGGGCGGGGCGGGGTTATTTCCACTAAAAACATACTGCTTCAGATCGATCTGGCCCTGTCCCAACTCCTGAATGAAAACCTGGATCGGATTTCCATGACTCACGACGCCAATGCGCGTACATGATGCGTCCATAACCATGTTGAGAAACTCGCGGATGCGCGCCCGCACCTTATCGGCGCTCTCGTCCGGCGGATTCTCGGTGATGAGCTGCGAAAAAGTGACCGGCAGATCAAGCTGTTCGAGGATCTGCTCGGCGGTCTGGGTGGTGCGGGCAAACGGCGAAACAAACAGATGCTCCAGGGCTTTATCGGCCAGAAACGCCGCCGCCAGCCGGGCCTCCTGCCGGCCATGGTCGGAGAGATCCGGGCCGGGCATGGTTCGGTAGGCCACCCCCGTGTTCTGTAGCGGGGTAGCGTGGCGAATGAGAAAAATATCGGTGAGCAAAGTACTTTTCCTCCTGGTCGATGGCGGCAGCCGGCATTCCGGTATAGCGCAGCGTAGCGTAGCACGCCCATCCTGTCAACCCTGGTTGACACGATCTTACGCCGTAGGTCCACCAACCGCCCTGCCGGAGGCGCTATCCCCTTTTGGAGCAGTGACCGTGTAACGTGTAACCGTGTGGTTGACGGGCGGAACTGCAACAATTACAATGTTAAAAGCGTATCTTACATAGAAATTTGTCTTGTTTGTGATTGATATCTGCAACCGTCGGTACGCCGCATCGCGCTGGACGCTGGCGGTTCGTTAATGTTAGTAACAGGACTTACGCGGTCGGTTCCAAACCAGGCGTCTGCCTGGACAACTGGCTCGATGCGTCTCCGGCAGGGTGGAATGGGACATTCTTTTTCCGAAGAATGTGGCACAACGTGCCACATTCTTCGGAAAAAGACAAAAACGTACCATGCCGCCGCAGGCGAAATACGCCGTTATCGAGAGCAAACGATCCGTTTGAACGCGCACCGCGTAACTCCGGTTAGTAAAGGAAAGTTCTGAATGCGTCTGATTCTCTATCTAGGTAAGGGAGGTGTTGGCAAAACGACCACGGCTGCCGCCACCGCAGTCCGGGCAGCGGAACTGGGCTACCGCACGCTGGTGGTCAGCACCGATGTCGCGCACAGCCTGGCCGATGCACTTGATGCGCCGCTGGGATCACTTCCAACGCAACTCTCGGAGCGGTTGTGGGGCCAGGAAATCAATGTCCTCGACGAGGTTCGCCAGCACTGGGGCGAACTGCGCAACTACCTGGCAACGTTGCTGCGGCGGAAGGGCATGGACGAGGTCGCCGCCGAGGAGTTGGCGATTATTCCGGGTATGGAAGAGGTTGTCAGCCTGCTGCATATTCGCCGCCAGGCCCGCAATGGGCAGTTCGATGTGGTGATTGTGGACGCCGCGCCCACCGGGGAAACGGTGCGCCTGCTAACCATGCCGGATACGTTCAAGTGGTATGCTAACCGTGTGATGGATTGGGAGCCGGGAACGGTGAAGGTTGCGCGTCCGCTGGTCAAGTCGCTGGTACCGGCAGTGGATATGTTTGCCTCGCTCGAACGGCTGACCAAGGGGGTCGAGGCACTGCGCGATACCCTGCTTGACCCGCAGATTAGCTCCTACCGCCTGGTGGTCAATCCGGAGCGGATGGTGATTAAAGAGGCACAGCGGGCCGCTACCTACCTGGCGTTGTTCAACTACCCGGTGGATGGCGTGGTGCTCAACCGGGTGCTGCCTATGGAAGCTGCCGAGGGGCCATTTATGCAGGAGATGGCGCGTATTCAGCAGGGCTACCGCCGGCAGGTCTACGATCTCTTCGCACCGCTGCCCATCTGGGAGTCGCCGCACTATGCGCGTGACCTGAGCGGGCTAAAGGATCTGGCGGATGTCGGCAACGCGCTCTTCAAGGATGTGGACCCGGTCAAGGTGCAGTTCCAGGGGACGACGCAGGAGATTGTGCGCGAGGGTGATGAGTATGTCATGCGCCTGCCGCTGCCGCATGTTGAGATTGGCAAGGTGGCGATGACCAAGCGCGGCGATGAACTGTTTATCGAGATTGGCAATTTCCGCCGCGACATGATCTTGCCCACCACCCTGGCCGAGCGTCCGGCCCGGCGCGCGGTGTTCCGCAAAGGCGTGCTCGAGGTGCGCTTTGGCCCACCTGAGCCGATCCAGCCCGTGGATCAGCCGCCGATTTCATAATTTCTATGAACTGCGCGTTTCCGCGTGAGTGGCTGCTTTTCACCTCCGGCAGGGTGGAAGCAACTTGATCTTTTTCACAAAAAATGCACAAAGTGCATTTTTTGTGAAAAAGATCAAAAGAGTACCATGCTGCCGCAGGCGAATCGGGCTTCCCTCGGTTCAGACGCCTGGTTTGAATATGCACCGCGTAAGTCGTGTCATGGTAAGCGATTGAGTAAAAAGCCTACACCTGAGAGGTTTATGCAACCGCGAATGAAAGCGGTTTGATTACTCTCAGTTCTCAGTTCTCACTGCATATGACCAGACGAGCCATCACAATCATCGGGGTGCCGGTTGACCTGGGCGCGGGGCGGCGCGGCGTCGACATGGGGCCGAGCGCGATCCGCTATGCCGGGCTGCATGAGCGGCTCGAGATCCTGGGATATCAGGTCCAGGATCAGGGGAATCTCGCTGTGCCGCTGGTCGAGACGAGCGCCCCACCTGCCCCTGATGAGAAGCTGCGCTACCTGGAACCGATTGCCGCCTTCTCTGCGGTACTGGCCGACTGTGTCGCCAGGGCCGTTGCGCAGGAGCGGCTGCCGCTGATGCTGGGTGGCGACCACAGCCTGGCGCTGGGCTCGGTTGCCGGTTCGGCGCGGGAGCGCCGGTTGGGGTTGATCTGGATCGATGCTCACGCCGACTTCAATACCGATGCGACTACTCCCAGCGGCAACATCCACGGCATGCCGCTGGCGGCACTGACCGGGCGCGGCCATCCGGCCCTCACCCAGATGGGTGGAGCAGTGCCGATCATCCCGGAGGAGCGAATCGCGCTGATCGGCGTACGCGACCTGGATTTCCTGGAGCGGGAGATGTTGCGCGAGTCGGCGGTGACACCCTTCACGATGCATGATATCGACCGGCGCGGGATGGCGGCAGTGATGGAGCAGGCGCTGTCCATCGTCACCCGCGACACGGCGGGTTTCCATGTCAGCTTTGATATGGATGTGCTGGACCCGCGCGAAGCATCCGGCGTTGGCACGCCGGTACCGGGCGGTATCTCCTACCGCGAGGCACATCTGGCACTGGAAATGGCTGCGCAGAACGGCGGCCTGCGCAGCATGGATATTGTCGAAGTTAACCCCATCCTGGACGAGCGCAACGCCACGGCAATCCTGGCGGTCGATCTAATCCTCTCAGCACTGGGGAAGTCTACGTTGTGAAGTGAGAAGGCGCTTATACTGATTTGTTGTCATAGCCACAGAGAACACCGAGGACGCAGCGATGATAAACGGGAACGTGCCGCCGCTACGCCCGTTGCGTCCGTTCCGGTTGATTGCCGGGTTGCCGGCAAACTGGTATTTACTCCTCCCGCCAGTTCAATACCGCACCACCCTGCCCCCGCAGCAAGCTACCGGGGAAAACCCGCAGTCGCCAGGGTTCCAATCGTAGCACCGCAAATGCTTCCGCTGTGGGACTGTCCCAACCGAGAATCATGCTGGGGTTATAGCCCACCGACTCAGGCACGTTGAGAAACAGCTCCCAGACCATCGTCCGCGTTTCGTCGTCCAAAGCCCAGGCCGCGCGGCAGTCGGCAGTGCAGGTATCCTGCGAGGGAGCCCAGTAGTTCAACGACATGTAGGGGCTCGCTTCCAGGTGGGCGCGCTTGAGCGGCGTTGGTACCGTGCCGATCCAGCCGACCAACCGGGTGCCATCCCACTGCCACAGCGGGTGCAGAACCTGCGAACGCGGCCGGCCCCGGGCATCCACCGTTGCAGCACTATACCAGACGATCCGGTATGCCGTCTCTACAAAGGCCGGTGCGACCTGCGTCAGGCTATGCATCGCTATCGGCTCCTCCTACCAGTTCAGGCGGTGCTCCAGTCCGGAGTCAGGATAACCATCCCGGCTGTCTACACCCGCAACCAGCGCAGCAATATCCAGCAAGAGCAGAGTTCCCAATAGGATAAGTATAACAAACATGATCTATTCCTCCAATACGGCAGCTATTACTACAACAAAATTTCTTTTCACCGTGGAGACGCAGCGGACACAGCGATGACCAATATCAGATGACCTGCCCGGCATTCGCTCCATCTTTGGCCTGCGTAAGCGAAGTGAATGCTCGCTGTAGTAGTAGGATAAGGCAGGAAGGGCCGGTAGTACATCAAACAATTGATTGAGATAGATGTAAGGGAATTTCGCAGTTGGCGGTAGTGGGATTATGTGGGGCGGGAGGGGTATAAACGTGACAATCAGAGTCGATACTATGAGTGACTGCCGTAGTGCCGCTTGCATGGGTGTTTTTATGAATTTGCCCAATCACGACACTACGGACATCTATACATATTGCCACTTGTAAGCTTCAGTCTCATTCTGGCGGACTGGTTGAACATTCTGGTTCAGACGGAACAGGTTTGTCGGATCGTACTTCTGCTTAAGCGCTACCAGGCGTTCGTATTGTGGGCCGAATGATGCGCGCATCAGCGCTCCCCTCCTGGAAGCCGGGAAAGTTAAGATAGCGGCTGCCATCGGAGAACTCCTCCATATCGGCCAAAAACTCGCGCAACCAGGTAATGTTGACGGTATCGTCGGCAGGATCATCCCAGTTAGCCTCCGGGCTGAGCAGGAACGTTGCCCGGCAGCCGTTGTAGGCGCTCTTCTCGGCGCTGACCCGTGTTACTGCTCTACCAGTGTGCCAGAGGTCGGTGGTGCTGAAGGGCGAGAGCTGACGGCGCGCATGCAACACGATACGCTCAATCACATCGTCGTCCAGCCGGTTCAGGTTAAGCGACTTCCAGTAGTAACGCCGGCCGTCGGGGTAATCATGGTCAAATGCCTGCTGGGCCTCCACATAGAGCATCACTCCGCTTGCGTCAATCAACGGCACACCAAAGTCACGCAGTGGTTGCAGGATACGCTGACCATCTGGAGTCTCGGTTTTCGCCGGTGGATGCCTGCCGGGACTGCAGCATACTACCAGGAAAGCCTGGACCGGCTGAAGCCGGGACTCCAGATGGTCAATATCCGGATTAAAAATTCAAAGTGTATAAGCCGGGATTCCCGATTAGTGATGCCTGGATTAACTTTTCAACATTCATTAGCCGGGATTCCTGATCAGTGATGTCCGGATCAACTTTGAAATGTTCATCTGGAGGGTTTAGCCTGTCGCCAGCGCCTGAAGGTGGCATTACGGCGGGCATACCAGTTACCGCTGTTGATTGTCAAATGTATCAAGCAACAGCATGACGGCCGCACACCAGAACCACCATGTTACCATAAACGCCGTTCTCTGCCGCTTTGTTCTCCCCTCCTCTGTTTTTCGTTCTCTATTTTCGCCCAATGTCTTGCACTTCCCGGTATATCCTGGTATGGTAAAGGTATCCCCAGAAACTGTTTTCAAGTGAAGTAAAGGAGGTTGCCAATGGGCATTGCGGCGGACATTGCCATCATCCTCGTGGCGGCCCTGCTGGGAGGTCTGGTTGCGCAGCGCCTGGGCCAACCCCTGCTCCTGGGCTATATCCTGGCAGGTGTGCTGGTCGGACCCTACACGGGGGGTGTGACGGTTACGGAGATCCACAACATTGAATTACTGGCGGAGATCGGGGTGGCGCTGCTGCTTTTTGCGCTGGGGTTGGAATTCTCGTTTAAGGAGCTACAGCCGGTGCGCCAGGTGGCCCTGATCGGGACGCCTATCCAGATTGCGCTGACGATCACGTTTGGTTATCTGATCGGGCAGATCTTTTTTGGCTGGGACTGGATCGCTTCGCTCTGGTTTGGCTCCCTGATTGCGCTCTCCAGTACGATGGTTATTCTCAAAACCCTGGCAGCGCAGGGGGTCATGGGCACGCTGGCAAGCCGCGTGATGATCGGCATGCTGATTATGCAAGATCTGGCGGTGGTGCCGCTGATGATTATCCTGCCCACGCTGAGCAATATCGAGCAGAGCTTGCCGATTCTGGGGCTGGCGGTGCTGCGGGCGGCGGTCTTCCTGGCGGCGATGGTCTTTGTGGGCACGCGCGTGATGCCCTGGCTGCTGCGCATTATTGCCGGCTGGCACTCGCGCGAACTCTTTCTGGTAGCCGTGGTGGCGCTAGGGGTGGGCATCGGCTATGGCACCTATCTCTTCGGGCTGTCGTTTGCGTTCGGGGCGTTTGTGGCCGGTATGGTCTTGAGCGAGTCGGACTATAGCCACCAGGCGTTGAGTGATATTATCCCCCTACGTGATGTCTTCGGCATGCTCTTCTTTGTCTCGGTCGGGATGCTGCTCGACCCGGCGTTTCTCTTTGCCAATCTGGGGCTGGTGCTGTTTACCGTGCTGATTGTGATGCTGGGCAAGAGCCTGATCTTTAGCGGCATTAGCCGCGCCTTTGGCTATGGCAATAGCGCCCCGCTGATCATCGGACTCGGTATGTTTCAGGTGGGTGAGTTTTCGTTTGTGCTGGCGCGCGTCGGCGTGAGTGCCGATGCCATCTCAGATGATCTCTACGCGCTGGTGCTGGCGACGGCGCTAGTGACGATGGTGCTGACACCGTTCCTCTCCCGCAGCGCGGTGCCGATCTATCGGCTCTGGCGGCGCTATGTGCCCCGCGAGGAGTTGACTACGTTTAACGTGCCACGGGAGCAGTTACAGGGGCATGTGATTATCGCGGGCTATGGCCGGGTTGGTCGCGCAGCCGCCAGCGTGATGCAACGCGTGGGGGTACGGTTTGTGGTGATCGAGCTGGATCAGCGGGTGGTGGAACGGGCGAAGGCCGAAGGCCTGCCGATTATCTTTGGCGACGCCACCAGTTCGATTGTGCTGGAGGCGGCGCAGGTGCATCATGCGCGCCTGATGCTGGTCACAGTGCCCGAGGCGCTGGGGGTGCAGTTGGTGGCCCACCGAGTGCGCGAGTTGAGTCCCGAACTGCATATTGTCACCCGCGCTGCTGGAGCCGAGCAACTGCAAGATCTCAAGCGCATGGGCGTGCATGAGGTGGTGCAACCCGAATTGGAAGCGGGGTTGGAGATGGTGCGGCAGGTGCTGGTGCATTTCCAGGTGCCGCCCACCGATATTCAGCGCTTCAGTGCGGCGGTACATCAGGAGTTGTATGCGCCGCTGTATGGCGAAGACGGCGAAGATGCTACGGGCAGTGCCTCGCCCAGTGCGCAGTTGCTGCGCCGCTTGAAGTATGCCACACGCGCACTGACCATCGAGTGGGTGACACTGCCGTCAACCTGTGCGCTGGTGGGGCAAACGTTGAGCGAGTCGGCCATTCGCCGCCGCACCGGCGCCTCGATTGTCGCGGTGATGCGCGGCAAAAATGTGGTGCCCAATCCGCCCATCGAGTATCGCTTCGAGGCGAATGATCTGCTGGCTGTGCTGGGCACAACCGAGCAGGAAGAGGCGTTCCGCACCATGATTGAGGATTGCAGCCCGGCGGGGCAGCCCGCGCGCCCGCCGGCACCGGAGCAGAGCGTGGAGTTGGTGCCCCCGGTTGAGTCACCCCCCCCGCCGCTGCCATCCGAGCAGCAGATTGTGCAACTCGTTCGGGAGGTGGTACGTGAGATCCCCGGCATTGCCCAGGAGCAGACCGGCAATCCCCGGTTGCGCACACTGCTGCGGCAGAACAATGGCGCAAATGAGATCAATGTGCAGGTGACCGAGGGACGGTTGCATATCCGGCTGCAACTGACAATTGTCTACCAGGCGGATCTGGCGCTACCAACCCTGGCGGATGAGATGCGCACCCACATTCGCCGGCGACTGCACGAAAACGAGATTGAAATCCCCGGCGCGATCGATGTGATGTTTGTGGATATCGCGCCGGCACAGTGATGTGGGAAGGAGGCGGGGAGACGAGGAGGCGATGAAGCGAGGACGTGAAGGACATGCGGGGAGGTTTGGACCACGAAAGCCGTAACATGAGCGAAAGCCGCGAAACGGCTGATGCCGGCGGACGAAAGCCGTAACATGACAGGACTTACGCGGTCACTCGTTTGGAAGCAGATATCGCCTCCGGCAGGGCGGAACTGGACATCCTTTTTCACAAAAATTTGGCTCTGTGCGCCAAATTTTTGTGAAAAAGACAAAAACGTACCATGCTGCCGCAGGCGAATCCGGCTTCCATCGGGTGAAACGCCCGGTTTGCATGTCAACCACGTAAGTCGTGTAACATGAGCGAAAGCCGCGAAACGACTGGTATTGGCCGACGAAAGCCGTAACATGAGCGAAAGCCGCGAAATGGCTGGTGCCGGCGGACATTGCGGTACCGATTTTTCGTGGCTTTCGGCCGCTTTCGCACAGTTCACGGTCCAGACCTTCCCGCCGGCAAATGTAATCATCCCTGCGCGACGGCCAACTCCCCGGCGATGCGCCGGGCTGCCGCCGTCGGGCCACCCGCGACGGTGGGCGCGGCGGTGATCGGGCGACCAATCACCAGATAGTCCGCGCCTGCGCCGACAGCCTGAGCCGGCGTCATCACCCGGCGCTGATCCTGGGTGGCGGCCCAGGTCGGGCGGACGCCGGGCGTCACGATCAGCAGGCCCGACCCGCAGGCCCGCCGGATCGCGGCGACCTCGTGGGGCGAGGCGACCACGCCATCCAGCCCGGCTGCCTGTGCCAGTTGTGCCATGCGCACCACCTGTGCCTCCAGCGCATCCGGGATGCCCAGTTCGCCCTGCAGCACCGTGGCATCAATGCTGGTCAGCACGGTGACGCCCAGCAGTAGCGGCGGGTTGGGTCCAGCTTCCCGCGCTGCCGTCACTGCTGCCCGGAGCATTGCGCTACCACCGTCGCAGTGCAATGTCAGCATGCGCACATTATCGCCCAGCCGAGTGACAATTGCGCGCACCGCTCCGGCCACGGTATTCGGGATATCCTTAAGTTTGAGATCGAGGAAGACCGCCCCGCCCGCCGCACCAATCGCCTCCACCACGGCAGGCACACCCGCCGCCGTGCAGAGTTCCAGCCCCACCTTGAAGCCGCCGATCTGATCGCGCAACGCGGCTACCAGCGCCAGTGCCTCCGGCAGCGTCGGCACATCCAGCGCCACCAGTATGCGCCGGGACTGCCGGGCAATGAGCGCTGCGTAGCTGTCGTCTGGTTTGTGTCCTACGTCGTTCATGCTTTGATCATCTTTCTTGATTACATGACTTACGCGGTGGGTCTGCAAGCCGGACGTTTGAGCATGGTAATGGCCGGATTCGCCTGCGGCAGCATGGTACTTTTTTATCTTGTTCACAAAAAATTTGCTCTCAGAGCAAATTTTTTGTGAACAAGATCTGGAATCTTCCGCCCTGCCGGAGGCGAGATTTCCTTCTGGGTTCGTGACCGCGTAACTCGTGTCTTGATTAGAAATAGTGTGGTGGTTTATGCCGGTGCCACCGACCGCATTCCTCTTGAACGATACCACACATTCAGCGTGACGGCGCAAGCATGGGCTCACGCACTCCATAGCGTGAATGTATCTTGAGCGGCCCATGCCACCCGACCGGATAGCGTGGGCACCGAGCATCTGACTGCGGGGCGCAGCTACCGAACGATCAGGGGCAGGTACACGACGGTAGCATCACTGAGTTCGCCGCCCTCCGCGTCGTCCTGCACCGTCACCGTCACATCCATCACTTCGATGCCGTTGTAGTCGCTATTACTGCTCACGGCGATATGGCTGACCATGCCGCCGCGGGTGCCGTCGGCGGCGGTAGCATCCACTGCCGCGACAGTGACCACCTGTGGGGTGTCCCAGTTGTCCGGGGTAAAGGTCAGGATGGGCACGTTCGCGCGGAGTTGCGCATCAAGCATGATGACAATCGTCACGTCCGCCGTGGGCCGGCTGGTCAACACCACGGTGTAGTCGGCGGTTATGCCGTTCGTGCTCACGCTGAGGCCGGCCGGCATAATGGTCACATTTGCGCCGTCATTATCCTGCACCATCACCGTCGCATCCATAACGGCAATGCCGTCGTAGTTGCTATCACTGCTTGTGGCGCTGTGGCTGATGCTGCCGCTATGCCTGCCTTCGGCCACGGCATCATCCACTGCTGAGACGGTCACGGCCTGCGGGATATCCCAGGTGGCGGGTGTAAAGGTCAGGGTTGTCGCATCCGTGCTGAGTTGCGCATTGGGCATGATGCTGATTGTCACATCCGCCGTTGGTCGGCTGGTCAGCACGACGGTGTAGCCGGCGGTCATGCCGCTCTCGCTTACACTGAGGCCGGCCGGCATGATGGTCACGTTGGCGCCGTCGTTGTCCTGCACCGTCACGGTCATATCAGCAATGGTAATACCGTCAAAGTTGCTATCGCTGCTTGTGGCACTATGGCTGATAATGCCGGTGTGGAGGCCTTCAACTACCGCATCATCCAGCGCCGCGACACTCACGGCCTGCGGGATATCCCAGGTGGCGGGTGTAAAGGTCAGGGTTGTCGCATCCGTGCTGAGTTGCGCATTGGGCATGATGCTGATTGTCACATCCGCCGTTGGTCGGCTGGTCAACACGAGTGTGTAGCTTGCACTACTGCCGGCTTCACTCACCATCAGGTTGGCCGGGTTGAGCGTAGCTCCGGCAGTATCGGCATTCTGGATCGCTACCTGCACCGTGGCCGGGGCGCTAATCGTGGCGGCTTCCGGGGCAGTGGGATTCGCCAGGGTAAGTGTCACCGTTTCGTCCGGCTCGATCAGGCTGTCGGTCTGTGCGCTGAGCACGAACATAGCCTGCGGGGTGCCCGCTTCAAATGTGAGCACGCCGCTACCGACATCGAAACTTGCCCCGCTGCTGTCCAGGGCAAAGGTGTAATCATCACCCTGCACCGCCGTGCCGCCCAGCGCAAGCTCAATGCTGCCGGTGTCGACGGTGCCACCCGTACGGGCCACCGTGACCAGCACGCTGTTCAGGTTGGGGGTGCCTTCGGTGATGCCGCTGCTATCCACGGCAATGCTGTAGGCAATATTCCCCGCGCCGACCTCAACCGCGCCAATATCGACGGTGCCATTCACGATCCGGTCAAAGCCGCGCTGTTCGCTGTTCAAGTTGTCGTTGCCGTTAATAACGCCATCGCCGTTTATGTCTGCAAGCGGGAGCCTACCATCGACAAGCGCGTTGCTGCCGCTGTCGATAGCAGGTGAGCCGGGCAGCAGGGCGTGTGTAAGTGTGGGACCACCGTTGTCCTGCAACGGGCCGAGTTGCGGATCGCCCGTGAGTGTGCCCACGAGTGAGCCATCTTCCACGATACTGTTGCCCAGGTTGGTAAAAATATCTCCTTCATCGACGATATCTCCACCAGTGGGGCTGTTCGCCACAATCGTATTGGCAATTCTCACCGTGCCGGTATTACTATTAAAGATGCCGCCGCCGGTGCCGGCCCGACCGTTGGGACTGCCGCTGCTGCCGCTCTGGTTGCCGCTCAACGTGCTGTTGATGATCGTCACCGTGCCTTCACTTGCGCTGTTGCCAAAATTGAAGATGCCGCCACCGCTGCCGCCAATGCCGCCAATGGAGCTGCCGTTGCCACCGTTGCCGGCCCGATTGCCGCTAATTGTGCTGCTGATGATGATTACTATCTCGGTGTTTGCAATGCCGCCACCGTCGCCGCCGCGGCCGCCGACGGAACTGCCGTTGCCACCATTGCCGGCCCGATTGCCGCTAATGGTGCTGTTGCTGATGATCAACCTGCCGTCGCTCTCGTTCTGGATACCGCCGCCGCTACCGGCAAAGTTACCACCGTTGCCGGTCTGGTTGTCGCTGATGGTACTGCTGGTGATGGTGACAATGCCTGCATTACTATTCCAGATACCGCCGCCGTCACCGGCAAAGCTACCACTGCCGGTCTGGTTGCCACTGATGGTACTGTCGTGGATGGTCAGGATACCGGCATTATTCATAATACCACCGCCGACACCACCGCGACTGCCGCTGCCGGTCTGGTTATCGCTGACCATACTATTGCTGATGGTCACAATGCCCCGGTTGTAGATGCCGCCACCAGCGCCGCCGTTGCCGTCGAAGCTGCTACCGCTGCCACCATTGCCGGTCTGGTTGCCACCTACCGTGCTGTTGCTGACCGCTGCCACCATTGCCGGTCTGGTTGCCACCTACCGTGCTGTTGCTGATGGTCAGATTACCCGTGTTGAAGATACCACCGCCGTCACCGCCGGTGCCGCCGAAGTCGCCACTCCCACCATTGGTTGTCCGGTTACCACTGACCGTGCTGTTGCTGATGGTCAGCGTGGCATCGCTGTTGAAGACGCCGCCGCCGTCGCCCGTCACCCGGCCATTGCGGATCGTCAGGCTATCGAGCGTTACCTCCACGCCGGCACCGCTGATGGTGAAGATGCGGAAATTGCCCGCACCGCTGTCGCGCTCAATAATGACACCGGAGCCACCGTCGATAGTCAGGCTGGTGCTAATACTCAGTTCATCAATGGTAAGCGTGACCGTATCCACGCCTGCTGCAAAGGTGATCATAGCACCTGCTGCCGCGTCTGCGACGGCCTCACGCAGTGAACAATCGCTGTCGCAGACGCCATCATCCGTATCGGTTGCTTTGGTCACTACCAGCGTGGTCTGTGCCAGCGCCGGGCGCACCGTCACAACGATTGGACTGGCGCTGACCAGAGTAAAGAGTAGTAGAAGAAACAGCCGAAACGTCGGCAAAAATGAACGACGAGAACTCATCAGACCACCTCCGGATATTGTCATGTAGACGAAGCGTTAGACTGCCAGTGTGTAGCGTGATCTGAAGTATAGCAGTGGAGGTAGTGCCGGTGTTGCGTAGAATTACTCAACTATGAGTATGAATAACCGCAGCACAAGGGGGGGGAAGTGTGCTCTCAAGTGTAGGCTGGTTGTGGTAGTGATCAGTGCTCGATCCGCAGCTCCCGATTAATCGCCCGCGCCAGCCCCGGACCCACGTAGACAAAGCCGGTGTAGACCTGCAGCAGGGCGGCGCCCGCGTCGAGCATGCGCCGGGCATCGTCGGCGGTGAAGATGCCGCCCACGCCGATGATCGGCAACTGCCCGCCCGTTTCCCGGCTGATAAACTGAACGACCTGGCGCGCCCGTTCCGCCAGCGGTCGCCCGCTCAACCCGCCCGCCTCGTCAACCGGCGTCCGTAGTCCGTCGCGGCTCAACGTGGTGTTGACGGCGATAATGCCGCTGACCGCATGATCGGCGCAGACCGTCAGCAGTTCGGCAATGGCGGACTCGCTCAGGTCCGGCGCAATCTTGACCAGCAGCGGCGACGGTTGCGGCTGCCCGCGCGCCTGCGCCAGTTGCCGCGCCTCCTGCTGCAGCGCCGCCAGCAGTGTATCCAGATAGGCGCGGTCCTGCAGCGTGCGCAGACCGGGCGTATTGGGCGAGCTGACATTGACCGCAAAATAGTCGCCATAGTTGTAGAGCGCCCGCAACGAGGCGCAGTAGTCGGCAACCGCGGCATCGAGATCGGTCTGGCGTGACTTGCCCAGGCTGATGCCCAGCGGAATCGGCAGCGGCAGCGTTTTTTGCAACCGGGCCGCCAGTGTCGCCGCGCCATGGTTGTTAAAGCCCATCCGGTTGATCAGCGCGGCGTCGTCCGGCAGCCGGAAGAGCCGCGGGCGTGGATTGCCCGGCTGGGCATGCCAGGTGACGGTGCCCACCTCGACAAAGCCAAAGCCCAGCGCGGCCCACGCCGGCAGCGCCTGCCCATCCTTATCAAATCCGGCCGCCAGCCCGAGCGGGTTGGGAAAACGCACCCCAAAGACTTCGCGCTCCAGTGCGTGATCTTGCACGGCCCAGACCCGTCGCAGCGCTGCCAAAAGGGGCGGCATACCGCTCAGCGCCGCCGGCAACAGCATTGCCCGCTCGTGGGCAACCTCGGCGTCGTGCCGGGTGAGGCGGAACAGCAGCGGGCGCAGGAGCCGTTGGTAGAGCATGCGCACATCCTCCCGATGATGCTAGAGTGTGGTCACTTCCATCCGCCCGTTGAGCCAGTGGCGCGCCTCGGTCAGCGCTTCGGGGCTGCCCACTACCATCAGCAGATCGCCATAACGCAGCACCGTGTCGCCGTGGGGCACCACCACCTCGCCCTCTCGCCGGATACCCAGCACCAGCACATTGCCCGGCAACCGCAGCCGGCGCATCGACATGCCATCCAGGTGCGGGTTTTGCAACGGAATATCCAGCAGATCAACATCGTCGGACTTCTCCATCAGCATGTTGAACGCGGCCGGGAAGCGCATCGCGCCCTCCAGCGCCATCGCCGTTGCCATCGCCGGTTGCACCACCCGGATATTCAGACTCTGCAACTGCCGCAGGTGTTCCGGATCATCGGCGCGCGCAATAATGGTAGGAATCCGAAACTGCTCCTGCGCCATCCGGCAGACCTGGACAATATCCGGCGCATTGGTGACGGCCATCAGCACACGCGCCTGCGCTGCTCCGGCCTGCTCCAGCGTATGTTTGTCCGTGGGATTATCCATAATCACACTCTGGCCGGACTGCCGTAGTTGGCTCAGGCGCGCCAGATCATGCCCCAGAAAGGTAATCTGCTCGCCCTCGCCGCGCAGCCGCTCGGCCAGCAGCCGCGCAAGCTGGTCGGTCCCCAGAATGATCACCCCCTTGCGGCGCTCTTCGGCGGCCTGGGGCAAAATTCGCCCGAACAGAATCGGCGAGAGGGTGCAAGTGACCACCGCCACCAGTACCATCGCTGAGTTGGTGGTCGTCTCAATCAGGCCAAGATCCAGGGCAATCGCCGAGGCGGCAATAATCAGGGAGAGCCGCGAAGCCAGCAGCGTCGCGGCGGCAAAGGTCTCACGCCATGAGAAGAGGCGACGAAACAGCAGCGTCGGCAGCAGATTGATCAAATAGGTTGCGCCAATCAGGAGCGGTACGAGCAGCAGCGCAACGGGCGAACCCAGCAGCGCATGGATATTGAAGTTTGCGCCGACCATAATAAAAAAGATTGGAATAAAAAACCCATAGCCGATCGCATCTAATTTCTCGCGCAACAGCGACTCATGATGCTGGCTGCTTACGCTAATGATTGCGCCGGCGAGAAAGGCCCCCAGAATGACTTCCAGGCCAAACGCTTCTGCCAGCACAACCCAGGTAATCATCAGGGCAAACGCTCCCCGCACCTCGATCTGCGCGGTCGCATGCGATAACTCTTCAGCAATACGTTGTAAGATCGGAATACCCCGGATAAGCCGGCTAATGCGCGCTACCGTCATAAATATCGCCAGCATCAGCAGAAAGAGCAGCAGGTTGAGGCTCAACCCCCGGCTGATCACCGCAATTGCCAGGCTAAACAGGAGCAGTGTAACAAAATCGCTAATCAGCGCAGTCACCAGGACCACCTGTCCATATATCGTCCCGGTTATGCCGCGCTCCTTGAGGACCGGTACAACAATCCCAAGTGCAGTAGCACTAAGGATTAACCCGATCAAAATCGGGTTTTGCGCCAGGCCCAGCGCCACAAAACCCACGCCAAACAGCAGCGCCGTCAGCGTCGTTAACCCGAAGGTTGTGACTGCCAACGGTATAGGACGCTCCAACCAGGAGCGCTGACTATTCTGCGCGCCGATCCGCGAGAGCGTACCAAAGTTGACCTCCAGGCCGGAGAGAAACATCAGGAAGACAAAGCCAAACTCGGCCAGGAAATCCAGTGTCGGTGTCGGCTGTACCAGATTTAACCCACTCTTACCGATAATAATTCCTGCCACAATCTCGCCGACCACAATCGGGAGACGTACCGGACGGATGCGACTGACCAGGACCGGCATAGCGACAGCCAGAACCGTAATCAGCAGCAGGGGTACAAATGGAGAAGCATGTTCCATGAACGAGATGACCTTTTACCCACACACCGGGTAATAGAATAGGTAATGACACGACGTACGCGGTGCAGTTCATTCCGACCTGATGTCAGACTCAAACGCCAGTTTCGCCTGCGGCAGCATGGTACTCCTTGAAAAAGAATGTCCGGTACCGCCCCGCCGGAGGCGAATCGGGCCATTCATCCAGGTGAACACCTGGTTTGGAACCGACCATGTAACTCGTGTTCATTACACGACTTACGCGGTGCCTGAACCAGGAGACATTTTGCCTCCGGCAGGGCGCAGGAACATGTAGCTCTGTGCGCCAGATGTTCCTGATAAAAATAAAACCCTACCATGCTGTCGCAGGCAAAGCGAACCGTTCATCTGTTCAAACGCCTGGTTTGAACAGTCACCGCATAAGTTATGTTTATCAGATTGTTGCAGCGCAGACGCCGAATACTATCCTATGAACGGCGCCTGCTTCGGCAGAATGAAGCTACGATTTCCAGCACGGATAACTGATCAGTGCGTGGAATAATCTACAATCTAAGCGCTCATTATACCAGAGGCGCGTACGAGCGGGGGCGGTATGCCGGTCAGGTGCAGGCTTTTTACCCGATCGCCGTGCAACGTCAGGGGTAGGGGCAGGCCGTCATGCCTGGCCCGGAGAGGTTTTCGTCATCCGACGGTGGTGCTGCCGAGAAGTCGCCTGATGAACGGATTTCTATTGCCCTGGCAAGCAGGAAGCGGCAGCCATGCTGCCGCACTCCATATCCGGACTACGGACGCGCAGAAGCGCGTCCCGACCGAAAAATCTATCCCCGAAATCGTTTCCCTACCCCCTGACTACGATGACTCCGGCGTAGGGGTAGCTGTCGCCGCTGCCGGCGCGGTAGGCGCGACTGCCGGGGTTGGCAGCGCCGTCGGCGTCGGCAGCGGTGTTGGCTGGATGGGCGGCGTTGTCACCCACTCCTGCAGGCTGGTGAGCGTGAAACTGCTCACCAGGTAGATCACCTCTTCCTCATCGTCGCGCCGGACATAGGTTGATGTCTGGTTGGGATTGGTGGCACCCAGGTAGAGCTGCGCCAGAACACCCTCTTCACCGGCGATTTCAACCTCGTATGCCGGATCATCCAGCCCATAGGGCGCAAGGTCTTGCTCAGTCGGCGTAATCACGCGGGTTACGTTCAACTGCACCAACTCGGAGACGACCTGCGTCACCTGCATGGTATCGGCGGGTGCGGCGGCGGGCGCGATAATGCTCCAGGTGTCATCCTGCCGCATCAGGCTAACCGTTTCCCCAGCGGCACCCGTTACGGCAATCGCCTGCACATCGGCAGGTGCTACCTCGGGCAACAGCGGAGTGGTTGCTGTATCCTCCAGCGCCGTTTCATCCGTTTCGTCCGCATTCTGCCCCGACCAGAAGACATAGCCACCGAGCAGCAGCAGAACCACGAGCAAAATGATGGTTGTACGAATACTCATCTCCGCCTCCTTAGCGCCGCTGCCACCAGACGACAACCCCGACAACGATCACCAGCAGCGGCAACCCGATGGTACTACCCAGAAAGACCAGATTGCCCTGCGCCCCCGTCAGCACCAGGCTGCGATCCACCGGGTCGGTGCGCGGCGGGAGGGTAAACTCCTCCGCCTGGGTCATCAGCCAGCCGACCGCATTGCGCGCAAGATCGCGGTTGGCGCTGGTCACCAGGAGCCACTCGTTGCCGGCAAAGTCGGCATCACCCAGGACAACCATGCGCGCCCCATCAGCATTCGCCGTTGCATCACCGCTAGCCGTTATCTCGACACTGTAGCCAAATGGGCGCGGCCCCGGTGCATCTTCCAGGTTTTCCTGTATATCGCCCGCTAAACTTGTGGCAATCTGAATGTCCGGGCTACTGCTGAGGATCTCCGTCACCGTGGTACCGGTCAGCGTCTCGGTCTGCGTCAGTGTACGTACCGTTGGGAAGATCGCCGGATCGGTCAGACCGCTGGTAATCGGGCTAAAGGAATAATCGTTTACGATTGGGATCAGCGGTTGCTGAAAGTATAACTGTTGATCAGCCAGCAGATCGTCATTCCAGGCTAAACCAACCTGCTCGAGCACCTCCGCCAGAGGTGCAGGTGTAAACGGGTTGCCCAGCAGCAGCAGGCTCCCGCCCTGATCGATATATCCGGCGATAATCTCCTGCTCCCGCTCCGGCAGTTCAAGTTGCGGGTCGGCCACCACCAGCACGCTGCTCTCCAGCGGGATGGTATCAGAGACAACCAGGTTCAGCGTCTCCACCACAAAGCCGTCTTCTTCCAGGATGCGCCCCAGGGTACCGTAGCCGGTGCGATCGGTGAGATTCTCCGGCGAGCGCTCATCATGCCCGGTCAGGAAGTAGACCGTCGGCGGTGTCTCCTGCGTGACGCGCAGGATCGCCCGCGTCAGCGACTGCTCATCGGTCGTCACGGTCTGCTGTTGCCGCCCCTGACTCTCAACCACCACCGTGCCATACTCGGCAACATTGTAGGACTGGGCCAGGGTCGGATTGACATCCGGGTCGACAAACTCATAGCTGACCAGGTCAGTGCGGGCGGCATACGACTCCAGTCGACTGCGCAACTCTTCCTGGGCCGCCTGCTGCTGGGCCTGATTGAAAAAGCCAATAATTTCCACGGGCTGTTCCAGGTCTGCGAGAATCGCAATTGTTTCAGGTGACAGCGAAAACTCCCCGGTGGCGGTTAGATCCCAGCGGACATTAGTGCGCGCCACCAGAATATTGATCAGAACCAGGATGGCGATAAAGGCCACCGTCATAATGATTGCATTGGTGCCAAAACGCACCTGACGTTTACCCACTACCTGGCCCGCCTGGTTCAAAATATTACGGCCGGATTGCATTAGCTATACCTCCGTGTTTCCAGGATGCGGGTGGTGATAAAAAGCGTGCCGATGATCAGGCTGAGATAGTAGACAATATCCTCTAAATTGATCACACCGCGCGCAAAATTGTCGGAGCGCTCCAGGATCGACAGAGCGCGGAACACCCCGGCCGCGCCGGTCCAGACCGTACCGGCCGCCCCAATCAACCAGAGCACCAGCAGAATGGCAAAGGCAATCACGGCCGCAACGATCTGGTTTTCCGTCAGCGCCGAGGCCAGCGTGCCGATTGACAGCGTGGCGGCGGCCAGCAGAGTCAGCCCCAGGTAGCCCCCAAAGATCGGCCCCCAGTCGGGATTGCCGCCCATCCGCCAGATAAACAGCGGGTAGAGCAGGGTCAGGAGCAGCATCACCAGAAACAGCGCCAGCGCCGCCAGAAACTTGCCCAGAACGACTTCCCAGTCACGCACAGGCGACGTCAGCAGCACCTCAATCGTCCCGGAACGCTGCTCATCAGCCAGCAGGCGCATGGTGAGCAGCGGCGCAATAAACAGCAGAATTACATTGATATTGTTGAACAGCCCCTGCATCACCTGGGTAATGTCATTGTTGGGCTGCTGCTGCGCAGAGATCAAGAAAATCGAGAAAAAGAAGCCGCTGATGACCAGAAATGCGGCCGTCACCAGGTAGGCAATCGGCGAGACGAAATAGGCATCCAGTTCACGCCGGGCAATTGTTAGTGCAGCATGCACCGAAATCCTCCTTCTCATCAAATGGAAAGAACATAAAAGAACAGCTCACCGTTCGCTTATTTTCGGAAGGAGTTCGTAAAAATTCCCCATTAGCCGGTCAAAAACGGTTACTTGGGAAGCATCTCGCCCCACATGGCGATAAAAATTGCAGAAATGTTTTACACATTACGG
>DAOTUI010000045.1:0-25739 GCA_034437035.1 Chloroflexaceae bacterium
GAACGGCCCGATTCGCCTGCGGCAGCGTGGTACTGGTTTATCTTTTTCACAAAAATGTTGCACTTTGTGCAACATTTTTGTGAAAAAGCATAGGATCTTCCGCCCTGCCGGAGGCGAAATGCTCTGCCAAGTCAGTGACCACGTAACTCGTGTAATTAACATCTACCCGGTTCCCAGATACGCGGCGATAATCTGGCGGAGCGTTTCCAGCCGCACCGGTTTCGAGATATAGTCATTGGCCCCGGCGGACAGACAGCGCTCCTGGTCGCCGGGCATCGCCAGCGCGGTCAGGGCAATAATCGGCAGGTTGGTCCACTCCGGGTTGGCGCGCAACCGCCGAATCACTTCCAGCCCATCCATTTCAGGCAGGTGAACATCCATCAGGATCAGCGCCGGGGAAACCACATGCACCTGCGCTAACGCCTCGCTGCCCGTCCGGGCCACGCTGACATGGTAGCCCCGACTGGTGAGATACTCCTGGAGCACGGTTGCCATCTCACCATGATCCTCCACCAGCAGGAGCGTAGACCGGCCAGTTGGTGTGTTCCCGTTGATGAGTTCAGGCATCTGCTGCGCGGAAGGTGGCGCGGATACCGGGGGCGGCTCAGGCGGCGCGGGCAGCGCGTGGACCGCCTGCCGGGGCAGTGTCACCCTAAACCGACTCCCACGCTCGATGTTACTAGTGACCGCAATATCACCGCCATGCAACTCAACCAGCCGCGCAACCAGCGCCAGTCCCAGGCCAGTCCCCCCATGCTGCCGCCTCAGCCCGCTATCAATCTGAACAAACGGCTGGAAAATCCGCTGCATATGCTCCGGCGCAATACCGATGCCCGTATCCCAGACCGTGAAGACCACAGTTTGCTGCTGCTCATCGGTTGTCACCTCCAGCCCGACCTGCCCCCCTTCGGGAGTAAACTTGACGGCGTTGTTGAGCAGGTTCAGCAGAATTTGCCGCAGCCGCCGTTCATCGGCCGGCATGGTTGTCACCCCCGGATCGATGGATTGCACAAAGGTAATGCGTTTCCGCCCGGCCTCTTGCTGTACAAACTCCACGCTGGAGCGGCAGAGCGGCACAATCGCCACCGGTTTTATGGTCAATGTTTCCTTACCCGCCTCGATCTTTGACAGGTCAAGAATATCATTAATCATTGCCGGCAGATGTCGCCCGCTCGACTCAATCGTCGCCATGACCGAATACTGTTTGTCGGTGAACGTTCCATACAGAGCAGACTGGAGCGCCTCAGTCATGCCAAGAATAACGTTCAGCGGCGTACGCAACTCATGGCTCATCGTGGCGAGAAACTCGTCTTTCAAGCGCAGCGCATGTTCCAGGTCTTCCAGGGCCTGTTTATAGGCAGAAATATCCCGGCCAATCGCCTGGGTTTCGACAATATTTCCCGCCTCATCCCAGACAACGCTGCTCTCCCAGGCATACCAGCGCCATCCGTCCCGCGTCGGCACGCGATTCTCCACCATGGTACGGTGGGGCGGATAGTGCAGGGCTTCAATGGTGGCGATGACGGCGGGCAGATCTTCGGGATAAATGAAATCAGCAAACGATTGCCCCAGCACTTCCTCCCGCGATTTGCCCAGTATCTGGCAGTAGGCATCATTCACAAACGAGAAGCGACCATCCCGGCCAGTGCGCACAATCAGATCGTGCTGCGACTCGATCAGGCCACGATAGCGCTGCTCCTGCGTGTGCAGCCGGCGCATCATCTCGGACTGCGCGTCATTCTCTTTTTCCAGGTCAGCAACACGCTGCCGAAGATAGTCCCGCTCAGATTGGTGATCATCGGCACTCATAGGCATCCCTGGTGTGTGTTTACACAAGTTACGCGGTTGACATGCAACCCGGACGTTTGACCGGATGGTCGCTTCCACTCTGCGGGAGGTGAAGATCCCTGCTGGATGAGCATTCGGTCCGATGCCGGACCCAAAAGCCGGTTCCGCCTCCGGCAGGGTGGAAGCGACCATCCTTTTTCACACAAATTTTTGCACATTGTGCAAAAATTTGTGTGAAAAAGAAAAACAGTACCATGCTGCCGCAGGCGAATCAGGCTTCCATCGGGTAAAACGCTTAGTTTGATCGCCCACCGCGTAACTCGTGTTATGTAAATCTTGTACATAGCTACTTAACCAGAAAGGCGGCATATCCTCCGCCCGCCGGTCCAACCGCGTCCAGGTCGTCTTCCGTCATAATCCGGCCGGGGTCCAGGCCATGCCGGCCGGTAAAGCAGATCAGCCCGCGTGCATCCGGCCGCCACGGCTGCACCAGCGGTAGACAGTCGGCGCGCGTGCGGGCATAGAGCGGCTCATTCATCTGCCGGTAGGTCTCAAGAAATTGGATCACGGCCGGATGCGCTGTATTATAGTCAACCATGGGAAAGTTGCAGACCCAGCATGCCCCCGCTCCGGCCCAGTTATAGAAGGCCCGCGCCAGTGCGCGTATCGCTTCGTCGGAGAAATAGAGCAGAATGCCCCAGGTGATCAGGCCCACGTTGCGATTCCCCTGCAGGATCTGCTGCACATCGGGATGTTCCAGCAACTCTTCCGGCCGGCGCATATCGGCCTGGAAGAAGTAGACATTGGGCCTATCGCCGATAATCGCCCGGCCCTGCTCCACCACATAGGGATCGATATCGGCATAGATCACGGTCATGCCGGGGGGCGCGTGCTGATGCAGATGTTCCTGGGTCGGCAGGCCCGCCGCGAAATCAATGATGACATTCAGGCCGTAGCGCTGTGCCAGTTCGCGGGGAATATCGCGCAGGCAGGCGCGCTGGATGCGGATAGCCTTCGGGATAAACGGCGCGAAGTGCATCACGGCATCGGCAACCTCCCGGTCAGCCGCGAAGTTGTGCGTACCACCCAGGTAGTAGTCATAGATGCGTGGCGGATGGGGGACATCCGGGCCGACATTGCTGTGATCCATACCTTCTCCTCAGCATGCTCTGCTTCCCGGCTCCATTCGTGCCTGGAGCCGGCCGCGGTGGGCATGTGCCGGACCACCGTAACGCTATCAACTGTAACGTTATCAGATAGACGCACACCACCGATCAATCATCGGGCGTGGTTTTCCGATTACTGCTGGAGTATGCTTTAGCTTGAAACTGAGATTATAGCATAGAATGATCCGCGAGATGTAGGAACTGGACATTTGACCAAGTGGAAGCCAGACTCGCCTGCGGCAGCATGGTAATTGTTCTGTCTTTTTCACAAAAATGGTTGCACAACGTGCAACCATTTTTGTGAAAAAGAATGTCCGTTTCCGCCCTGCCGGAGGCGAAATTTCCTTTCGGGTTAGGACCACATAACTGCCGTAAATTGAACGCGGCGGCGCGCGCAGTGTCATACGACGGTCACACCATTCCCATTTCTTGCCATGTTGTGCTATAGTCTCAGCATGCAATCCAATCCTGGATGCTGCCCTGACTTCTTCGTTCCTGAAGCGCTTTACTTCTACTACTTATGCAAGCTCATCACACTATTTCTGCCGCGCGGTTCAACCAGCATGGTCGCAGGCTGTGTACCGGCCGGTTTGGACGCATTCGAGAAGAGATGAGGACTATGAAGCACTCACTCATTGCTACACCCGGTCACTGGTTCCGGCGGGTTCATCTGATCGTCCTGGTCATGCTACTGGTTTTGACGGGTTGTGCCGACAACCTGATCGAGACGGTCCCGACGGAGGAACGCGCCGCGAACACAGCCCAGGCGTTACGATTCAGCGCGATTGCGCTGGTACCGAGCAGCACCCCGACCGCAACGACGCCCACACCCACGCCCACACCCACACTACCGCCGGTACCGACGCCGGCCCCACCACCGATTCTGATTCCGCCGACGCCCAACCCCCCGCCACCCGGTCGAGCCATTGCACCGGATACGGTCGGCGCGCTGCGTCCCGTCCGGCGCATCGGGTTTGGCGAAGCGGTTGATGCCGCGATTGTGCCGCGCGATCAGGTGCTTGCCGTGATGACCACGGGCGGAATCGCCTGGTTTGAACTGCCGTCGCTCGAGCATCTGCGCTTCGATCCGGTGGTCGGTGGCGTACGTGCGGTGGAGTTTAACCGCAGCGGGCGACTGGTTGCCGTTTTCCCGGCCAACCCGGTTGAGGAGAATGCCATTCAGATCCGCCAGGTCTCCGACGGCAGTTTGCTGGCGACGCTCCCCGGCAGTGATCCGGCACTGGGACCGGAGGGCGAGTTTGTGGCGACGGTGCAGGCAGAGGAGCCACCCAAGACGCAGCTCTGGCGTAGCGAAGACGGCACGGCGCTCAACCTGCTGGAGGGGGGCAGCCCGGTGTTTAGCCCCGGTGGGCAGTATATTGCCACCGTGCAGGGGCAGGGCACCGGGCAGCCGGCCACGCTGATCTGGCGTACGAGCGACGGCTCGCTGCTCCTCGATCTGCCGGGGAACACGCCGACATACAGCCCCAGCGGGCAGATGCTGGCAACCGTCACCAGCGGTGCAATTCAGCTCTGGAGCATGCCCGACGGCCGCCCCGCCGGAAGCCTGACCCCCGAAACCGGCAGCTATGAAGATGTTCAGTTGGCCTTCAGCGAGGACGACAAACTGCTGCGTGTGTTGACGGACGCGGGGTTGCAGGTCTGGAGCGTACCCACGCTGACCCGCGTCGCCGACTATCCGCTGGAAACGGTCGCCGCCGGCCGCGAGAGCCGTCTCAGCACCTCCGGCGAGATCCTGACCACACTCTTTACCACGCCGGACGGTGCCACTCAGGGGGTGCAACTGATCCGGGCCAATGACGGCAGCGTGATCTTTCAAGATAATCAGGTGCGCCGGGGTGCTGTCAGTGATGATCAGTTTACCGCCGCCTTTGTTGCGGCCAGTGGGCTGGTGCAGGTGGTGGACCTCAACTCCGGCGAAGTGCAGGAGATGAACTTGCCCGCGTTTACCAGCCTGGCGCTAAGCCCCGATGGGCGTGTGCTGGCGACCGCCCGTCCGGGCACCAATGTCGATCTCTGGCAGGTGCTGGACCGCACCTTCCTGGGGCGGCTCACAGCCGTGCCGGGCAGTCTACGCGTGCCGCAGGAGATTGCCTTCTCCCCCGATGGGCGCACGCTGATTGCGATTGAGGATCTGGGCGCATCCAGCGGGGTGGCAACCAGTGTCTGGCCGGTACAGGCCGGCAGTGCCGGGACGGAGATCCTGCGTCTGACGCCGGGAAATGAGCGGATCACGCGTGGTGGCTGGGACTTCAGCCCGGCGATCAACGCCTCGGCCTGGGTTGACGGGCGCGGGCGGGTACTGCTGCGTGATGTGAATGGCGAGACGGAGACGCTGATCGGGGCCGGCTCGGTGACGGCCCTGGAGTTTATCCCCGACGGTACATTGCTGGCAGTGGGCGACCAGGCCGGAACGGTGCAGATCCTCAAGACGGAGGGCGGCTACATCTACGATACGCTGCAGGCGGGGGGCGCGGTGGCGGACCTGGCCTTCAGTCCGGATGGCCGGTTGCTGGCGGCCCGCCTCGCCGATAGCACGGTCGTCATCTGGCAGGTTGATGAGCAGGTACCGCTGGTGCGGATTGCCACCGACCAGTCGGTTGAGGCGTTCTTCCTCTCGACCGACAACCAGATGCTGGTGGCGGGTGGACCGAATGGCGTGGTGTTTTACCAACTGGTCGGCGGGCAACAACTCAGCCGCCTGGATGTGGCCGCGCAGGATATCAGCATCGACCCGGTGGGGCGGCTGCTGGCCGTGCTGCACGATGACCGGGTGACGGTGTGGGGCGTGCCGTAGGGTATTTTTTGAGATAACCACGAAGCGCACGAAGGTGTGAAAGAAATGACTGCTGGTTTGAATACCTTCGTGCGCTTCGTGTCCTTCGTGGTAAACAGGATCTGAGTCTTGAACGCGCAGGGGTGCGACTTTACAAGATAATTTAGACGGAGGAGATAGATGGCACTTGTCTGCCCCCATTGTCAGGCTCCCTATACACATGCCGGGCAGAAGTTTTGTAGTCGCTGCGGGAAGCCGCTGACCCCGGCCCCGGCTCCCGCCGCGCCGACGCCCACTGCCCGCATGGCAGGGCCGCAGACCGTCCTGATTGGACAGCCGGGACCACGCCTGATTGTTGAGGAGGGTGGTCAGATCTGCGATATCCCGCTGGGAAACACGCCCCTGACGCTGGGACGCGCCCGCCACCATGATATCGTTCTCGGCGCACCCTTTGTCTCGGGCAACCATGCCCAGATCGACCCCGCCGGTCAGGGGCATCGGATTACCGATATCGGCTCAACCAATGGGCTGCTCTACCATGGGCAGCGGCTGGCTGTTCACACACCCCACACCCTGACCGACTGCGATGTCATTCGCATTGGCGACCCGACCAGCGGCAGCTTTGTCACGCTGACCTATGTCAACCCGGACATGGCCGCCATGCCCGCGCTCCCCCAGATTGATCTGCCGGGGCCCGGCGCAACCCGGCTGATCGGACGCGATGCAGCGGCGGCGCTCCCGCCGCACCCCCAGATCTCGCGGCGGCATGCCGAGATCACGGGGCAAAACAATCGCACGCACCTGCTGCGTGATCTGGGTAGTACCAATGGAACGTATGTCAACGGTCAGCGTATTCATTCACACACCCTGCGCTCAGACGATATTGTGCAGATTGGTCCCTTCAAGCTGCGCTACACCGGCAGCGCGCTGGTACCGCATGTTGTCGGGCAGGCTATGCGCCTCGAGGCGCGCGATCTGGTGGTGAGCCGGGTGGCGAACCAGGCCAGCCTGGGTCAGCGGCTGGCAGCGTGGCGACAGGGTCGGTTTAGCCCGCAGAAGATCATTCTCCAGCAAGTTTCGCTCTGTATTGAGCCGGGCGAATTTGTCGCGCTGGTTGGCGGCAGCGGTGCCGGCAAGAGCACCCTGATGCGCGCCCTGGCCGGGGTTGCGCCCGCCGGCAGCGGAATCGTCCAGGTGAACGGCGATGATTTCTACGAACATTTTGATGCCTACCGCGCCGTTCTGGGCTATGTGCCGCAGGATGATATTGCCCATCGCATGCTGCCCGTGACCCGCGCGCTGAACTACACTGCGCGGCTGCGCCTGCCGGGGGATACGGCCGCCCAGGAGATTACCGACCGGATCAACCGTGTCCTGGAAGATGTAGAGATGGTCGAGCATCAGAGCAAGCTGGTAGACCATCTATCGGGCGGGCAGCGCAAACGGGTCTCCATCAGCCTGGAGTTGCTGGCCGACCCGGCCCTGTTCTTTCTCGATGAGCCCACTTCCGGGCTGGACCCGGGGCTGGAGAAGAAGATGATGTACACCCTGCGCCGCCTGGCCGACAGTGGCCGCACGGTGGTGCTGGTGACGCATGCCACCGCCAATATTGATCAGTGCGATCTGGTTGCATTTATGTCGGCGGGGCGGCTGGTCTACTATGGGCCACCCGCCGAGGCGAAGCGCTTCTTTGGCGTGACCTCCAATGACTTTGCCGATATCTACACCCGGATTGAGGGCCGCTGTGATCCGCACGATCCCGTCTTTGCTCAGGATGCACGGATGCAGCCGATCTACCAGGCGTGGCAGCAGGCGCACCCCCGTAGCAAGGACGAACCCATGCTGGCCGAGTTGTGGGAGACGCGCTTTCAGCAGTCCGACACCTACCGGCGCTTTATCGGCGACCGGCTGAACCAGGCTGCCCCACCGGGCAGCGGCAGCGCCGCCGCCGGCCCCCACGGCCCCAGCAAGACCAGCAATCCGCTGCGGCAGTTCGGCGTATTGACCCGCCGCTACGCCGATCTGATGCTCCAGGATCGGCGCAACCTCATGATTCTGCTGTTGCAGGCTCCGATTATCGCCGGTCTGATGGCGCTGGTGATCGAAGCCGATGCGGTCAGCGGGGCTGAGGCCACCTTCGCCTCGGCCCGCCCGGTGATGTTTATGCTGGCGACGGTGGCCGTCTGGTTTGGCATTATCAACGCGGCCCGCGAGATCACCAAGGAGGCCGCGATCTACCGGCGCGAACGGCTGGCAAACCTGCGCATTCTCCCGTACGTTATGTCAAAGGTGGTGGTGCTGACGCTGCTGGTGCTGGTGCAGAGCCTGCTGCTGCTGGCAATTGTCACCTGGAAAGTCACCATGCCCGAGGCGGGCATCATGACCGATGTGCGGATTGAGCTGTTTGTAACCACCCTGCTCGGCTCGCTGGCCGGGTTATCGCTGGGGTTGCTGATCTCCACCATTGCGGCTACCCCGGATCGCGCAGTCAGCATGGTCCCGCTGGCGCTGATCCCGCAGATCCTGCTGAGCGGGGTAATTTTCCGGCTCGAGGGCAGCGCGGAGGTGCTCTCCTGGTTCACCATCGGGCGCTGGGCCATGGATGCCTATGGCGCGATTATCAACCTGAACGACCTGCCGCGTCCCGGCCTGGAGAGCGAAACCTTTGATGAGTACACCCACAGCATGGAGCATCTGCTGGGGCGTTGGGGGATCATGGGAGCATACACGCTGGTCTGCCTGCTGCTGACGACCTGGTCGTTACGGCGGAAGGATAAGACGTTGTAGGTTTCACGTTGGCGCGTTGACACGTTGGCGCGTTGACACGTTGAAACGTTGGTGCGTTGGCGTGTTGGTGCGTTGGCGTGTTGGCGCGTTGGTGCGTTGGTGCGTTGGTGCGTTGGCAGCAGGAGGGGCGCAGCATGCTGCGCCCCTCCTGCGCCCCTACATTTGTAAACAATCGCATCTACCCCCAATCGCCATAACAGCATCACTTCTTCCAACTCTTCGTGACCTTCGTGGGCTTCGTGGTTAGTTAAAGATATCAGTCCGGGGAACTACCCGACCGCCGCAGGATCAAACGTGGTCGGGAAGCGGGTTGCCACCGCATCCACCACCGCCTCGCCCAGCGCCCAGAACCCCCGTTGTGCCCGTAGCTCCGTTGCCGCCCACGCCCAATGCCACACCCGCCGCTCATCCTGCCAGACCTGCAACCCCTGCGCACTCAGTTCATCCAGCATCAGGCCGAGTTGCCGCAGCAGCGTAAACCTGATCGCCGCCGCATCCGGGGAACAGCGTGGTTCATTCCGTTCGTCCAATACCATAGCAAGCCTCCTGCGGGCCGGCTGCCCGCGCTGAGGCGGGAATGCAGTGGCAGGGCTATTGCGTGCTACAATAACCCTGCATCGGCGCTTTCCCGCCGGTGCCATGCCCCCGGCTGCTGCCGACAGTGCGGGGGCGACCACAAAAAATACCTATAGGTAGTTTTCTGAATAATAATGTGTCTGCTGGCATTTGTCAACCAGGACACATGTTCCATCATGCAACGATTCGGGGAAAAATTACGAACGCTACGCAAACAGCGTGGCATGACGCAGCATGAGTTAGCCGCGCAGTTGGGATTTGCGTCTCAGGGATACATTCACTTTCTTGAGACGGGCAAGAAACTTCCGAATGCTCAACTCATCTTAAAGATCGCCGATTTCTTCAAGGTGACCACTGATCAGTTGATGCGGGATGAGTTAGAAGTAGCCTGAATAATCACCTGGAGCGACGCATTGAGTGACGTGCGGCTACAAATCAAAGAGATCGCCCAGCAACGCGGGTACACTATTCGGAGTCTGCATCTTGCAACCGGCGTGGCCTACTCCACGGTCTTTCGCTACTGGCATAACTACATCATGCGGCCTGATCCAACCGTGCTGAAGAAGCTGGCGCAGGCGCTCCAGGTCGCTGACTGGCGCGAACTGATCGTCGATGACGAGTGATGCAACGGTTTTGGCGAAGAAATCCGATAATGCACCGCAGCGACGCCGAGACCGCAGAGCGCACAAAGGTTTTTGTTCTTTGTTCTCTGGTTCTTAGTTCTTCCAAAAGTGATGCAACGATTTGGGGAAAAAGTCCGCCGCTTACGACGGCAACGCAACATGACGCAGTGGGAACTGGCACAGGCGCTGGGGTATGCTTCCCAGAGCTACATTCACGAGATCGAAACCGGCAAAAAGGTGCCCATGGTCGATTTTGTGGTAAAGGTAGCGAACCTCTTTCAGGTGACCACGGATCAGTTATTGCTGGACGAACTGAATATTGCGGAGCCAACCGACCCGGGTAGTGAACCGGCAACGGAATGATCGGAAACACAATTCACCGCAGAGACGCCGAGGCCGCAGAGCGCACCCGGTTCTCGGTTCTCTGGTTCTTTGTTCTCAGGACTTACGCAGTTCTCCATCTGGAGATGTATTTCGCCTCCGGCAGGGCGGAACAGACCATCTTTTTCCCAACATTTTTGCACAATGTGCAAAAATGTTGGGAAAAAGGTCAAAACGTATCACGCTGCCGCAGGCGAATCGGGCTTTCATCCGGTCAAACGTCCAGTTTGCATGTCAACTGCGTAAGTCCTGTCAATTAAGCTCGCGCAAAGGCGCAAAGCCGCGAAGAATAAGCATTCTGCGACAACCTTTGCGCGAGCCAGTACCAGCGTCGTCCGTAGTCCGTAGTCCGTAACCCCTAACCCCTAACCCCTAACCCCTAACCCCTCATAAGTATTTCTACTCACCCCATCTGAGAAAGACCCCTGGTCCCGGTTAAGACTTTCCCTTGATGTGTCATGGCTCACAGTAGTGTAAACTTTATCGTGATAAACAAGACTCACGCAATACTAAACCGTAAACGCCCATAGCGCGAACGTTCCATAGTAGAATTTATGTATGGGAGTTACGCGGTTATTGATCCGGAAGGGAGTTTCGCCTCCGGCAGGGCGGAAGGGATCATCTTTTTCATAAAAAATTTGCTCCCAGAGCAAATTTTTTATGAAAAAGAAATACAAAGTACCACGCTGCCGCAGGCGCATCGGGCCATGTGTCCGGGCAGACGCCTGGGTTGGAACCGACCGCGTAACTTGTGCGATTCAATGGAAAACATGCATCGCGCCGATGCAACAACCTGAATGCGTATGGCGATGACAATCGGGCGATGACAATCGGTAGAGGAGGTCACATCGAATGAATATCCATCTGCGGCGCGGCATCATCGGGCTGCCGGCCGGATTGGTAGCCAGTATCGCGCTGGTATCCACCATGGGTGTCGGCGGGCTGCTCCTGGGCATCCTGGTGGGAGTGGGCTATGCGCTGGCGTTTCGCCCGACGCACCGCGCCTACGCCGACAGCGCAATGACTGCCGCCGCCTTCGGGGTGCCGCTCTGGGCGCTGCTGCATGTGCTGCTGCTGCCCCTGCTGCTGGGCCAGATGCCACGCTGGACCGTTGAGGGCATGCTGGCGCTCTTTCCCCTGCTGGTAAGCTGGGTGCTCTATGGCGCGATCCTGGGGCTGGTCTGGCAGGGCCTGAGCGATCTGGCAGCACGCTACGTTGGGCCGGAAACGCCACCCGCGCCCCCACCTGCCCCGGCGCAGAAGACCCGCGTGGTCGTGCTGGGCGGCGGGTTCGCCGGTGTCACCACCGCCGAGCATCTGGAGCAGGAGTTCGGCCCCGATCCCTCGGTTGAGTTTACCCTGGTCAGCGACACCAATGCGATTCTCTTTACGCCGATGCTCTCCGAGGTCGCCGCCGGCAGCCTGGAGCCCACGCATATCAGCCACCCGCTGCGTACCGCGCTACGCCGCACCCGGGTTGTGCGCGGGCAGGTGGCGCAGGTTGATCTGGAGCGGCGCTCGGTGGTCCTGGCCGCCGATGGGCAGTCGCCCGCACGCGAACTGCAGTTTGATCATCTGGTGCTGGCGCTGGGGGCCGTGACCAACTTCCTGGGGCTGACCAGTGTGCGGGCACATGCGCTGGACTTCAAGAGCCTGGGCGATGCGATGCATATCCGCAACCATGTGATCGACATGTTCGAGCGGGCCGATCAGGAGCCGGACCCCGCGACCCGGCGGGCGCTGATGACCTTTGTGGTGGCCGGCGGCGGCTTTGCCGGGGCCGAACTGGCGGGTGGCCTGAACGACTTTGCGCGGGGCATGCTGATCCACTACCCTAACATCCCGCGCGAGGAGGTGCAGATCATCCTGGTGCATTCCCGCGACCGCATCCTGCCCGAGCTGAGCGAAGAACTGGCGGCCTACGCCCTGGAGCGCATGACCGAGCGCGGCGTCACCTTCAAGCTGAATGAGCGGGTCGCCGATGCCGCGCCCGGCCTGGTGGTCCTCAAGTCGGGCGAAGAACTGCGCGCCGAGACGCTGGTCTGGACCGCCGGCACAACCCCCAACCCGGTGATCCAGACGCTGCCGGTTGAGCGCAACGGACGTGGCGCGGTCAAGGTTGCCGGCACCATGGCCGTCCCGAACTATCCCGGCGTCTGGGCACTGGGCGACTGCGCCGAGGTGCCGAACGCCCTGACCGGCACGGCCTCGCCGCCCACGGCGCAGTTTGCGCTACGGCAGGCCTACACGCTGGCGCACAACATTCATGCCGATGTCCACGGCCGGCCACGCAAGCAGTTCTCGTTCCAGGTGCTGGGGGTGCTGGCAGTGATCGGCCACCAGACCGCCTGCGCCGAGCTGACCATTCCCTTCTCCGGGGGCCGCTCGATGCGCTTCTCCGGGCTGTTTGCCTGGCTGCTCTGGCGGGGCATCTATCTGAGTAAGCTGCCGGGGCTGGAGCGCAAGGTGCGGGTGCTGAGCGACTGGACTATCGAACTCTTCTTCCCGCGCGATATTGTCCAGACGATTGATATCAACGGTGATCGCGGGCAGGTCTGGGCTGCCCCAGCAGAACGGTTGGAACCGGCGGAACGATCAGAGCGGCGGGTAGAGCAGCCGGTCAGCAGTGCCGGCCAGATACAGGAGAGGTAGGTCAACCATGCAGAAGCAGAGGCTACTCACGATAACTGTCGGGGTCATCGTCGGCGGGGTGGGCGGCGCGGTCGCCGCGCTAATCGTCGGGCTTGTTTTCTGGAGTATGGTATTATTTGGCGCACTGTATGGATTGATCTTTGCGCTGTTGATTGGCGAGCGGGCCGGCAGTCCCGGTGCCGGGTTGCTCTGGGGGCTGGGTTATGCCTTCCTGCTCTGGCTGGCCGGGCCGGCGGGACTATTTGCGCTGGTCAGCGGGGCGCATGGCATGGGCATGGTTGAAACGGCCCGGCTGCATCTGCCGGAACTGGTGGCCTACCTGCTCTGCCTGGGCATGCCCCTTGGCGTTATTCTGGGGAGCATCAACCTGGTGACCACGCCGGCGGCGGAACGTCAGGCGCACAACGGCGTAAACATCCCCCGCGCGCTGATCGTCGGTGGGCTGGCCGGGATTGTGGGTGGATGGGCCTTTGGCTCCTGGATGGAGCAGGTCGATTTCTTCCCGCTGATCGCCGGGCTGGTCAATACCACCGCGCATGACCTGGGGGTCTGGCTGCATTTTCTGATTGCCGTCTTTATCGGCGCGAGCTTTGGCCTGCTCTTTCAGCGTGACGTGCGCGGCTACGGGTCGAGTATGGCCTGGGGCATGGCCTACGGCATCTTCTGGTGGTTCCTGGGGCCGCTGACGCTGATGCCGCTCTGGCTGGGACAGGGGCCGGCCTGGTCCTACACCCAGGCCGGCATGCTCTTTGGCGGGCTGATCGGGCATATCATTTATGGGCTGATTGTCGGCGTAATCTATGCCGCGCTGGATCGGCTCTGGGTCGGCTTCTTTATCGAGTCGGACCCGATCCGGCGTGAGCCGGAGGGACCGGGGACGCGCTTGCTCGTCTCGCTGGGCTGGGGCGCGGCAGCGAGTCTGCTGGGCGGGCTGCTGTTTGGCCTGGTGATGCTGGCAACCGGCGCACTGCCCCGGGTCGCCGGCCTGGTGGGGAGTGCTTCACCCTGGGCAGGATTCGCTATTCACCTGGTGATCGGGGCGATTATTGGCATGAGCTATGGCATCCTCTTCCGCTACGAATCGCCCGATGTCCGGTCAAGTATTGCCTGGGGGCTGGTCTATGGCCTGATCTGGTGGTTTGTGGGGCCGCTGACGCTGCTGCCGATGCTGCTCAACGGCACGCTGACCTGGACAGCCACGGCGGCCGCCGGCGCGCTACCCTCGCTGATCGGGCATCTGATCTATGGCGTGGCGACGGCGATTGGGATGCGCCTGCTGGAACGCCGGCACACCGCCTGGATCGAGTTCGACCCGCGTATCGCCGCCCGCGAGCGGCGGCGGCTGCGCCCGATCGGGACGCCTGCGCCTGCGCTCTGGCTGTTCCTGCTGGGCCTGGGTATGCTGCTGCCGGTGATTTTGCAGTAGTATCAGGGGACAGAGAACAGGGAACAGGGGACAGGTAGGGACGCGCTTCTGCGCGTCCGCCCGCCGCAGGGTCGTAGGGACGCGCTTCTGCGCGTCCACCATCCAGAACAATGGTAGACATGTCACTCTTTTTCGTATCGTACAACGAGAAGCTCAGATGAATGCAAACAACTTCATTCTTGCCGGTGATATTGGCGGGACGAAAACCACGCTGGCCGTCTTCGCACCCGATACCGGGCTGCACCAGCCGGTGGCCGAGAAAACCTTCACCAGCGCCGACTATGCCGGCCTGGAGCACCTGGTGCAGGCGTTCCTGCACCAGATGGATCTTACCGTCGCGGCGGCCTGCTTTGGCGTGGCCGGCCCGGTGGTCAAAGGGTGCGCCCGCCTGACCAACCTGCCCTGGCTGGTTGACAGCGCGCTGCTGCGTGAGCAGTTGCAGATCGACCGGGTGCATCTGCTCAACGACCTGGAGGCCATCGCCGGCGCTATCCCGGTCCTGGAGCAGTCCGACCTGCATACGCTGAATGCCGGGAACCCGGCATCCCACGGAACGATAGCGGTGATTGCGCCGGGCACCGGGCTGGGGGAGGGCTTTCTGGTCTGGGATGGCACGCGCTACCGGGCTTATCCTTCCGAGGGCGGGCATGCCTCGTTTGGCCCGACCAGCGCCGACCAGATCGATCTGCTGCGCTACCTGCTGGAGCGTTTCGCGCATGTCAGTTATGAGCGCATCTGTTCCGGGATGGGCCTGCCCAACATTTATGCCTACTGGCGGGATCGCGGCGACAACGCCGAGCTACCCGAGATTGCGGCGCAACTGGCGGAAGCGGACGATCCAACACCAGTTATCGTCAACGCGGCGCTGCATGCCGAACCACCCAGCCCGCTCTGCCGACGCACGCTGGACACCTTTCTGGAGATTCTGGGGTCCGAAGCCGGCAATCTGGCGCTCAAGGTGCTGGCGACGAGCGGCGTCTACCTGGGGGGCGGCATTCCGCCGCGCATCCTCAAGGCGCTGGAGGAGGGACCGTTTCTGGACGCATTCTGTAACAAGGGCCGCTTTCGCGACATGCTGGTGCAGGTGCCGGTGCATGTCATTCTCAATCCGCAGGTAGCCCTGCTGGGCGCAGCCTACACTGGTATGATTGCAATGAGTGAGGAATATAATCCGTAATCCGTAATCCGTAACCCGTAACCCGTAATCCGTAATCCGTAATTTTTGAAAGGAAAAACAATGCAAGAATATCACAAGCGCATTGACCAGCTTAGTATCAATACCATTCGCACGCTCGCGATTGACGCAGTTCAGGCCGCTAACTCCGGACATCCCGGCACCGCCATGGCCCTGGCTCCGGTGGTGTATGCACTCTGGCAAAACTTTTTACGGTTTGACCCGGAAGATCCGATCTGGCCCAACCGCGACCGCTTTGTGCTCTCAGTGGGGCATGCCTCGATGCTGCTCTACGCCATGCTGCATCTGACGCAGGTCAAAGCAGTCAACCCCAAGTATGAAGTCCTGGGCAAGCTGTCAGTCACGCTCGATGATATCAAATGCTTCCGGCAACTGGACAGCAAAGCGCCCGGCCACCCGGAGTATCGCTGGACCTCCGGCGTGGAGACGACCACCGGCCCGCTCGGTCAGGGCGTCGCCAACAGCGTCGGCATGGCGCTGGCGAGCCACTGGATGGCGGCCTACTTCAACCGCCCCGACTTCGAGATGTTCAACTACAATGTGTACGCCCTGTGCGGCGACGGCGACATGATGGAGGGGGTATCGAGTGAGGCCGCTTCGCTGGCGGGACATCTCAAGCCGGCGAACCTCTGCTGGATCTACGACAACAACAAGATCTCGATTGAGGGGCATACCGACTGGGCCTTTAGCGAGGATGTCGCTACCCGCTTTATCGGCTATGGCTGGAATGTCACCCGCGTGGGCGATGCCAACGACCTGGATATGCTCAACCGCGCGCTCAACACCTTCCACAGCACGATTGACCGACCCACACTGATCATCGTAGACAGCCATATCGCCTATGGTTCGCCCAACAAGCAGGACACCCACGCCGCCCATGGCGAGCCGTTGGGCGAGGACGAGATCCGCCTGACCAAGCGCAACTATGGCTGGCTGGAGGATGCCACATTCCTGATCCCCGACGAGGTGTTGACCCATTTCCGGGAGGGCATCGTCGCGCGGGGACATGGGCTCCGCAATGAGTGGATGGCGCAGTTTGCGGCGTACGCGCAACGCTATCCCGACCTGGCCGATCAGCTCTACCGCATGCAGCATCGGCAACTGCCTGCAGGCTGGGACCGCAACCTGCCGACCTTCCCCGCCGACGCGAAAGGCATGGCCGGGCGCAACGCTTCCGGGGAGGTGCTGAACATCCTGGCACAGAATATCCCCTGGCTGATCGGTGGCTCGGCGGACCTGGCCCCCTCAACCAAGACCCGCCTGACCTTTGCCGACGCAGGTGATTTTAAGGCCACCAACCATGGCGGGCGCAACCTGCACTTTGGCGTCCGCGAGCATGCGATGGGCGCGATCCTCAACGGCATGTCGCTCAGCAAGATCCGGCCCTACGGCTCGACCTTCCTGATCTTTAGCGACTATGCCCGCGCGGCCATCCGGTTGAGCGCGCTGATGGAGCTACCGGCGATCTACATTTTCACCCACGACTCGATTGGCGTGGGCGAGGATGGCCCGACGCACCAGCCGGTGGAGCAGTTGGCTTCGCTGCGGGTGATCCCCGGCCTGACCACCCTGCGCCCGGCCGATGCCAACGAGGTGGTTGAAGCCTGGAAGGTAATTATGCAGTTCCGCCACAAGCCGGTGGCGCTGGTGCTGACGCGGCAGGCCATCCCCACCCTGGACCGCTCGCGCTATGCGGCGGCGGCGGGGCTGGCGCAGGGCGCGTACATTCTGGCCGACCCGGACGATGGTCAGCCGGAGGCGATTATGCTTGCCGGCGGTAGCGAAGTGGCGCTCTGTGTGGCGGCCCACGAACAACTCAAGTCCGAGGGTATTAAAACCCGCGTGGTCAGCATGCCCTCGATGGAGCTGTTTGAGCAGCAGAGCCAGGAGTACCGCGACCGGGTGCTGCCACCCGCGATCAAGGCGCGCGTCTCGGTGGAGCAGGCCGCCACGCTGGGCTGGGCACGCTACGTCGGCGAAAGCGGCCAGAGCATCGGTATGCACACCTTCGGCGCATCGGCCCCGCTGAAGGAGCTGCAGCACAAGTTCGGGTTCACTCCAGAGCGGCTGATCACGGCGGTGAAGGAGCAATTGGGCGCAACGGTGACGGAATAACGCTTGACGGCCAGGGAAGCATGAACTGGGGGCGGGTTCCGGCAGAGCTTTGTACCAACCGAACGCGCCCCCTTAGCTGCGAGGTAGAAGCAAACCATGACAAAGCTACACGAAGTAAACCGGCTGGGCCAGTCGATCTGGTATGACAATATCCGCCGAGCGCTGCTGGAACAGGGCGATCTGCAGGCGTTGATCGAGCGGGGCGTGACCGGCGTCACCTCTAACCCGACCATTTTTGAGAAGGCCATCGTGGGCAGCAGCGACTATGACGCCGATCTGCGCCGCATCCCCGCCGAACAGCCGGTTGGCGCGGTCTACGAGGCGCTGGCGCTGGACGACATCCGCCACACAGCCGACCTGCTGCGTCCGGTCTACACGCGCACCGACGGCGCGGACGGCTATGTCAGCCTGGAGGTCAGCCCCGCGCTGGCGCACAACACCACGGGCACCATTGCCGAGGCGCAGCGGCTGTTTGTGGTGCTGGAGCGACCCAATGTGATGATCAAGATCCCGGCGACGCCCGCCGGTATTCCCGCGATCACCGCGACGATTGCCGCCGGCATCAATGTCAATGTCACGCTGATCTTCGCGGTCAAGCAATATCAGGCGGTGCTGGAGGCCTACATGCGCGGGCTGGAGTTGCTGATCGAGCAGGGCGGCGACCCGGCCCGGGTGACGTCAGTGGCCTCCTTCTTTGTGAGCCGGGTCGATAGCAGCGTGGACCAGGAACTGGCGCAGCGCGGGCGGACGGACCTGGCGGGCATGGCCGGGATTGCCAATGCGAAAGTTGCCTATGCCCATTTCCGGGAGAGCGTCAATAGCCCGCGCCGGCAGGCGCTGGCGGCGCGGGGCGCGCGGGTGCAGCGGCCACTCTGGGCCAGCACGGGTGTGAAAAACCCGGACTATTCCGATACGCTCTATGTGGATAATCTGATCGGGCCGGATACGGTAAACACCATGCCCCCGGCGGCGCTGGACCTGTTTCTCGATCATGGCAGCGTGGCGGCGACGCTGGAGCAGCACCTGGAGGAGGCCCGCGCGCACCTCGACCGCCTGGCCGACGCCGGGATCGATCTGGAAGCCATCACGGATACGCTGCTTGACGAGGGCGTGGCGGCCTTTGCACAGTCATTCGAGTCGTTGATGGCGGGCATCGCCACCAAGCGGCAACAACTGCCGGCAGAGTTGCCGGAACCCGTCGTACCATGAAACCTGGATTTTTTTGCAATAGAGAGGCATAGGTCATGCAAGTCGGAATGATTGGCCTGGGACGGATGGGCGCGGGGATGGTGCAGCGGCTGCTGCGCGGCGGTCACGCGGTGGTTGTCACCAACCGCAGCCATGGCCCCATCCAGGAGATGGAGCAGCATGGCGCAATCGCGGCCTACAGCGTGCCGGAACTGGTCAGCAAACTGGCCCCTCCCCGCGCAATCTGGATCTCGCTGCCGGCGGGCAGTGTCACCGATCAGATCATCAACGAACTGGTCCCGCTGCTCTCCCAGGGCGATGCGATTATCGACAGCGGCAATACCAACTACCACGACGACCTGCGCCGCGCGGAGATGCTCCAGGAGCATGGCATCTTCTACGTGGACCAGGGCACCTCGGGCGGGGTGTGGGGGCTGGAGTTGGGCTTCTCGCTGATGGTGGGCGGCGACCCGGAGGTCATCGCGCGGCTGGAACCGGCCTTCCGCACGCTGGCCCCGGCGGAGGGCGGCTACGGGCATGTCGGGCCGGTCGGCGCGGGCCACTTCGTCAAAATGGTTCACAACGGCATCGAATATGGCATGATGCAGGCCTACGCCGAGGGTTTTGAGATCCTGCGCGCGGCGGAACAGTTTAACCTGGACATGCACCAGGTTGCCGGAGTCTGGCGCTACGGCAGTGTGATTCGTTCCTGGCTGCTGGAACTGGCCGAGGCCGCCTTCGCCGAAGATCCCGATCTGAGTTCGCTACGCGGCTATGTGCAGGACTCCGGCGAGGGCCGCTGGACCATCCAGGCCGCCATCGACTTTGATGTCCCGGCCCCGGTGATCACGCTGGCACTGTACGAGCGCTTCCACTCGCGCCAGGACGAGTCCTATGCCGCGAAGGTGCTGGCCGCGCTGCGCAACCAGTTCGGCGGCCATGCCGTAAAACGGGGAACCGAATAGAACAGTAAGTGACACGACGTACGCGGTAACTACACCAACTGACCGTTTGCCCTGATAAAAGCAGCTTCGCCTGCGGCAGCATGGTACGTTCCTTATCCTTTTCACAAATGTTGCACAAAGTGCAACATTTGTGAAAAGCTGGAGCCATCCCAGTCTTTTTGGGAAAATGTGGCTCTTTGAGCCACATTTTCCCAAAAAGGATGTCCCATTCCACCCTGCCGGAGGCGAAACTCCTTTCCAGGTCAGCAACCGCGTAACCCGTGCAAATGAGGAATTCAATGACTACTTCCAACACAATCATTATATTTGGCGCATCGGGCGACCTGACCCAGCGGAAGTTGGTACCCGCGCTGTTTAATCTCTACCGCAAAGAGCGCCTGCCCAAAAACACGCGCATCGTCGGCACTGCGCGGCGCCCCTACAGCAATGACGAGTTCCGTGCGCGGATGCGCGATGGCACGGAGAAGTTCGCCGGTGGCGCGTTTGATGCCGCAACCTGGGATGCCTTTGCCGAACAGCTCTGGTATGTGCCGGGTAATGCGAAAACCCTGGAGGATTATCAAAATCTGGACGCCGCCCTGCACGAGTTAGAAGACGGGTCGGCCAACCGGCTCTACTACCTGGCGACCGCGCCGGGGCTGTTTGTCCCAATCATTGAGCAGTTGGGCGCGGCGGGAATGGCCCGCCCCGACGGGGGACAGCGCCGCGTGGTCATCGAGAAGCCCTTCGGGCATGATCTACAGTCGGCGCGAGCGCTCAACGACGCGGTGCATGCGGTCTTTGAGGAGCAGCAGATCTACCGGATCGATCACTATCTGGGTAAGGATACGGCGCAGAATATTCTCTTCTTCCGCTTCGCCAACACAATCTTTGAGCCGGTCTGGAACCGCCGCTACATCGACAATGTCCAGATCACCGTGGCCGAGACGGTGCCGGTGGGGCAGCGCGGCGATTTCTACGACAAGGCGAGTGTGCTGCGCGATATGTTCCAGAACCATATTTTGCAACTGCTCTCGCTCGTGGCGATGGAGCCGCCCGCATCCTTTAATGCCGATGCGGTACGCAACGAGAAGGTCAAGGTACTCTCGGCAATTCGTCCGATCGAGCTGCAGGATACCGTGCGCGGGCAGTATCGCGGCTACCACGATGAGCCGGGCGTAGCCCCCGCCTCACAGACGGCCACCTATGCCGCGCTCAAGCTGTATATCGACAACTGGCGCTGGAAGGGTGTCCCGTTCTACCTGCGCTCGGGCAAGGCGCTGGGGCATAAGACCAGCGAGATCACCATTCAGTTCCAGTGCCCACCGCACATGATGTTCCCACTGTCGGAGGAGGCCGATTTTACCTCCAATATTCTGGCGATGTGCATTCAGCCGGACGAGGGAATGCATCTCAAGTTTGAGACCAAGGTGCCTGACTCAATGGTCGAGACGCGCTCGGTCGATATGGAGTTCCACTACCGCTCTTCGTTTAAGGGCAAGCCACTGCCGGATGCCTATGAGCGGCTGCTGCTGGATGCCCTCAACGGTGATGCCTCGCTCTTTACGCGCAGCGACGGGATTGAACGCGCATGGGAGTTGATCGACCCGATTCTCGCGGGATGGGAGACTGCCGCTGCGCCGCCGCTGGCGACCTACGAGCCGGGCACCTGGGGACCGGACGTGGCCAACGCGTTTATTGCCCACGATGGGCGTGCCTGGCGGCTCGGCTGCGCCCACGATGAGGAGCATTAGTCCCGGAAAGAACAGAGAACAAAAGAACAAAGAACAAAAACATATCAGATAGGCGTTGCCCTCAGTTCTCGACCTTTAGTTCTTTGTTCTTTGTTCTCCAGTTCTTTGTTCTCGGTTCTCAGTTCTCGGTTCTCAGTTCTCCAGTTCTCAGTTCTTCCTACGGACTCTGCGACTCAAACACCAACTGCGCCAGATATTCGCCGATACCGTATGCGTCAGTGGATTGCAGATTGCTCAGCACAATCACCGTCAACTGCTCGTCGGGGTAGCGCGCCAGGTAGTTGGAGAAGCCGTTGATCAGGCCGCCATGGTTAAGCGTGCGCCGACCATAATTGCCGCTGATCCGCCAGCCATAGCCATACTCGCCCAGATGGGGCGTAAACATCTCGTCCAGCAGCGACCGGGGCAGCAGCTTCTCCGTGGAGAGCGCCTGGTCCCAGCGGTAGAGATCCTCGGCAGTGGAGTAGAGCGCGCCCGCCGCGTAGAGCGTAGAGGGATCAATCGGATTGGCGGGTTGCCCGACAGCCGCATAGCCCAGCGCCCGGTCGGTAACATAATCAAGATTGAAATCATAGCCGCTGTTCCACATCTCCAGCGGCTTGAAGATCTGCTCCTCGACAAATTCGGCATACGACATCCCTGAAGCGCGCTCAATAATCACCCCCAGCAGCACATAGCCCGAGTTGCTATAGCTGTAGAGCGCATCCGGTTCAAACAGCAGCGGCTCGTGCTTGAAGCGATCAATCAGATGCTCCACGCTGGTCGGGTACATCTCAGTCTGCTCAAAGTTGGCAAAATCGGTGTAGTTCGGAATGCCGGAGGTATGCGTCAGCAGATGGCGAATCGTCACGGGCCGCCATGCCGGGGGACAGTCCGGCAAGTAGGTACAGATTGGATCATTGATATTGAGGCGATTCCGGGCATGGAGTTGCATAATTGCCATGGCTGTAAACGGCTTGGAAACCGAAGCCAGCCGAAACCGGGTGTGGGGCGTATTGGGCCGGTTCTCCTCCGCATTGGCCATGCCATAGCCCTTACTGATCAGAATCTCGCCCTCGTGGGCTACCAGGATCGCCCCGCTGAAAAAGTCGGCATTTGCCAGATCCTGGACATAGGTGTCGATCACCACGCCAACTTTGTCGAGCGGCACCGCGGCCACGGACGGCTGCAGCATGGGCGGGATGGTCGGCTGGGGCAGCGGCGTCGGCAACATATTCGCCATTACTCCCACCGTAGCCGAAGGCGAGGGCCAGGGTGTTACGGTTGGCAGGCGCGGAATGGTCGTCGGGTGGTTGCTGGTGTCCTCACCCAGTTGTGCCGATAACTGCGCCTGTGATGAGGACCAGAGACGCAACGGCGGCGTGCTGCAGGTGCCCAGCAGAATCAGCAGCGCCACCGCCAGCACCAGGCCAATGCGGGGCAGGCTGATCACAGAGCGTTTTCTTCGCGCGGGTCGCCGGGCGCGGGCAGGCGTGCGGCGAACGGGGCGCGTGGTTCGTCGTGGTTCCTGGTTCATTGAACAGTAATTACTGGTTATGCGTTAACAGTTTACGGATGAAGGAAAACTGGAATGGCATAGGAAAGTCAGTATGATTGTAGCACAACATGGCAAATCTGGTGAAGCCGCCACTGCGGTTCAAACAACCGCGCGCACAGCCGCGCAGGATATGCGGTTCTTTGCGACCCTGGCGTGACTCAACCATACCGTTATTTGACACAACTTACGCGGTGGGGTTTGTTCTGGCCTGGTGCCGGCCCTGAGCACCGGCTTCGCCTCCGGCAGGGTGGAACTGACCATTCCTTCTTCACGAACATGTGGCGCTCCGAGCCACATGTTCGTAAAAAAGACAGAAAAGGTACCATGCTGCCGCCGGCACTATCCACTGTCAAACACAAGATCGCGTAACGCATATCAGCACCAGCAGTTTCGCGCTTTTCGCTCATTTTGCGGCTTTCGTGGTCCAAACCTTCATCGCGTAAGTCATGTTATCTGATATGGAGCCATGCCCCATCAAAACCGCTGTTCACCCGTAAGCACGCTCCCCGAAGCAACCTCGGCCTGCCCCTCCGAGGAATGCACCAATTGCACATGCCCCTCCAGTTTGACCGCCGCGCCAAACTTGATATCGCCTTTAACTCGCAGGGAACGACACTCCCGTAGCGACGGCGGGCCCGCCGGAAAGCGCGCCTCCATCGCGTCAATCAATTTGTAATATTTCCCGTCCAGATCAACCAGCACATCACCCGGATCGGGCACGATATGATACTCCTCGGTCAGCCGGTAGGTATCGGAGCGCACCGCCAGCAGATCGCCGGTGGTTTTGACCGGCGCAAAGCGGGTGCGCGGCACGCGAATGGCCTGCGCGCCCTCGAAGATCACAATCGCGGCCCCCATCGCCGTCTCCAGTTGGTAGACCGGCGTTGAAGCACTGTTGCGCGGATCGACCGTCTTGGGGTTGCGGATCAGCGGCAGGGTCGGCACTGCGTTGTTTCCGGCTGCCACCATATCCCGCAAGCCCGGCAGGTTTAGCCAGATATTGTTGGTGTTGAAATATTTGTAGCGGTTGATATCCTGAAATACATCCATCTCCGCCTCAGGACACTGCGCCGACTCGCGCAGGATCAGGCGGCCATCGGCGGTGCGGCGGGCCAGGTGACCGCCCTTCTTATCCGCCTCGGTGCGGTCGGCCACTTCCATCATAAAGGGATACTGATGGGTGGCGAAGTAACCCAGGATCAGCGGGTCGATCACCGCTCCCAGATTATCGGCATTGGAAATAAAAGCATACTCATACCCGGCGGCGAGCAACTGGTCCAGCATACCGCTAATGATCAGCGAGAGGTAGATATTGCCATGCCCCGGCGGATACCACTCCAGTTGCCGATTCTCCGGCCAGTCCACCGGCTGCAGGTCCGCCTGGGTAATCTTGGGAAAAATGCTCTGCTGGAAGCTGAGCGGAATATCCTTCCGGTGCAGATCGGGGTAGCGCTGGAGGGCCGCCAGCGAGTCGGCATCGGTGTGTTCGCTGTTCATCAGCACCAGCGGCGTTCCAGCGCGCACGGCCTGATGCGCGATAATATCCAGGAAGGAGAGCCCATCCTTCACCGGTAGCAGCGATTTGGCCCGTTCCATGCCCATACTGGTGCCCAACCCACCGTTCAGCTTGAGCAGAATGGTTTTGTTCAACATCGCCTGGCCGGTGTCCGCCAGATTTGCCGAGAAGCTCTCCGCATCCGGCAGTGCCTCAATTGGCGCGATGTCTTCCTCGGAGATCAGCCCGGTCTGGCCCGCGACCAGTTGGCGGTAGTAGGCTTCAAAGGTGGCAATCTCGGCTTCGTGGCGCCCCGCCTGACGCATACGCTCGGCAAAGGGGCGAAATTGCTCGGCAAGTGTCGTCATACAGCTTTATCCTTTCTTCTCAACGACTCCACTGTTCCACTGGCTCACACGCGACGTACTATCACATCCACGACTTACGCGGTCACTGACTCGGCAGAGCATTTCGCCTCCGGCAGGGCAGAAGAAGCCAGATCTTTTTCATAAAAAATTTCACTGAGTGAATTTTTTGTGAAAAAGATCAAAAGTGTACCATGCTGCCGCAGGCGATGCTGCCGTCCAGCGGGTGAAACGCCCGGTTTGATGAACCACCGCGTAACGCGTGTCACATTGTAAAGTGTGGTTCCGTATGACATGCTACCACGAGAATAGTGGCACCGGCAGTTTGCCGGTCAGCGTTCCCAGGTCCCATAGTGCAACCCGCCGATGAATATCGCCTGAGACCGGGGGGCCAACCGCTTGACATTATTGAAGCGGGACAAATGTCCCGCCTACAGCGGGCATAGAGTCCCTATGCGCTACGCGGTTCGTCCGGTATGATGGACCCATCACCCGCTGGAGAATATGTTGAGCCCAATGAGGAGGTCAATCATGGCAAGCCCGAAGCAAGGCAATCCCGCCGTCGTCGGTCTGGCAGCGTTCGGTTTAACCACACTGGTGTTGCAGTTCCACAACGTCGGCTGGATGGAAGAACTCGGCCCGGTGGTCTGGTTAGGTCTGATTTTTGGTGGCGCGGCCCAGATGATTGCCGGGTTGCAGGAGATGAAGACCGGCAACAACTTTGGCTACAGCGCCTTCACCGCCTACGGCGCCTTCTGGATTTCGCTGGCATTGCTCTTGATTGGCAATCAGACGGGACTGTTTGTGACGGGCACGGCGGCCACGGGCTGGTTCCTGGTGGCCTGGACGCTCTACACCGCGATTATGTGGGTCGGCGCGATGCGCATCAACAGCGCCCTGGCCTGGACCTTTACGACGCTCTTGATCGGCTTTATCCTGCTGGACCTGGC
>DAOTUI010000046.1:0-16450 GCA_034437035.1 Chloroflexaceae bacterium
CCTGTCCTGTTTGCGGGCTTCAGATCGATAGAGATCTCAATGCCGCGATAAATATACTGGCTGTGGGGCTACACAGCCTGGGTGTAAGTCCCGAGAAGCCCACATGCTTTAGCTGTGGGAGTAGTCACCATACCGGTATCCATTCCGGGATTGTGGGGCCGCGCCCCTACAGTACGGCGGCGTTGCGATGGATACCGGCACGCCCCGGCGAATACTCCGTTCGCGCCGTTCACGTTCTTTCGCGTTCTTTCGTGGTCCAAACTGTTTCGCGTTCTTTCGTGGTCCAAAGCCTTCCCTCCTGGCCGTGTGGGACCACGGCTGCGCGCCTACCTGATCGCACTCCCGCACAGGCCATCTCCAATCATGTCAGCACTCACGGGCAATTTTTCGCCGGATCGCATTGGAATACGGCCGGTGGGACTGGTATGGAGAATCGTCCCGGAGAAGGATCTCCCGCATTGGGATGGGCAGCGGACGCGCACAAGCGCGTCCCTACGATGGATGGGCAGCGGACGCGCACAAGCGCGTCCCTACTCCTCTTCTTCCTCCTCCTCGCCGCTCTCCCCTTCTTCCCCTTCCTGAGCGCCGGTCTCAGTTGGCGCTGGTGTCACCGTTGGAGTTCCCGGTACCTCGCAGGTGATCTGGTCGGAAGATATCAGGTTGCCGCGAATATGTGGCTGGATCGGCTGCAGGCCGGTGCGCCCCGTGCCCACCTGGTTGATGGTAAAGGCTTCCGCGCCAGAGGTTCTTTCTCCGCGCGGGCGCACACTGATCGTGTAGGGTCCGACATTTGTGCGCTGCAGATCAAGCGTTACCACAAAAGCGCCACTGGAATTTGTCACCCCACCACCCACCAGGATCAGCGGATCGCGGAGCTCCGCCGGGCCGGTTTGCGCCGACCGCGCCCGCCGCTGCAACAGGGTGCGGAGTGAGCCTTCTTCCATCAACTCCATGGTCACATACAGCCGCCCGTCATGCTCGCCAAAATCAAAGCTCTCGACAATGTTGGGATGCTGGAGTACGGCAACCCGGCTGATCTCCGCACGAAACCGCTCATGGACGACGGGATTACGCGCGAGGTGCGAGTGGATAAACTTCACCGCCTGAAACCGATCAAGATAGCGATGGTGGGCGCGAAATACCTCACCTAATCCTACAATGAGCGTTCGACTGAAATATGCACGCTAGCAGCGCTGAGAACGGCAGGCAGGGTATGTCGGGGTGATCTGCTCTGCGACCTCTGCGTCTTTGCGGTGCAAGACAGCAACTTGCAAGCAAAAACGGCGAGGAAAACCTCCCCGCCGTCTCGCATGCTAATCTCTCGGCTACTTCCTTAGCTAATACTGGTCGTCTGCGGTTGCAGTTCGCCCCGCGTATGCGCCAGGTGGCCATTGGTGCGCGGCTGCGGTACCATACCTTTCCCGGCAGGCCAGCCCTCGCGCTGGCGCGTGCGGTCCCCATCGGTCTCCTCCGTCTGATCGTGGAAGAGGATCTGCTGCGTGGGGAAGGGCAGATCAATGCCATGCGCCGGCAGCGTCTGCTTAATCTCCGCCAACACATGGTCACGCGAGTCAAGCGTCTCGGCGCGGGTCGGCTGCTTGATCCACCAGCGCACCCGCAGCGTCACGCTATAGTCCGCCAGCCCAAAGACCAGCACGTCGGGGGCCGGGGTTTGCAACACATTCTCCAGCCGTCTGAGCACACCCAGGATCAACTGTTTGGCCTCCTCAATATCATCGCCATAGCCGATCCCAATGTCATACTCGACGCGGCGCTTGTCAAAGGCGGTGTTGACGGTCACGGTGTGCGTAAAGAGATCGGCATTGGGGATCACAACCCGGCGGCCATCGTAGGTCATAATCGTCGTTGCGCGCGTCTGAATATCCTCAACCGTGCCTTCATACTCGTTGACCACCACCTCGTCACCAATGCGGAACGGCTCGGTCAGGAGTAGCAGAATGCCGGCGAGAAAGTTCTGGAGAATATCCCGAAAGGCAAAGCCAATCGCCACACTGCTAATACCCAGCAGTTGCACAAGTTGTGCCGGTGAAAACTCGGGAAAGAGAATAACCAGGGCGATCAGCAGTCCTAAGAGTGTCACCGTTGCCTGCGACAGGCGGCCCAGTACAATTCCCAGGCTGCGCTGCCGTCCCGCGCTATCCGACAGCTTCTGCGCCAGGACACGGCTGCTACGCCCCAGCAAGTAGCAGGCCAGAAAGACGATTATGGCTACGACCAGATTCGGCAACAGCATGATGATCTCATTGAGCAACGTTTCCAGTTGTTCCAGGGCCGGTGCAAAACTCAGGGTCATAACTCCTCCTTGCTTGATCTCTGCAACTTCGCGGCAGTCCAGGTAGGGAAGTTGCCCACTTCTTTCAAACGGTCAGCCAGACGGTCGGGTCAATTTGAATGATGCCTCTGGATGGACTGCCGGAAGAGTTGGGGAGCGAGACATCAATACCATCAACGCTGAGGATAGTATACTTTTACACACCGCTTCTTTCATCGGCGAAAGTACCGGCCGGATCTGGGTATTTTTACCTGTCTGCTGAATACACAGACAAAGGCAATCAAGGCGTAGTTAAAGTGCATTAAAATAAACCGGCTTTTAACCTTATACAGCATACGGCTGTCGCACGTTTCACGTTCCACGTTGCACGTTGTCACGTTGTCACGTTGCACGTTGCACGTTGTCACGTTGTCACGTTGCCATGTTGTCACGTTGCACGCCTCGAATAGATAGGCTGAGTTGTATGCTACACTGATCATAGACACGCGTTACGTGGTGGAAGTTTGGACCATGAAGAACACGAAATGAGCGAACATCGCGCACCGGTCAATGCTGCCATGGATCAGGAGATCCCGCATTTGGCGAGGATATCGCCTCCGGCAGGGCGGAAGATTCTATTCTTTTTCACAAAAAAATCACTGTGTGAATTTTTTGTGAAAAAGATAAAAAATACCATGCTGCCGCAGGCGAATCTGGCCATTACCGGGCTCAAACGCCCGGTTTGCGTACACACTGCGTACGTCGTGTCATATGACTGACAGATCAACGATGAAGAGGAGGAGCCGCCCGATGCCCGATGCAACTATGCCGGCGCGCCCGGCGTACGATATCTTTCGCCGTGACCGTCCCGGCTGGATCCCGGAGTGGGTCGGTGATGACTGGGACCCGCACCCCTATGCCTATCAAACTGAGGAGGAACGTATGCCGGCCGGTCGGTTCCACAGCCTGTATGTCCAGATCCTGACCGAGATGGTGTCGCCGCTGCTGGAACGCCTGGGCCTCCAGGCCATTATTGATGTTTTTATCTTCTACCGGGACTGGGAGGAGCGCAAGCAGCGTATCGCTCCGGACCTGCTGATTGCCCCCGTTGTCGAACTGACCCCGGCCCAGATGCTGCGCTCGTATGACCTCGATCAAGAACCGCTGCCGCTGTGCGTGGTGGAAGTGACCTCCGCCGGCAGCCAGGTGCGGGACCGGCAGAGCAAGGGGTTGCTCTACGCCGCCCTGGGGATTACCGAGTACCTGCTGCTCGATATCGTGCATCCCGACAATCCCGACCGGCTGCGGGAACAGATTGGCGTCAGTCTGTGGCGACTGGAGGATGGAGTGCCGCAGGTAGTTGCGCCGGATGCCGCGGGCTACCTGACGCTAGAGTGTATCGGGGTGCGCCTGCGGGCTGAGGGCCAACGTCTGGTGGCGCAGGTAGTTGCCACCGGCGAGATGTTGCGGACCTCGCGCGAACTGGCCGCCGCCCTGACCCAAGCCGAACAATCACGCCTGGCAGCGGAACAGCAGGCGACTGCAGCAGAACTGGCCCGCACGACAGCGGAGCAGCGCGCCGCCGCAGCGGAAGCCGAACTGGCGCACCTGCGGGCAGAACTGGCCCGCCTGCGCGGCGAGCAGAAGTAAGTTCGAGGGAATCGTCAAAGTATCCAGGAAAAGAACACAGAACAAAGACACCTGGCGCAGTCCGAGCAGGGAACCGGGTTGTTCTTTGTTCTGTGGTTCTTTGTTCTTACCAGAGTTACATTACCCCGCCGACCCGGTACGCAACGCCTGGATAATCTCGCCAACGTTGAACTTCTTGCCTGCCGGCAGCGTGGTAACGCGGAAGATCCGCCCGGCTCCCCAGATAAAGAGCAGCACCGTCCCCAGCAGCAGCAGCAGACTGAGCAGCACCTGCCACCAGACCACATCGGTCAGGGCCAGACGCATCACCATCGTGACCGGCGCGGTCAGCGGTACCATACTCAACGCCAGGGCCAGCGGGCTGTCCGGCTGCTCAATGATTGCCCCGATAAACCAGAGCGGCACAATAAACGGCAATACCACCAGCGTGGTCAGTTGCGACCCCTCGCGCGTGGATGTCACCGTTGCGCCTACGCCCGCCAGCAGGCCGGCATACACCAGGTAGCCCAGCACAAAGTAGAGCAGCGCCAGCCCCCAGACATAGCCCGGCAGTTCAAAGCTGCCAAAGAGATTGAACTGGCGCGTACTGAGGGTCAGCAGCAGTCGCCCCGCCAGCAGCCAGATGCTGACCTGGATCAGCCCCAGCAACCCCAACCCGGCAACTTTGCCCGCCAGGATCTGCCAGGGGCGCAGCGAAGTCAGCAGAATCTCAATCGTGCGATTTTCCTTCTCCTCGGTGACACTCTGCAGCATAAAACTCGACGAGGAGATAATCGTAATAAACAGCATCATTGCAAAGATATAGGGCACGGCAAAAGTCAGCGGGTTATCCCCATCAGTCTGGCCGCGCTCGGCCGGGGCGGGTTGACCCTCGGCATCGAGGCGTACCGTCTCCAGACGTAGCGGATTCACCAGCCGCTCGGCCCGGCGCGCGTCTTCGTTGGGCAGCAGGTTGGCACGAATCAGCCGCCGGATCAGTTGTTCATCGGCGGTAACGATTGCCATCTGCGGCGAAAAGCGTGTAACGCTGCCACTCTCCAGATAATCGGCGGGAATCAGGTAGAAGGCCGTAATCTCATCCGCCCGAACTGCAGCCCGCGCGGCGTCTACATCGGGAAAGGCCCGCAGTCGATCCGCGGAAATCGTTTCCGGTACCGCTTCGATCAGACCGGCCTGATCGACATAGCCGACGGTGCCGCTAGTATCGCCGGGCATATCGCCACCCATTTGCGCTGTTGCCGCATCCTGCATCATCGTGCCCATCACCAGCGTCACCACCAACCCAATCAGGGGGACGGCCAGCGTGAGCAGAATAAAGCCGGGCCGCCGCAGATGCCGCAGCAGCGCATGGCGGGCCATCAGCACTGTTCGTTGCATAACTTCCTCTATTCTTGCACGCGTTACGTGGTGGGCGTGCAAATCAGATATGTACTTCCATAAAGACGGTCTTCGCCTGCGGCAGCATGGTACGGTTTTATCTTGTTCACGAATATGTGGCTCGGAGAGCCACATATTCGTGAACAAGATCTGGGTTCTTCCGCCCTGCCGGAGACAATATCCACTGTCAAACACAGGATCGCGTAACGCCTATCAGCACTGGTCGTTTCGCATTTTTCGCTCATTTCGCGGCGTTCGTGGTCCAAACCCGCACCGCGCAACTCCTGACGTTTAGCAATCATCCTCTATCAACTTGCGCGCAGGAGGCGCACCAGTTCACCCGGACGGATCGGCTTGCCGTAGTGCAGCATCCCCAGGCGGAAGATCCGCCCGACGGCCAGCACAACCAGCACCGCGCCGGCAGTCAGCAACCCCAGACTGAGCAGGATCTGCCAGAGCGGCACCTGGGCCAGCGGCAGGCGCATCACCAGCGCCAGGGGTGCGCTCAATGGAAAGAGGCTCAGTCCGACCGCCAGCGCACCGTTGGGATTGGTGATAAATACAAAGTTGAGAATAAACGGCAACATCCCCATCAGGGTTAGCATTGAGGCCATCTGCTGCCCCTCCTGCTGCGAGGAGACCATCGCGCCGATCCCGACCATCAGCCCGGCGAAGAGGAAGTAACCGGGGATAAACGCCAGCAGCGCAATCAGCAGAATATCGCCGGGCAGGTTAAACGTGCGGAGCGGCTCCAGGAAGATCGCCCCGATGCCTGCCGGCAGCGCCCCAAAGAGCAACCAGACCAGCGCCTGCGTCAGCCCCAGCACCCCCAGGCCGAGCGTTTTCCCGGCGATCAGTTGCGACGGTTTCACCGAGGTGACGACAATCTCCATGGTGCGGTTCTCCTTCTCCTCGACAATGGCCTGCAGCAGATAGCTGGATGAAGAGAAGGTCGCCACCAGAAAGAGCATGCCAAACAGGTAGGGCAGCAGAATAAACCAGATGCTCCCCCCGATGATCGTCCGTCCGCCATCGAGCGTGCTGCGCCGCAGGGTTTCGATGGGATCAAATGCGCGCGCAATAACCTGGGGCGTGGCACCTTCCAGCAGGCCGGCACGCAGCAGTGTGCGCAGGCTCTGCTCGCCCTCCATGGAGAGTTCCTCCGCGCCGTAGGCGGTCACACTCCCGCTGTCGAGATAGTCCGGCGGAATAACCACATAGGCCGCGATATCGCCGGCAACAAAGGCTTCCCGCGCGGCAGCTTCGTCCGAGTAGGCGCGGAGCGGAACCGGCAGCGGCGTCTCCTTGGCGGGAACAAGCGTCTCGGCAGCGGCGGGGATCACTTCGGCCTGATCAACATAGCCAATTGCGCTTTCCGGCTGGTTCGTCAGCACCAGAGCGGTAAACAGCAGCGCAAAGCCGGCAACCAGCAACAGCGGCACGCCGAAGGTGGTCAGCAAAAACATCCGCCGCCGGAGATGCCGGAAATATTCAAATTTTGCAATATAGAGCAGTCGTTGCATCACACGTCTTCCTCTTGTGCAACCTGAACAAAAATATCATCGAGTGAAGGTAGGGCGACCTCGAAGCGTTCGACGGTAAAATGATCGTTGTGGCTCAGCGTACGCAGAATCTGCTGCGGCGACGCGCCCTCTTTCAGTTGCAACACCGCACGACCATTCTGCCGCTGCACACTCGTCACATCGGGGAGCGTTCCCAGATCGCCGTGACCCTCGACAATAACGGCATTGGCGGCAAACTTACGCCGGACCTCCGCAATCGGGCCGTACAGCACTACCCGGCCATGGTTAATCATCACCATCCGGCGCGCCAGTTCCTGCACCAGATACATCTCGTGCGCCGAGAGGATAATGGTCTTCCCGGCGGCGGCCTGCTCGCGCAGCACCTCTTTGATCAGGCGCACATTGACCGGGTCCAGCCCGGCGAACGGCTCATCAACAATCAGCAGGTCGGGATCATGCAAGAGCGCCACGATAAACTGGGCCTTCTGCTGCATTCCCCGGCTCAACTCGTTGACCTTCTTCTGGCTATGTTCCGCCAGGTCAAACCGCTCCAGGTAAGCCTGCGCCCGCTGCCGCGCCTCACCCGAGGCGACGCCCTTGAGCCCCGCCAGAAAAACCAGGCAGTCCAGCAGTTTGAGTTTGCGATAGAGCCCGCGATCCTCGGGCAGGTAGCCAATCCGGTCACGCGTTTCCGCGCTTATTGGCCCACCCAGCACGCTAATGCGCCCCTGGTCCGGCTTGAGCAGATCCAACACCATGCGGATGGTTGTGGTCTTCCCAGCACCATTGGGGCCGAGCAGGGCGAAGATCTCCCCCGCTTCAACCTGAAAACTGACATCCTTGACAGCCTGCGTTGCGGCAAATGACTTCACAACGTGGTCTACTACCAGTGTTTCCACAATTGTATGTTTCTCCTTCCGCTCTATCAAAGACAAACCGGGTTCTATCTGCACGGTGATGCCGGGAAAGTTGCCGGCATGTCCGGTCTATCGTGAGATCAGTGGCATACTATGCGCTGATAGAGAAATAATAGCAAAACCGGTACCAGGCAGCATCGGTAACAAGCGGGAGAAGCGCCTCCATCATAAGATCGATACCCACCAACCCGCGACGGTACCGGCGGGGACCAGGTTAAAGCGATTGTCATCCAATTGTGCAGTATGTAACTTGACATTCGGGGCGTAGACTATATCATACCTTACGGGTGTCGTATAATCACGTCTGTTTTTCATCAAGTCGTATGCACCTCTGTAGACCTGGAGTAATGATGCACACACAGAAACCTGTGCGTAAACCGGATGTCACCATCAAAGATATTGGTGATGAAACCCTGTTGTATGGAACCGACGAGCAGGCGATCCATGTCCTTAACCCGACTGCCCGCCTGATCTGGAATCTCTGCGATGGACAGCATACCCTGGCCGACATGGAGCAGGCGATCCATGCTAACTTCACCGTCCCCAAGGGCCGGAATGTGCGCGAGGATATTCAGCGCACGCTAGATATCTTCGCCGGCAAGAACCTGTTGCAAGAACCGTCGGCCTGATACGCCAGGGAGATAGAAGCGGGGCAGTCTCCCGTGTGGCTGCCCAGGACGGGATGCGGACGCGCAGCTGCGCGTCCCTACCGGAACATCCTACCCTATAACCGGGAGAGAGGGGATTGCACATTTATGCACGATACATATATCCGCATGCGCTACCTGCGTGCCGGGATGCTCGGCGTGATGCTCTGGCTGATCGCGTTTTGCGTGGGAACAGTGCCGGCCACCCGCGCCACAACGGTTGATGCCGGGAATCAGTTCTACCGTGTGCTGGTTGAGGACGCGCCGAAACGTTCCGATCTGGATGCGCCGCCAGGTGTCGGCACCTATGTCGTTGTCACCGGCCCGGACCACCCGGCGGGGTCCGGGCTGAATGTACTCTACCGCATTCCCGAACTGCCCACCGGAACCTCCTACACGACGATCCGTTCCTACACCAGCGGAACCGATTATGTGCAGGGGCGGGGCATCGGTGGGGGCGCGTCAACCGTCTGGCTCAACCCATATGGCACGGTGGAACCGCTGGGCACAACCGGCTTTCGTACGACCTACGATTTACCGGCTGACGCTGCCGACAACCTGACGATTATCTCCGATGTGCAGGTCAGCGGCACAACCTTTGACGACTCGGTGGTGAATGTCACGACTCGGGTGCGTAACGATCGTACCACGCCGGTTGAGGTTGGCTTCCGCTACCTCTGGGATTTTCAGATCGCCCGCGACGATGGGCCAACCTTTCAGGCGCTCAACCCCGATGGCCCGGCCCGCGAGACGGAAGCTACCTTTGTGCGCCCGGTGTTCGAGAGCTTCAAGATCGAAGATAACGATAAAAACGACACATCGCCGACCTTCAATGTCTTTGGCACGGTGACGGGACCGGCCACGATTACACCCGCGCCAACCCCACCCGACCGTATTCAGTTTGTGGATTGGGAGCGCGCCTATCTGACGCCCTTCAACTACACGGTGACACCCACCCGAACCGTTACCCTGGGAGAGGGGCGTGCAACCAATGACAGCGCCGCCCTGCTCTTCTTCGGGGCCGACCGCGAGCGGAGTTTTACTATTCCACCCGGCGAGACAACCATGGTGTCCGCCGCGATCTTTGCCACGCCACCCGCGCCGCTGACCATCAGCCTGACGCCGCCATCCGCCGCGCAGGAGATTGGGCAGGCGCAGACGCTGACCGCCACGGTGCGGGATAACCAGGGCAATCCGGTCGCGGATCAACCCGTCCGGTTTACCGTCAGTGGAGCCAACTCGGAGCGCAGTAGCGGCACCAGTAATGCCGCCGGGGAGGTGCGCTTGACCTACCGTGGCACCGAACCGGGCAGCGATACGATCACCACATGGATTGATCGCAACGCCAATGACCGGCGCGAGCCCACCGAGCCCGCCGATGTGGCGCGCATCTCCTGGGAGGAGCCCACCGCCGTAACGCTGGTGGACTTCACGGCCACCCCGGCCGGTGAGCGTGTCACCCTGCGCTGGGAGACGGCGACCGAGATCGATAACACGGGCTTCAATCTCTACCGCTCCAGCGTGGACACGGGCCCGGCGGTCAGGCTGAATGAAGAACTGATCGATCCGGCGGATAATGGCATTTCCGGCGCAACCTACACCTTTGCGGATCAACCCGGCGCGGGCACCTGGTACTACTGGCTGGAAGATATTGATCTGAATGGCACAACAACGCTGCATGGCCCGGTCAGGGTGCAGGTGGAACCGGCCCCCGCTGTCGGCGATGATCAGCTCTTCTTGCCAATCATTATTCGTTAGTACATTCGCACGTTGGAACGTTGGGAGGCTAAAACGCGCTAACGTGTTAACGTGTTCACGAGGTAAACAGAAGGAGGAAGCGCTATGACCCGATCAGCAGCAGCACCCTACCGTATGCTGCCCGAAGACACACCAACCCGACGACGGCGGGTGTTTGTCAACGCCGTCGTGGATGCTGATGGACGCGTCCGACTGGAGTTGCCCGTGGGCTTAGCACGTTGAAACGTTTCAACGTTGTAGCGTTAGCACATTGAAACGTTTCAACGTTCCAACGTGCTAACGTGCTAACCGTCAACCCCTACGCCAGATGCTCATACCCCGGCAGGGTCAGGAAGTCGATAAACTCATCGCTGGTGGTAATCTGTTCAAAGAGCTGGGCCGCCTCGTCATACTTGCCCAGCGAATACATATCGCCCAGAATGGTCTTGATCCGCGCAATCTCCTCCGGGATCATCTGGTGGACCAGTTCAACCGTGACGTTGCGTCCGTCGTCAAGTACACCCTTGGGGCTGCGGATCCACTGCCAGACCTGCGAGCGGGAGATCTCGGCGGTGGCGGCGTCTTCCATCAGGTTGAAGATCGGCACCGCGCCCTGACCCGCCAGCCATGCACCCAGGTACTGGATACCAACGTTGATATTGGTGCGCAACCCCTTCTCGGTGATCGGACCTTCGGGACCGAAGGCCAGCAGATCCGCTGCCGTCATCGTGACATCCGCCCGATTCCGGTTGATCTGGTTGGCCTGGGGCATCTCGGCATCGAAGGCTTCCAGCGCCACATGCACCAGCCCGGGATGCGCCACCCAGGTGCCGTCGTGCCCGTCGGTCGCCTCGCGCACCTTATCGGCACGCACCTTCGCCAGCGCTTCCTCGTTGGCCTGTGGATCATTCTTGATCGGGATCTGCGCGGCCATCCCGCCCATCGCATGGATGTTGCGGCGGTGGCAGGTCTTGATCGCCAGCAGCGAGTAGGAGCGCATAAAGTGAGTGGTCATCGTCACCAGCGCGCGGTCGGCCAGCACGAAGTCGGGGCTGTTGCGGAACTTCTTGATGCAGCTAAAGATGTAGTCCCAGCGCCCGCAGTTCAGCCCGGCGGAGTGATCGCGCAGTTCGTAGAGAATCTCGTCCATCTCGAACGCGGCGGTAATCGTCTCGATCAGCACCGTGGCGCGAATGGTACCCTTTGAGATGCCCAGTTCATCCTGTGCCATCACAAACACATCATTCCAGAGGCGCGCCTCCAGATGGCTCTCCAGTTTGGGCAGGTAAAAGTAGGGGCCGGAGCCCTTACTGATCAACGTTTTCACATTGTGGAAGAAGTAGAGCCCAAAGTCGAATAGCCCCCCGGCGATCGGCTTGCCGTCAATCTGGACATGCTTCTCCACCAGATGCCAGCCGCGCGGACGCACCAGCAGCGTGGCGATCTGGTCTTGCAGCGCATACTGCTTGCCTTCCGCGCCGGCAAAGTTGATCTTGCGGTTGATCGCGTCGCGCAGGTTGATCTGGCCTTCGACCATGTTCTCCCAGATGGGCGCGTTGGCATCCTCAAAGTCGGCCATAAAAACCTTCGCCCCGGAGTTGAGCGCATTCACTACCATCTTGCGGTCAGTCGGCCCGGTGATCTCCGTACGCCGATCCTGCAGATCGGCGGGAATGGGCGCAACGGTCCACTCGCTGTTGCGAATCTCGGCCGTCTCCGGCAAGAAGTCGGGCTTTTTGCCCGCGTCAAACTCGGCCTGCCGCTCCACGCGCCGCTGCAGCAGCGACTGCCGCCGGTCATCAAACGCCCGGTGCAGCTTGGCCACAAATGCCAGGGCTTCGGGCGTCAATATCTCCGCAACCTCGGCAGAGACCGGCCCGGAGATATTCACCCCCCCTGGGTAAGCATTTTGATTCGTCATAAACTCTCACCTTCTCGTATGACTCACCACACAACCTCATCTGCCCCGACGGATTGCGGTAGGGGAAGACACAGGGATCTGCCCCTACCGCAATCCGTCCCCAACCTCATCGCTTCAGGCCGCGTATCAGGCGAACTGCTCCTCTTCGGTGGAGCCGGTCAGCGCCGTGGTGGAGGAAGTGCCGCCGCTGATGACCTGGGCCACATCGTCGAAGTAACCCGCGCCCACCTCGCGCTGATGCTTGGTGGCGGTGTAGCCATGCTTCTCGCCGGCGAATTCTTCCTCCTGCAGGCGGGAGTAGGCTGCCATCCCCTCGTCGCGGTACTGACGCGCCAGATCGAACATGCTGAAGTTCAGGGTGTGGAAGCCCGCCAGGGTGACGAACTGGAACTTGTAGCCCATCGCACCCAACTCACGCTGGAACTTGGCGATAGTCGCATCGTCCAGGTTACGCTTCCAGTTGAACGAGGGCGAGCAGTTGTAGGCCAGTAGCTTGCCGGGGAACTCTTTGTGAATACCTTCGGCAAACTTCTTCGCCTCCCCCAGGTCCGGCTTCGAAGTCTCGCACCAGATCATATCGGCATAGGGCGCATAGGCCAACCCACGCGCAATCGCCTGATCCAGGCCCGGCTTCACACGGAAGAAGCCCTCGGCGGTGCGATCCCCCGTGATAAACTTATGGTCGCGCGGGTCAACATCGCTCATCAGCAGGTTGGCGGCGTCGGCGTCGGTGCGGGCGGTAAGGACCGTCGGCACGCCCTCCACATCCGCTGCAAGACGGGCGGAGAGCAGGTTACGCACGGCATGCTGGGTCGGCAGGAGCACCTTGCCGCCCATGTGCCCGCACTTCTTCTCGGAGGCCAGTTGATCCTCAAAGTGGACTCCGGCCGCGCCGGACTCGATCATCCCCTTCATCAACTCGAAGACATTCAGCGCGCCGCCGAAACCGGCCTCCGCATCGGCAACGATGGGTGCAAACCAGTAGACATCGTCGCGCCCCTCGGCGTGGTTAATCTGATCCGCCCGCTGGAGCGCCTGGTTAATGCGCTTCACCACATGCGGCACACTGTTGGCCGGATAGAGGCTCTGGTCGGGATACATCTGCCCGGCGATATTAGCATCGGCGGCGACCTGCCAGCCGCTCAGGTAGATCGCTTTCAGCCCGGCCTTGACCTGCTGGACCGCCTGGTTGCCGGTCAGCGCGCCGAGCGCATTGATAAAGTCTTCGGTGTGGAGTAGCTTCCAGAGGCGTTCTGCGCCGAGGCGGGCCAGGGTATGCTCAACCTGGATTGATCCGCGCAGGCGGACAACATCTTCGGCGGTGTATGGACGCTCAATGCCCTTCCAGCGCGCATCTTCGGCCCAACTCTTCGCAAGCTGTGCGGCGTCCTGTGCGTTAGTCATAAGGTTCCCCCTTAACTGATATGTTTAGCACCATTGCCAAATGTATCCCGTCACTATAATAGATGTCACAATACTGAACCACTTCACGCGAGCGGATAGATCACCCCGACCGGCATATGCTCCGGCAGGTCGCCGGATGGGTAAAGTGCAACGATCAGCTTGCGTGGCAGATAGGCGGCGGACAGAGGTACACACAAAGATACTACCTGGACCCCAGGTACCAGGTAGGCGAGGTAACATGCGCAGACAAAAGCAGTTCATGGGCGTGTCGTCTCTGACAGCAGCCTATAACAAACAATACCGTGCTGTATACTTTCGACGGGACAGTGTACTATTATACACGAAGTGGTTACAAAGTGGTTACGTCAGTTTTGAAAACTGGGGGCTGCGAACACAAAACCGGCGAGATAGTGCCCCCGACGCACCCGGCAGCGGAATCTTGCCGCTAACGGAGCTTACAGCCAGGCAAATGGTTGAAGTATCCAGCGGTTGACTGGCGCGTGGCGACTGACGCGTGGGTTGGGTGAACCAACATCGCGGGTACCGTTCGGACATATGCCGCCTCGCTCCCCCGGCACTTGCGTTCACTGGGGTCACACCGACTTTGACGTAGCCCTACGGGATACCCGTGCAATCGCCACCAGTTTCCTTGCAAAATCCACCGACATCCGCGCCTCCGCCCTGCATTCCGCATCCCACATCCTTAACACCCGCTCCGCAACTTGACAGCCCAAAACATCTGTACTATGCTACGCACAAATTTTTCACCCGTTGAAACAGCTTTTCCGGGAGGGGAGCCATGTCGCTGGACCTGACGACCTTGAGCAAGCAGGTGCGCCAGATGAGCGGCACGCTGGCGTTGAGTGCCGACGAGATTGTCGGACGGACACGCCAGGTGCGGGCGCGCTACGTCGAAGAGACCGGAGCCGAGACAACCTGGTCCCGCGCTGTGGACCTCAGCCGCGAAACGGCGACCTGGCTGCTGGCCCGCCCGGTCGAGCCGCTGGATACCGTCCGCGATGTACCGCCACGCCCCGCCGCCTATGCCCTGGTCGCCACCGACGGCTCGCAGATCGATGTAGACCGCCACGGCAGTGTCTTCTGCTACCTGATCAATATCGGGCGGGTCTACTTGCGCTATGGGCATGCGCCCACCGCGCGGCTCTCCTCACAACCGGCGCTCTACTACGAGGAAGAGGATCTCTACCTGACCAATGGGGCGCGGCGGGTGGCAATCGAGGGCAACTACCTCAGCGCACGGCGCGATGCCGAGGAGGGCATTGTTCTGGCCGAGCTTGCCGACAGCTTCCTGACCGACGATCTGCCTGCCATCGCTATGCAGGATGGCACGCTGGTGCGCTGGACACTCTCCGGGGCGGAGAAGTTTGTGCAGGAGCATTTCCTGCGGCTCTACCTGCGCTATCTGGATCATATGCGCGAGCGCGGTATTCCGGTGGTCTCCTACATCAGCCGCCCGCGTGCGCCCGAACTGGTCGGGATGATCCGCCTGATGTACTGCCCCGATGTCGATCCGGCAAAGGGACGGGGGGCGCGTTGCAGCGAGTGTAGCGATGTACAGGCCGGGCGTCCACCTTCGTGCAGCATCTGCCAGGGGCTGGTTGATGCGGATATCCTGACCGAGCGGTTGGCGGAGGGACAGCGCGGGCCGCTGTTTGTCTCGATGAGCCGCATCAATGTTGAGGCATACGGACCCCACCTGGTGCATTTCTTTTACATGCGGGTAGGGCGTGAGCTGGCGCGCGTGGAGTTGCCGCGCTGGGTGGCGCAAGACCCGGCCCAGGTTGACCTGGCGCACACCCTGGTGTACGATCAGTGCGTCAAGGGCGCCGGCTACCCGGTGGCCCTGGCCCGCGCGCATGAGCAGGCGATTGTGCGTAGCGCCGATCGCCGCGCCTTCCAGCAGATGGTTGACGGCAGCCTGCAGCGTGCCGATCTGCCCCATACGACCTCGCGCAAACGAGAGAGTAAGGGGTTTAGTCGGGGGTAGCGTTTTGAGTTCTGAGTTTTGAATTCTGAATTCTGAATTTTCAATCTTGAGTTATGATCTACAATGATCGGGAGTCCCGGCTTTAGCCGGTTAGATGTCTGCGGGGACAGGGCATCCTGCCGGGAACGCCTGATCCGGCTGAAGCCGGGACGCCTGAACGGCGATATCCGGATGAAACATGCAACGTTCTTTCGCCGGCTCGTTGGCGCACCACGTACGCCATGTCATATAACATACATTTTACAGGTGTCTGATAGTATGGATCGAATTGGTGAGGTGATTGAGTCATCGACGACGCGGTTTACGACCGGAACGTATGAACTGCTGACCGCGCCGCCGTTTGGCGCGCTGGTGCGGGCGCAAACACGCGTGCCGGGCATGGCGGTCTACGGGCTGGTCTATGAGATCCGTACGGGCAGCAAAGAGCCGGGCGGACGCGCGGTGGTGCGCGGGCGAACCTATACCGGGCATGAGTTGTACGACGCCGAGATCTACCACGAACACCCGGACCTGGCGGAGGTATTGCAAACCGAGTTCTCCGCGATTACGGTAGGCTTTGTTGAGGAGGAGCGAATCTACCATTACCTGCCGCCACATCCGCCCCCGGTGCATTACAGCGTCTACCAGTGCGACCTGGAGGAGCTAACTGAGTTCAGCACCTCGTGTGATTTTTTTCGTGGGGTGCTGTTTGCGCATCAGATCCCCAGCGATGAACTGCTGGCCGCAATGATCCGGTCGGCGGCGCGCGCGCGCTCCGATGGACGCACCTACCTGGTGCATGCCGGGCGCGAGGTTGCCGGCCTGCTTAAGGATGACTATGACCGACTGACCGCCCTGCTACGCCGGATTCGCCCGTAAATAACACGAGTTACGCGGTGGTTCATCAAACCGGGCGTTTCACCCGGTGAACGGCAGAATCGCCTGCGGCAGCATGGTACGTTTTGATCTTTTTCACAAAAATTTTGCACGAAGTGCAAAATTTTTGTGAAAAAGA
>DAOTUI010000047.1:0-9443 GCA_034437035.1 Chloroflexaceae bacterium
CCTGTCCTGTTTGCGGGCTTCAGATCGATAGAGATCTCAATGCCGCGATAAATATACTGGCTGTGGGGCTACACAGCCTGGGTGTAAGTCCCGAGAAGCCCACATGCTTTAGCTGTGGGAGTAGTCACATTCCTGCTCAGCCGCTTCCTGGTGGCGTGCGAACCGCCGGTTGATTTACAACTGAGTTGATGTTGCTATACCTTTCAGCAGAGCGGAGGAACCCATTCTTTTTCAAAAAAATACCATGCTGCCGCATTGGAACGCCCACGGCGGAAGTCCTCTCACCAGCCCATTTCTTGCGAGAAGAGCATCTCCTGTGCGATACGCGGCCAGTCGGGAGTAGTGTGCAGCGCATGCCGGAGCATCACCAGGTCCGCAAAGCCCTCGCGGATAACGCTATCTGCCAGGTAGGGCTCACCCAGCAGCCCCGAACAGATGATGGGACTATCGGGGAACACCCGCTTGATGCTCTCGGCCAGCGGCACCCGCCAGCCGGGGAAGCGCGCCACCGGCGCACTGCTGTTGTGGGTGTCTGTTGTTATATCAAGCAGCGTCGCCCCGGCCATCACCAGGCGACGGGCGATCAGCCGCGCATCGTGCAGGCCAATCCCACCGGGCGTAAAATCCTCGGCGACCAGCCGAAACCCGATGATCAGCCGGGAACCCAGCCAGGCATGGATACCACCCACGATCTGCAGCGGCAGGCGCAACCGATCCGCCAGCGCCCCGCCATACATATCGAAGCGCTGATTACGCTGAGGCGAGATAAGCTGATGCAGCGCGCCCCCATCGGCGGACGAGAGCATTACTCCATCACAGTCAGCCGCCAGCGCGCGCCAGGTCGCCCGAATAAACTGCTCGCTTAGCGCCTGCAGTTCCTGCACGCTGCCCAGGGCGACCTCTGCCGGTTCATCCAGCGTTACAATCAACCGCGTGCCCTGGTCGTGGACTGCCTGCGTCAGCGCGCGTAGCCGGGGCACGAAGGCATCGTGGTACAGCCCGACATGCGCGCCGACCTGGCCGGCATCCGGGGGAATCACCCGTAGCGGCTCGGTGATGATTAGCCCCACACCCCCACGCGCCCGGCGAACATAGTAGTTCAGCAGGTCATTGCCGGCAAAACCGTCCGGCAGCGCATAGCCACTCGTTACCGTTCCCATCACGATCCGATTCGGCAACTTCTTCCGGACAATCGTTATTGGACTGAACAGATGAGACATGGTCTGACGCCCATATGCTGTGTGCCAGGGGCGGGTAACGGCGATATCCGCCGCGCATCAGCGGCACGGGAGGATTCGGCAGGCAACAAACAATTATAGTCAAGAGCGCAACATCCGCAAGTAGTATTCTGAACAATCATGAGTCAATATCAGAACTTACGCGGTGAGCATTCAAACGTCCCGATTCGCCTCCGGCAGGGCGGAAAATACTGGCTTTGTGATAAAAATGTTGCACGTTGTGCAACATTTTTATCACAAAGCCGCATAATGTACCATGCTGCCGCAGGCGAAACCGGCGTTCGGGTCTGGCACCAGGCCGGAATTGGCTGCACCGCGTAACTCGTGTCAATATGTGGTGCGCTGGTCATGGTGCTGTAATCTGTTTGCCTTGTGGCAGGGATAGCAGACGGAGTACGATGAACGCGGCAGTCCTGATTATGTTGTGAAGATATCGCTTATGTCAACGTCAAATTTTTTTCACACCCTGCGCAATAGTGGGACAATCCGCCGTTATCGCCGTACGCTGCGCGAACAGATCCAGCAGGAGCCGGTTGTGCAACTGCTGCCGACATTGCCTGACTTGCCGCTAAACCTGGCGGATATGGCTGATATCGGTCTGTCCGGTCTGCTGGCGCATACGCCGTTTGTAGCCCTGCATGGTCCCCCCGGCAGTGGGCGCAGTCTGGCCCTGCTGCAACTCGCCTGGCACGGGAGCGTGCGGGGACAGAGTAACCCGGTACTGCTGCTCTCGCTGGCGCAGGCCGATATGCCCGCGCTACCACCGCAGGTAATTCTCGATCAGGCGCTGGCCGCCATTGGCGTAACCAACGCGAACAAAGCCTCGCGGAAGGCATGCCTGCTGCTGCTCGATGACTGGGAGACGCTCCCGGCAGCCCGCCGCGCCGACTGGCGCACTTTTCTGGTGAGTCTGCCACAGACGCGCCCCGGCACCCGCGTGGTGGTGGCGCTACCCGCAACCGACACGGACTGGCCGGGCTTTCAGCGGGCGATCCTGGCAGCCCCCGATGATGCCCTGATCAAGCGCTGGCTAACGCATCTGCTGCCGGAGCAGGATCATGCGCCCATCCAGGCCGCTCTAGACGCCGCTGCACCACTGACATGCCTGCGGGAACGTCTGCTGGAGATCGGTCTGCTCTGTCTCACCTATCCGGAGTATGGACTGCCCGCCAACCGCATTCAGCTCTACGAATGGGCGTTTCAGCGGTTTAACCGTCCGTCGGATGCGGGCAACCCGCCCCCCGTGGCGCATGCCTCCCAGATCATTGGCTGGAGCGCACTGCGCTGGTATGAACTGGCACGCGATATGGCCGGGCATCAAGATATGCTGCGGCTGACCGAAATGGATGAGCGGGTGCGCGCCGAGGTTGCGCTGCTGCTGGTCCATCTGCTGCCGCACCCGGAGCCGCTCTACAATGTGCTGTGGGGCAGCGAGCAGCCCACACCGGCCAACCTGCTGATCCTGGGGCGTTGCCTGCGCGAGCAACCGGGTGATGCGCCGGTCTGGTGGCTGCGCATCCTGACCGCCCTGCACGACTGGCCGGAGAGCGCACCACACCAGCAGTTGTTGTACGAACTTGGTCCGCGCTTCCCGGATATCGTGGCAATCGCCGGGGACACACTGCCGGTAGAACCAACGCGCCAACTGCTGGAGGCACTGACACCGCTGCTGGGTGGAGCGGCCCTGCTGTCCCTGCTCGATAATCCTGGATTGTGCGCCGATCTGCGCTGGGTGGCGGCCGATCTACTCTTGAAGCTGCCCCCCCCCGGCCGGGACCATCTCGCCGAATGTGATCACCCCCCTGATACGCTTGCGCAGGCTGCGCGCTGCTATCTACTGGCTCTGGGTAGCGCCGAAGAGCGCCGCCGACTGGCAACCCCGGACATCGCGCCCTGGATCACCGCCCTGCGCGACACACCGATCAGCCTGGAGCGGCGCATGCGGCTCGCCGATGCTATCCTGGAGGATGGAGCAGTGCCGGCCGGTATTCGCTCAACCATCCTGGCTATCGCGCCGCACAGCGATGAGCAGACCCGCCTGACCGTTATGGCGGAAGCCTGTAGCGACGGCGAAGCAGCGGTGCGGCAGGAGGCGTTTCAGACCTTGCAGGGCCACGAGACGCGCCAGATCCTCACCGTGCTGAGCCAGGTTCTGCTGGAAGCAACCGGGAAGTGGGCGGCGCAACGGGACGCGCTGGAGCAACTGGCCCGCTATGCTCACCAGGATGCCAGCGCGCTCCTGGCCCGCTGTGCGCTGGCTCCCCACCTGCCCCTGACCGGACGACTGCGGGCACTACAGTTACTGGCCGCCCGCCGAAATGCCGGGCCGCTGCTACTGCGCCGCCTGCTTTATATCGAGAAGACCAGCCCGGCGGTGCGCGCTATGGCTGCCCGGCACCTGGGGCACCTGGGGCATACGCCGATTATCGGGGAACTCTGCCGGATTGCCTGCAACAACGGCCTGTCCCTCGTGCGCCAGGGAGCCGTCGCCGCCCTGGGTCAACTGGGGCAAAGCGGGGATGCAGCGCAGGTGGAGATCCGCACTACGCTTGAGGCCGTGTTGCAAGAGTCATTCGGCGATGTGGCGCTGACGCTTGCCGTGGTGCAAGCAATGCAGGCCCAGGGCGATCTGGTGAGTGTGGCCCGGATGGGGCAACTGCTCGCTGCCGATATTGCTGCGCAACTCCGGGACGACTGGCTGGCCCGCGTCCCCCACCTGGACCGTGTGCCGGTTGAGGAGTGGCTGGAACAGGAGCTACCCGCTGATATCCATCTGGCGCTGGCAACGGCGCTGGCCGCAGGCACCACCGAGGCCGACCGGCCGGGCAGCCTGACCGAACTGTTTGAACTGCAAGCGCTCCAGATCCGCAATGCCATCGCCACCGCGTTGGCCTACCTGGGGCGCCAGGCCGATGCGGACGCGCGCGCGACGATCCGCGCCATGCTGATGGCGACCCTGCACTACGCGCCACCCAACCAGGATGCCTGCCATCTGCTGCGCTGCCTGGCCGACCTGAGCGACGATGGCGGGCTGAGCGAACTGCAGCAACTGCTGGACGATAGCGCGCTTGATCCTATGCTGCGCTGGCTGGCAATTGAGCAACTGGGGGCGCACCCGACGGTGGTGCCGCTGCTGGTGGAACTGCTGGAGCAGGAGCAGCTTGATCCATTTATCGCCAGCCGGGTGATCCAGGTGCTGGGGCAGCATGGCTTGCCCCTGGCAATCCCCATCCTCTGCCAACTGGCGGAGCAGAATCATGGCTCCCTGCATCTGCGCACCCAGGCGATTAGCGCGCTGGGGAAGCTGGTTGATCCGACGACCGAGACGACACTGTTTCGCCTGATTGCCAATGGAACCATCCCGGTGGCGTTGCGGGCGGCAGCAGCCGAAGCGCTGGCGGAGACCTTCGATCCGGGGCGGCGGGTGCGCCTGCGGGCCCTGCTCAACCGAGAGCGGCTCCAGCCCGAGCTGCTGGCAAGCGTGATCGGCGCACTGGGACGCGCCCGCGACCAGGAGTCACTTCCGGCCATGGTGCGCTACATTCTGGATGACCACCCGACCGTAGCGTTGCGCGCCCTGACTGCCCTGGCGCAGATTGGCGACAAGAGTATTGCCCCACTGATTATGCGCGTGGCCCAGAGCGCCGCGAACCAGAGTGTACGCCTGCATGCGGTGGGTACCCTGCTGCAGCTTGAGGGCACAGAGTATCTGCCGCTGCTGCGCAGTTTTCTCGATAGTCCGCAGTTTTCGCTGCAACTGCAGGCGCTGGACTATCTGCTGAATCTCCAGCCGGATGCGCCGGAACTGCGGGATATGCTGACACGGGAGACCACGCCGCTGGCCGTACGTCTGCGGCTGATTGAAGCACTGGATCATACCGGCAACCGCGCCCTGCTGCGCAACCTGCTCCTCGACGAGCACAGCAGTCCGATCCTGCGGGTGCATACGGCGAATGTGCTGGGGCAGCATCTCACGTTTGATGCGCTTGATGCCCTGACCCGGTGTGCCCGGCAGGTGACGGCCCCGCTCTGGGTGCGTTATCGCTGCATCACCATTCTGGCACTATCGGCCCAGACATCCAGTGACTACACGGCTGAAGCCCGGGCTGCCCTCAGCCAGATCAGCGATGATCCCACCCAACCGGTCGAAAACCGCGCCTGGGCCATGTCCGCCCTGGTCCGCATAGAGGAGTGATCAGGGAGGTACCCATGGCAACCAGAATCATGGTCGTAGATGACGAAATGCTGATCTGCCAACTGCTTACATACCAGCTTAACGGTGCCGGCTATGCCGTCAGCAGCGTGCAGAGTGGGCGCGAGGCGCTCAAACGTATGCTGCTGGAGAAGCCGGATCTTATTCTGCTTGATGTAATGATCGGCGACATGAGCGGCTGGGAGGTCTGCCGGCATATCCGCGCCGGCTCAACCGTCCCGATTATTATGTTAACCGCAAAAGGGGCCGATGGCGATGTTGTCACCGGCCTGAATGTTGGTGCCGACGACTACATCACCAAACCCTTCAGCATGAACCAACTGCTGGCCCGGGTTGAGGCGGTATTGCGGCGCACGCGCGCGGCCCGCATGCCCCACCCGGTGCATAACAGTGCGACCGAGGCAGTACACGATCCACACCTGCGCTATGCGCCGGAATTTTACACCCCGCCGGAGGGCAGCCCTGACAGCCCCCCCACGCCGGCACCGGCAGGCCCAAAGGAGCCACCCCAGTACCAGGCCCATCCGGCCGCCCCGCCCGCCGACGAGCTACCGGCCACCAGTGTTGGCCGCCAGTTCTTCGATGCCCGCAAACTGCGTGGCCTGACCCTGCACCAGGCCGAAACCGCCTGTGGGGTGCGCTGGGACTTCTTACAGGCGCTGGAGCGCGAGCACTTTGAATATATGCCACGGGTGCAACTGCGGCATGCGCTCAAAGCCTATAGCGCGTTCCTGGGGCTGGATGTTGATGAGTTGTTAGGCAAGGCCGAACCACCGGCGCAGCAGCAGCCGCAGTGGTCCATCCCCGTCGCTATGGCTGCAACCGTCGTGCTGGTGCTGATTGTGATGCTGGGCTTTCACTTTTTCTAAGCCCTCAAGCCAGTTCGGCTGTGGCTGTCAGCGCCGTTTTGCCATCGGGCCCCTGCGCCTCCAGTTCAACCAGCCCGTCACCGGGCCGACCAACCAGGCGGAACGGAGCCAGGTCAAACAGCGGTGCCTGCCCGCGAAAGCTGAACCCGGCAATCCCCTGCGGCAGCGTGTGCCGCACCATTTCCAGCAACAGGATTGCCGTGAGCGGTCCATGGACCACCAGACCGGGATAGCCCTCCTCGTTCAGCGCGTAGGGCCGGTCATAGTGAATCCGGTGGGCATTAAAGGTCAACGCCGAAAAGCGAAAGAGCAGCCGCGTGTCCGGTGTCACCGTGCGCGACAGGGCGCCTTCCGGCAAGGGCGGCAGATCAACCGGCTGCGGCGCGGGTACCGGCGGTCCCGGCTCCCGATAGACAATATCCTGCTCTTCCGCGATACAGAGTTCGTCCTGCTGGTAAAAGTTATACCCGACCGTGACAAAGGCCAGCGACCCGCTGCGTCCGGATTTTTGCGACACGTTGCGGATTACCCCCTCGCGGCGGGCCGGTTGCCCGATGCGCAGCGGTTGATGAAAGCGGATCCGCGCACCCGCAAACATCCGCCGGGGGTAGGGGATCGGTGGCATGAACCCACCCCGCTGCGGGTGCCCATCGTCGCTCAGTTGGGACTGGGGCGCTTTGGGCAAAAAGTAAAACCAGTGCCAGAGCGGCGGCAGCGCCCCTCCCTTGTCCGGTTGCGTCACCTGATCGTCTAACATTGCGGCGGCGGCAATTGCCGGGGCCAGACTGATATCATCCGCGACCTGCTCGGTGTGACCAATCCAGCGAGTATAGTCTTCCGTGGTTGCGGTCATACAACTTTCTCCTTCCTACGGATAGACCTTGTTGCTTTCCGCGCGGGGCGCGTTTCACACAAGGTCTGGCATCTTATCTGCAAGCAGCAGGCGGTAGCATGGCTACCGTACTCCATACCCGAACTTCTCGCCTTAATCCTATCACATGTTGCGGCAAAATGGACAGATCACCCCGGATAGCGGCAAGCAGTTGGCGACCATGTTGAATATTCCCTACCGTTCCGGCCCATGGAAACATTGTACTTTATTTCCCAATACGGTTTTACCGATAATGATGGCAAACGCGCGTTGTTCTTTGTGTCACGATGTAAAATATGTTACGTTTTTCTCAAATACACAGTGAAAATAAGCGCGGGGTAGGCAGGGTACAACTGCGCTTCAGAGCGAGATAATCACCTAAACTATCACTTTCAGTCTATCCTCTGTTCTTTTTGTCACACACTATGCTGAAAAATATCATTTCATCCGGTCACATGAACAGACTTTGAACTATTTTACAGAAAAGTTTAGACAAAATGACTTTTGGTTGCGAAATGTTTCCTCAAAAATTATAAAAACATGATAAAGTAGCAACAGTTCATTCCGCTGAAAGCAAATTCCCATCAGCTTGCCTTCCTTACCGGCGTTATTTCTGCACACCCTGATATCAGGGCGCGAAGTGATTGCAACCAGCGCGCAGCAGTTCACCTGACCGTGGCATCCATTGGGCGACCCACCCCTACGGTACCCCGGACCATACTGCTGCCCATATGCAGATTGCGGATAAAAGAAGGAGAGAACGCATGGCAAAAGTAGTCATCATTGGTGCAGGGCTGGCCGGTCACACGGCAGCACTCTACCTGGGGGATGCGGTTGGCCGGCAACACGAGATTACGGTGGTAAACAAATCACAGGATTTTCTCTGGTTGCCCTCGCTGGTATGGGTTGGAATTGACCGGATGCGCCCGGAGAAGACCCACTTTCCACTGCGCCCGATCTACAACCGGATGCATGTCAACTTTGTCTGTGGCAGTGCAACCGCGATTCACCCGGACGACCAGTATGTTGTTGTCCAGGAGCGCAACGGCAAGGCGGAGACGACCCGGCTGGATTACGACTATCTGATTATTGCGACCGGCCCGCACCTGGATTTTGCAGCTACACCGGGACTGGGGCCGGAGCAGGGAACGACCTACTCGATCTGCAACACCTCGCATGTTGTTCACGCCCGCGACAAATATCTTGAGTCGGTAGCGCGGATGCGCCGGGGAGAGCAGCAGACACTAGTCATCGGGATGGGACACGGGTCATCGGCCTGTGAAGGAGCCGCGTTTGAGTATATCACCAATATTCACAAAGATCTGCTCCGGCGCGGCGTACGCGATAAGGCCGAACTGATCTATCTGACGAATGAGCCGCGTCTGGGCGACTTCGGTATTCGCGGCACCTGCATGCAGCGGGGCGGGAAGACTTATGCCAGCGACGAGGTTATCGGGGCCATTCTGAAAGAGTACAACATCAGGGCAGAAATTCAGAAGGCTGTGACCCGGGTCGAGCATGGCCGGATCTACTGGGAAGACTTCGACGGGAACGAGGGCGAAATTGCCTACGACTTTGCAATGTTGCTCCCGCGCTTTACCGGTATCCCGATGAAGTATATTGGCCGCAACAACGAAGACCTGTCCGACAAGCTGGTCAACCCGGCCGGGTTTGTCCTGGTTGACGGCATCTATGGGTTGCCTTACGCAGAACTGATCCAGCGCCACGACGCATGGCCGGCGGTTTATCAGAATCCGACCTATCGCAATATCTTCGCTGCCGGTATCTCGTTCGCGCCACCCGGCCCAGTTTCCGAGCCGCATGTAAACCCGCGTGGCACCGCAATCACGCCGGCACCACCACGCACGGGGATGGTTGCGGGCATTGTCGGGCGGGTTGTGGCGCAGAATGTTATCGAATTACTCAACGGCAAAGAGATGACCCATCAGGAACGCATGTCCGGCATGCCGGTCGCCTGTATTGCATCAATGGGTGACTCGCTCTGGAACGGCATGGCGGCAGTGATCCTGATCCATCCCTTTGTGCCGGATTATCGGCGCTTCCCGCAGACCGACGGTCGGGATCATAACCTGACTAATATGGAGGTAGGTCTGGCGGGGGCATGGATGAAGCGTATGCTTCACTCGACGTTTATCCACAAGTTCAAGGGAAACATCGGCTGGAAACTGATTCCGGAGTAGAGCCAACCACAGGAGGTGCAGTTATGGAAATCACGAATCGGGACCGCTTCT
>DAOTUI010000048.1:0-12300 GCA_034437035.1 Chloroflexaceae bacterium
CCTGTCCTGTTTGCGGGCTTCAGATCGATAGAGATCTCAATGCCGCGATAAATATACTGGCTGTGGGGCTACACAGCCTGGGTGTAAGTCCCGAGAAGCCCACATGCTTTAGCTGTGGGAGTAGTCACACGAGTTGAAGTTGCCGCAGCTCTGTCAGCGCGTCAACGTGCTACGCAGGATCTTTCTCTGGCGGAGCGCAACAGCTTATTTCAACTTCTGGTGCTCCATTGCACAACTGAGTACACTGTTATTCCGATCACAGCGGCTATGATTGACCAGGCCATGCTCTTAACGCAGAATCATCGGCTGCGGGGTTATGATGCAGTGCAACTGGCGACAGCGCTCGATGTCCAGGCAACGACACTGGCGGCAGGTCTGCCGGGCCTCACCTTTCTTGCTGCCGATGATGATCTGATTACTGCCGCACACGCCGAGGGATTGCCGTCCGACAATCCCCGCGCCCATCCGTAACAACATTAGCCACACCACAGGTTTGTTCCGGTACACACATTTCTCTTTTGAGATAGATACAGTTTCCCCCACTTTCGTGAACAACAGAGTCCGTGCGGATGTAAGTACGAAGACAAACCACACAACAGGGAAGGCAGGCATCATGATCCCAGAGTTTCGCAACGAACCGGCCGGTGATCTCAGTTCTTCAGAGCGGCGGGTTGCCTTACAGCGGGCACTGCGGGATGTCTCAAATATGCTGGGGGCAACGTACCCGCTGATCATTGGCGGGGAGTATGTCACCACCGAGGAGTGCCTGGCTTCATCCAATCCAGCGGAACCGCATAAAAATGTTGGTCGGGCATGTCAGGCCAATGCGGACCTGGCCCGGCGTGCCATGGCCGCGGCGGAGACGGCCTACCCGACCTGGCGGCGGGTGCCGGTTGCCGCGCGTGTACGCCTGATTCTACGGACAGCCGCGCTGCTGCGCCGTCGCCGGGCCGAACTGGCGGCCTGGATCATCCGCGAGACCAGCAAAGCCTGGCCGGAGGCGGATGCCGAAGTGGCCCGGGCTATCGACTTCTGTGAATACTATGCGCGTTGCGCGTTGCAACTCCAGGCAACCCCGCCGCCGCTCATTCCCTTTCCCGGTCAGCAGAACGAACTGCACGCGCTCCCCCTGGGTGTGGGCGTAATCATTACGCCCTGGAATGCGCCCCTGGCGACCCTGACCGGACTGACCGTCGCCGCGATTGTGGTGGGCAACAGTGTTGTGCTGACCCCAAACAACGCCGCGCCGATTACGGCTGCGCAGTTTGTGCAGATCCTGGAGGAAGCGGGGCTACCGCCGGGAGTGGTCAACTATCTGCCGGCCGGCGACGAGGTGCGGGATCAGTTGATTGCGCATCCCGGTACGCGCTTTGTCGCCTTCACCGGCACCCAGGCGGAAGGCCGACGCATCCTCAGCCAGGTGACAGGTCAATTGGGACAACCCGGTCAGCGGTTCATCCTGGAGGTGAGTGGTCGGAATACCACAATCGTGGACGAGAGCGCCGATCTGCAGGCGGCGGCCCGGGGCATCGTTGCCAATGCTTTTGGATTTCAGGGCCAGAAGGACAACGCCTGCGCGCAGGTGATCATCACCGAGCGCATCTATGAGCAGTTGCTCGGTTTTATCGCCGAGCGCACCCGCCAACTGAAGCTGGGTAACCCGGCCGAACCCGAAGTCAGCATTGGTGCCGTGATTGACCAGGAGGCCTTCGCGCGGGTCAGCAACTACATCGCCGTCGGGCAGGAGGAGGGACGCCTGGTCATCGGTGGCGAGGTTATCGACCATACGCTGCTGGCCGAGGGTGGTTACTTTATCAACCCGACGGTCTTCGCCGATGTTGCGCCCGATGCGCGCATTGTGCAGGAGGAGATCTGCGGGCCGGTGCTGGTCTGTCTTCCGGCCCGCGATTTTGAGCATGCGCTGGAGCTTGCCGCTGCCGGCGGTGCGGGACTGACCGGCGTGGTGTATGCCCGCGCTATGGAGCGATTGGAGCAGGCGCGCGACTCCTTTCAGGTGAGCAACCTTTATCTCAACCCGGTGGACCGCAATCCGCGTGTGGGGGTTCAGCCGGCCGGGGGTCTCGGTATGAGTGGTCAACCCGGTGGCCCGCACTACCTGCGGCATTTTGTGCAGGATCAGATGATCTCCGAGCGCCTGTGAGCCGAACAGTGTGTCGAATGCGTTCCCCGACGGGTGACACTCCTGCCGGGGAACTTTTTGCGGGCGGTTGCCGTCCTTCTGATATAACCAGATGTAGGGATCATACTGATCCGATAACAGGAAACAGAAATCAGGAGGATCGAATGCAGAATCGCATGCTTACTATCTTTGGCGCGGTCATTACGCTGTTGCTGATCGCCATTCTGGTGATCGTTGCGGGCCAGTCGTTGACCGGCGCCGCCCAGGCCCAACCGGCCGGCGTGACCGGAGCGCGGCAGGTGACGGTCGTCGGGCGGGGTGAGGCGAAAGGTACACCCGATACGGGCTATGTACAGATCGGTGTCGAAACTGAGGCCAACACGACCGAGGAAGCCCTGGAACAGAACAATGCCCAGGTTGCGGCGATTATCGAGAAAATCAAGCAATTGGGCGTGGCGGAAGAAGACATTCAGACCAGCAATTTTAGCATCAACACACGCTATGACAACGATGGACGGCGAGTCGTCGGCTACCAGGTGAGTAATATCGTCTCTGTGACCATCCGCAACCTGGAACAGACCGGCACACTGCTGGATCAGGTGGTCCAGATAGGCGCGAATCGGGTGTACGGCATTAACTTTGGGGTGGATGATCCCTCCGAATTGCTGGCCCAGGCGCGGGATAAAGCCGTCGCCGATGCCCGGGACAAAGCGGAGCAACTGGCACAGGCGAGCGGTGCAAGTGTGGGTCGGGTGCTGGTGATTACGGAAAATGTCGGCTCACAGTCGCCGATTCCGATGCCGATGCGCAGCGAGATTGCCGAGCAAGATGCTGCCGCTGTGCCGATTCAGACCGGCCGGCAGACCGTCAGCACGCAGGTACAGGTGACGTTTGAGTTGCAATGATTCGCAGGAGCCGGAGGTTTTTTTGCCACAGAGAGCACCGAGAACACTGAGGGATGAGTCGTTAGCGCCAGGCACGCTTTGTTCTCTGTTCTCTATGGCTCGATGCGGATGTGGGCCAGATCGAGCCACTGGGGGGTAGTAACATCCAGCAGGCCCCATCCCAAGCGCCCGCGCGGCGTCACAATGGCCCACTGGCTATCTACCCAGGCCACAAAGCCGAGTGGCCCGCGCGGTGGTCGATCCGTCTCCATGATGGTCATGCCGTCCACGGCGAAGCGGGCATAGTCCGGCTGCCACTGCAGCGTGTAGGTTCTCCACTGTTCCCCAACACCCGCAAATGCTGTTTCGCTAATCCGTAACGAGCGCGCTACCCGCGACCAGATGCGCCGGTAGAGCGCCGGCACCTGGTTGAGTAACACAACCGGCGGAGCCAGCGGAGCCCAGGCCAGAGCCGCCGGCCGGGTCAGATCGAGGCAGGCAACCTTCCAGCCACACCCCGGCCCATCCAGCGCCAGCGGCATATCCGAGGGCGGCGAGGCATAGAAAAACCAGATCGCCGCCGGCAGGGCCGGTACCGCATCTATTGTCGGCGCAAAGGGATGATTCCAGAAGCCAAACCCCGCCGTGCCCGCCAACTGCCCGGAACTGCGCGCCCGCACCGTGAGTTGTAGCGGCGGACGCCAGGGAAACCGGCGACGTGGCAGGCCCGCATAATCGTCCAGTTGCACATTGGCATAGTGTGTGTGCTGCGCCCCCGGCAGCAGCAGGCGCAGGCCGGCCTCGGTGACAATCAGTTGCCCTCCGCCAACCCGGATCGGCTTCCAGCGCGGCGCAAGCGGAGCCCGAAAGGTTTCTTCGACCATCTGTGGCATGGCGCTTCTCATCTCAAAACCGGAGGCGGACGCGCAGCAGCACATCCCTACCGGGACAATCTTTTTCCCGCCGCTACGCTTCGCCGGTCGGGGTAGCATTAGCGCATGTCGGCACCGCGGTAGACTCGTCGGGCGCAAACACAACCCGGTTGCCGCTACCGTGATACTCGTATACCTCCCCGGCGGCTGCCAGGCGGATGACATAGCCGGGTGTAATCACCTGAGAATACATCCGACCTGGTTCAGGTACGCCCAGGCTGGTATCGGCAAACTCGACCGGCGCAACACTCTGAACCGTAATTTCATCACGACTCACGCAGAGGCGCTCGCGCAGATTGGCGCGCGCCAGGTTTACCAGAATCTGTGACTCATCCGAGCGGGGCATAGCGGTTGTCTCCTCAGTTGATCCGGTCGATCCGGTCGATCCGGTTTCAGTTGCTTCCGGCGTGGCGGCGGGAGTGGATGCCGGTGATTGCACCGCCGGAGCGCTACAACCGGCAGCAAATATCAGCAGCATTGCCACTAGCATAACAGTTCGGCGCAGTATGACCGCGATGAGCATGAAAACTTCCTTCCTCACCAAAACCCGACAAAAGATTGTCACACGATTGTAACATCATTCACCGGAGCCTGGCGAAATCGTCAGCGATTGTTCATCTATAATTGGTACAACATCCCGTACTACCCTATAGAACTCGCAAATTGCGTGCCATGGCTGCGGGCGTATCCGGTCGCATACGTGCATGACCACGGCGAGTCCTGTCATTGGAACCTTGCGCCGGGCGGCTACGCCCTGGGCAGTGTTTTACGCGCATTGTGCAGATGACGCTGCCCAGCATGCGGTGAGGCACTGACGGCGTAGCGTCACATTCAAGACAGGCACGCCTGGTTGTCGTACCGCGCCGGGCGGCATCATGTGTGAACGCTTATGTATCCGCATATGACAGAGGAGTCATTTATGAACACCCGGCAATGTGTGCAATCCGGTCCATTACGGCTACGTCTTCCGTTGCTGCTGCTGGCAGTTCTGGCAATCGGCGTCCCGGGCCTGCTGTCCCCTCCAGCGCGCGCAGCAACCTGTAGTGTCCCATCCGGCCTCTACCCAACAATCCAGGCGGCCATCGCCGACCCCGACTGCGACACGATCAATATTGCCGCCGGGATTTTTGAAGAGCAACTGCGCATTTCGCGTAGCCTGACGCTTGCGGGCGAGGGTCGCAGCGCGACGATCATCAACGGGCAGGGGGAGGGCCGGCCGATTACCATCAGCGGCGCGACAACCGAGGTGCAGCTTACGGGTCTGCGCCTGACTGACGGTGTGGCACTGCCGGTGCCGCGTGCCGGGGGCGGCCTGCTGGTGCAGAATGGGGCGACCTTGCACGGAAGCGACCTGACGATTGACAACAACGCCGCCAGCGAGTTATCCATTGTCACCGGGTTGGGCGGTGGGCTGGCTGTCCTGGATGGAACGGCTTACCTGACCAACACGCAGGTACTGTCGAACACGGCACTGCGCTCGGGCAAGGGCAGCGGCTATGGTGGGGGGATCTATGTGGCGGGGACCGAGGAGGGCACGGGCCGGGCGATCCTCAGCCTGGTTGATAGCCAGGTACGCAACAATACGGCCTACAACTCGAACGCTGCCGGGGATGATATCGGTCAGGATGCCGCCGGGGGTGGCCTCTATGTAGGCGCAAGTGCCGATACGCAGATCACGCTGGCGGGGAATATCTGGGAGGGGAATATTACCCGCTCGATCAGTTCAATTCCCGACGACGGTGACGGCGGCGCAGTAGCGGTTGAATCCGCCGATACGGCGGTACTCCTGACCATTACTGAAGATACATTTCGTAACAACGCCGCCAATCGCAGCCTGAACACCAGCGCCGATGATACGGCCAGAGGTGGCGCGCTCTACCTCAACAGCGCTGCTGCCGGCGGTATCCAGGCCACACTGGCGGATCTCACCTTCGAGAACAATATTGCCCGAGACGCCGACCTGGGTGATGCCGTGGGCCAGGGTGGAGCAATCTACGCGCGCAACAGCCGTATCAGCTTTGCGGACAGCAGCCTGCTTGCCAATATCGCCGGCAACAGCGACCAGTCGGCCGGCGGCGGGGCCATCGCCCTGGTCAGCGCAAGTATGACCGGCGAGCGCCTGCAGATCCGCGAAAATATCGCGCAGCAGGGCAGTGGCAGCGCCGCCGAGGGGGAAGCCGGCCGGGGCGGCGGTATCGCCCTCGACGACACCGCAGCGCTAACCCTGACCAACAGCATTATCGCCGACAATCTTGCCGCGAATACCGCGGGCAACGGCGCGGGGCTCTACGTCGGCCCGGAGGCCCAGGCCAGCCTGGTACATGTCACCGTCGCTGCCGCTGACCTCAATCCCCAGGCGGGCATCTACGCGGCTCAGGACGGGAACAGCGGCGATGTGCAACTGACCAACACCATTGTCACCAGCCATACCACCGGGATCGAGAATCAGGGCGTAAGCGGTCGGGTGGCGCTGGAGCGCCTGCTCTTCTTCGGCAATGGCAGCAATATTGCCGGAGAAGTGACGGGAACAGACGACAGCATCACCGCGCCGCCCCGTTTCATCAACCCGGACGACGGCAACTACCTGATCGGCCCTGACTCCGGGGCGATCAATCGGGCCACCAATGCGGGCATCACGACCGACATTAACGGCGATGAGCGACCATTGAACAACGGCTTTGATATCGGCGCGGACGAGTATCCGGAACCGATTCCCGTGCTGACGGCAGCTATCAGCGGCCCGACACTTGGCCCGCCCGGCGACTATGCCTTCGCCGGCGATTTTGGCCCACTGTTCGCAACTCATCCGGTCAGCTATACCTGGGACAATGGCGATACGACACCATCCTCCATCTACACGTTTGAGGAGCCAGGCGAATATGTTATCGAGCTAACGGTGACAAACAACAATAACAGTGCCGGCGCCACCATTACCCACACGGTCAGCATCAACCCACCGCAATCGGTAGAGCAGTGCCCCGAACCTCTCACCGGAGTGACGTTGACCGGGCCGGAGGACGGTACAGTGGAAGTGGGCGCGTCTGCCATCTTCGAAGTCACCACTGCACCAGATAATGCGTCACTACCTATCGATTATATCTGGGCACCTGAGCCCGACACGGGACAAAACGCGACCAGCGCCGGCTTCACCTGGGAGACGGGTGGTGAGAAGCCGGTTGCCGTTACTGTTCAGGGTTGTCGCAACTCGGTCGCGGCGGCACAGATCATCACAATCCCGAACCCACCGCTCCCAGCGCCACCGCCGGAGGAGGAGCCGGAGATGCTCTACCTGCCGCTCGTGCAGCGGTAAGGCGAGTGCTTCTCCACATAAAATATGGTATACTCAGCGTGGAAAAAATCCGTGCTGGAGAACTGTGTGTACCTGCGTCCGACCTACTACATAGTGACGGTTCTGGCGATACTCCTGGGCAGTAGTATCGCCGGGTTTTCTTTCCCCGACAAACCGGCCACCGCGCAGCGGAGTGATGGATTGGACACGCCGCTGCCGGCGGCGAATATGTGTGGCGCGGGACATCCGGGCGATACACACTTTACCTTTGCCGCAACCGGCGATACCTTCCCCCACGAGAATATCCAGGCAGTCGGCGAGTCACGCGGTTATGATTATCTGTTTGACCGTATACGCCCCTTCCTTCAGGCAGCCGATATTGGCTATACCAACTTCGATGGCGCAATGTTGGCGGGCAGTCCCTACACCGGCTACCCGACTTTTAATTACAATCCTGCATTAGCACCAGCCCTGAAAAACGCCGGGATTGGCCTGGTTTCGACCGCCAATAATCATATCATGGACCGTGGCCCACAGGGTCTGGATGCCACCCTCGGCGTACTTGAGCAGGCCGGGATTTTGCAGCATGGCGCAGTGCCGAGCAGCACCGGTGATCAGCCCCGCCCGCCCTATCTGCCGATTACGCTAACCCGCGATGGTGTCGGCATCACCATCGGGTTTCTCTCGTTCACCTGGGGAACCAATGGCATTCCCGATCCGTACAACCAGGTTAATCTACTTTGGGAGAGCAACGTGTACGGACAGCAGGGCAATGTGCTTCCGAGCGTTCTGGAGGCAATTGCCCAGGCCCGACGCGAAACCGACCTGGTGATTGTGGCGGCGCACTGGGGATACGAATACCAGTTCTACCCGGATGGGAGCCAGATCGAGGGAGCCGCACAGATGGCCGCAGCCGGGGCCGACGTTATCCTGGGAGCGCAACCCCACACGCTTCAGCCGGTCGATATCCTTGATACGAATGGCCGCAAAACCCTGGTACTCTACTCGCTGGCGAATTTTATTGCCTCGCAGGGCGCTTTTCAAGACCCTTTCTTTAGCGCTACATCGGTCATTTTTTATGTGGGAATCATTCGTGACGCTGAGGGAAATGTGCGTGTTAGCGGCTACCGCTACCTGCCGATGATGATGACCGACTTCGACACTCGTCCCGCACCAATCCCACGCGATGGTTTTACGCACCTGCATACGCATGTGCAACGTATGCTACGCGATCCGGGCGGGGTACACCGGCTCAACCCGGACCCACCTGCACCGGAGGAACACATCGAGGTCTGTCCCGATCTGGTATTGCCTACAACCCCGGACCAGCCGGTTGGCGGCGATTTTGCCCGGCATATTGCGACCCTGGGCAGTGCCACACCCCACTCACCCGCCGAAATGCCGGCTCTGTTTGGCGCGCCACTCGGCCCGGTTGTCACCGAACTGACCGGCGATTGCCGTCACACCACCAGCGTGCTCTACACCGAGCGGCAGCGGCTTGAACTGCACCCCGGCGAGGAATGGCCCTACCGCATTGTCGGTACCCGCATCGGCACGGAGATCTACAAACAGCGGTACGGCGTGACGCAGGTCGAACCACGGCAGGATATCGCGGGTACTGCTATTGCGAACGAACGCTTCCGGGCATTCTTTGCGCAGTATGGCGGCTTGCCCGTCTTTGGCTATCCAATCAGTGACGAACTGATTGAAGTGGATACAGTGACCGGGCAGTCGCAGCGGGTGCAATATTTTGAGCGCGCCCGCTTCGAACTGATTGCGGATGCGCCCAAGGCTGCGCCGCTGCTGGAGCAGGTACAGCTTGGGTTGCTGGGCCGGGAATATGCCGGAATTGTGGCCCAGTGCGGCACACCACTGGTGCGCATATCACCTCCATCGATACCATCGGTACAACCATCCGAACAACCGGCAGTGGCCGCCCCGGCCGCGACGGAACATCTACCCCCGAATGCGGTGCAGTCTGGGCAGGTGTCAACGATAGCACCGCCGGCAACCGCACCAGCAGACCCGGCAGGTACAACCAGCCGCAGTGGTGGCCGACTCCTGCTTCTGGCATTCCTGATTACTCTGTTAAATGTAGGATTTCCGGCAGTGAGACGATATCGCCGCTGAAGCAGATCACGCTCTACAGTTGCTGACACAGGCCATGCCGCCTAAGCAATTCCCTTAGACCACGGTAGAGCCAACCTCCGATGTGCCCATTCCGACGCTATGCTACTGTGAATACCAACGGTTTGGTAACTGGCACAAGTTACGCGGTCTCTCTTTGGGAAGGAGATATCGCCTCCGGCAGGGTGGAAGATGACGATCTTTTTCACAAAAAGTTTGCACGGGGTGCAAACTTTTTGTGAAAAAGATCAGAGAAGTACGATGCTGCCGCAGGCGAAGACAACTTTCACACGAGTCTATGTCTCATTTGAATGTCAATTGCGTAAGTCGTGTCAGTTACACGACTTACGCGGTACGATCTGTTCCAACGTGATGCCAGACCCAAAAGCCGGTTTCGCCTGCGGCAGCATCGTACTTGATTAATCTTTTTCAGAAACATGTTGCGCTTTGCGCAACATGTTTCTGAAAAAGAATGGAGTCTTCCGCCCTGCCGGAGGCGATATCAACTTCTGGGGGAGAAACCGCGTAACGCGTGTAACTGAGAACTGAAGAGCATCCGCGATTGGCTTCCTTTGCACAACATTTCCGTTCGTCAGAAGGTTACATTCCGGTAATGGGGAATTGCTATACTATGCCGTCGATTGCACACATTCTGATGGGATGGGGCAAGCACAGTCAGGCTATGTTTCCCCGCCCGTATCGCAAGGAGGAGTAGCAACCAATGGAACTACCGACCACTCCACCGGCAATGACCGAAAGCCCCAAACAGGGCAAAGGTCGGGTCGTGAAGACTGTCGCTATTGGCTGTGCGGGCATGCTTGTATTGATAGTTTTGTCGTGTGTTGGTCTTGGCGCGTATGTACAATTTCAGCAACGTAGTTTGCTAACCTCAGCCCAGGAAAATCATGCGGCCGGCAACTATGCCGCCGCAGTCGAAGACCTGGAAACATTGATCGCAGAGCATGAGACATCCGACCAGGCGTCAGAGGCGTCAGAACTACTACCCGAGGTACGGCTCGACTGGGGGGCAGCACTACGCGAAGAGCAAAACTTCGCCGAGTCGCTGGCACGGTACGATGAAGTCACCAGTCCAGCCTTTGCCGAACGGGCTGCCGAGGGACAGTTCGAAACTCGGCTGGCATGGGGCGCGGCACTGCTGGCTGAGTCCGATTTTGCCGTTGCTCAGGAGCAGTTTGAGCAGGTTTTGAACGCTGCCGGCGAGGGCAGTACCTTCTATGATCAGGCCCGGGCCGCCCTTCCCGATGTCTATGTCGGACTGGCCGAGGAAGCCTTTGCCGGAGGTGACGCGGCAACCGCCTTCGAGCGGCTCAACTATGTGTTTGAGAACTACCAGAGCGGCGCGGGACGCGATAAGGCCGTTGCCGGCTTTACCGAGATGGCACCAACCTTTTACGAGCTTACGCAGCAGCAGCGCAGTGACGGTCAGTTTGTTGATGCGGAACTCGCGTTACTGGCAATTGCCAATCTGACTCCGGATACGGAACTGGCGCAACAAGTCCGGGCCGAGTTTCCGGCATTTTACATGGAATGGGGCAACGCACTCGTCGCTGGTGAGTATTTTTCTGAAGCGGCTGATGTATATGCGTTTCTCATCGCCAACTACCCCGAGAGTGAACTGGTTGGACCGGCAAATGCGGCAATGGTTGATGCACGCGTGGCTGCCGTTGCCAGCAGTGGTCAGGCCGGCGAACTCCCGGCCCCCCAGGTCGGTGCCGGCTCAGGCGCTGGGACGGCTTCCTATGATGTTACGAATGACACCGTCTGCCCGATTGAAGTGCTGATGAGCGGCCCACAGTCCCAGGTGGTCAAGCTCGCGGCCGGTGCCAACCAGCAGGTTGATTTCGATCCGGGCACCTACAGCCTGGTTGTACAGATTGATGCGGCGGAAGAACTCACGCGTGACTGCCGGGATGTGACTCCGTTCAGCAATGAGACGCTGTTCGAGGGTGGTATGATCTACTATTCGAGCTTCTATATCGAAACCTCGATGGAGTAAGACGCAATCTAAAACTTTCAGGCATGTGTCTTGTTGAGTAGGCCGCCTGAAGCATACCAGAACCCCGGTGCATCGTGATTGCACCGGGGTTCTGTGTTTGTCGTATACCTGCACGCCGGCCGGTCAGGTTCAATGCTGTAGTTACGCATTCTCAGGGGCAGGGCTCATTCCTGATCCGGCTTCCTGGGTGGCACAGTGTTGTTGTCAGGCGGTGTGTTCCCTTCATTGTCATCATCGTCATCATCATCTGACGAGTCTGAGTCTTGATCCGGTTTCTTTGGCGCATCCCCGGCATCATCCGGCGGATCGTCGCCGTCATCCGGCGGATCGTCGCCGTCATCCGGTGGATCGTCGCCGTCATCCGGCGGGTCATCCCCATCGTCCGGCGGGTCATCCCCATCGTCCGGCGGGTCATCCCCATCGTCCGGCGGCGGATCATCGCCCTTGTCCGGCGGCGGATCGTCGCCATCGTCCGGCGGGTCATCCCCATCGTCCGGCGGGTCATCCCCATCGTCCGGCGGCGGATCATCGCCCTTGTCCGGCGGCGGATCGTCGCCGTCATCCGGCGGATCGTCGCCGTCATCCGGTGGATCGTCGCCATCGTCCGGCGGTGGATCGTCGCCGTCATCCGGTGGATCGTCGCCGTCATCCGGTGGATCGTCGCCATCGTCCGGCGGGTCGTCGCCATCGTCCGGCGGCGGATCGTCGCCGTCATCCGGTGGATCGTCGCCATCGTCCGGCGGGTCATCCCCATCGTCTGGTGGATCGTCGCCATCGTCCGGCGGCGGATCGTCGCCCTTGTCCGGCGGGTCATCCCCATCGTCCGGCGGCGGATCATCGCCCTTGTCCGGTGGCGGATCATCGCCCTTGTCCGGTGGATCGTCCCCGGCATCCGGTGGATCGTCCCCGGC
>DAOTUI010000049.1:0-7670 GCA_034437035.1 Chloroflexaceae bacterium
AGTGACGTGATCAGTCCGGCGGGCAACCCCCGGCGGGCTGACCTGACGCGGCGTGGAGCAGGGGTAGCTCGTCGGGCTCATAACCCGAAGGTCGGTGGTTCGAATCCACCCGCCGCTACCAAAACGATATATATACTCGTTCATGAAGGCACGACATGGCTACATGTCGTGCCTTTGCTGTCTATAAAACTGAACGTGCGCACTACTGTCTATTCGACGTTTATCGGAGTGAGCGAAGGGAGGGTGCTACATCGTGGCTGTTGATAAACAGAAGATACCTGACACGGAGACCGACACAGCAGACGAAGCACTGGTGCAGGGTCTGGCAACCGTTCCCGAGTTAACCGTAGATGCTATTCAGTCGTACCTGAATGAAATTGGCTGCGTGCCACTACTCAATGCTTCCGAAGAGGTGGAACTGGCGCAGCAGATAGAACGTGCTACGGCGGCAGAGCACCGCCTGGCGTCGGGTGAGTCGCTTAGTCTGCAGTTGCGCGCGGCACTGCAGGCGGATCTGGCGCGGGGTAAGGAAGCGCGCCAATACCTTATTCAAGCGAATTTACGGCTTGTGGTGAGTGTTGCCAAAAAGTATGTTGGACGGGGGCTTTCGCTGCTTGACCTGATCCAGGAGGGCAATATTGGTCTGATGCGCGCTGTTGAGAAGTTTGATGTGAGTAAGGGTAATCGCTTCTCGACTTATGCAACCTGGTGGATTCGTCAGGCGGTTACGCGCGCCATTGCTGAACAGTCGCGGACTATCCGGCTCCCCGTGCATTTGAGCGAAACATTGACCCAGATCAAGCGGGCCGGCGAACGCCTATCACAGAGGTTGGAACGCCAGCCTACGGTAGAAGAGATTGCGGCGGAGTTAGGCTATTCGGTCGAGAAGATTAAGCGGGCGTTGCGCGCAATGCGGCAGCCGGTTTCGCTTGAGACACCGATAGGTGAGGATGGCGATCAGACGTTGGGACACTTTGTTGAAGATCCGGCGCAGGCGGCACCAACTGAGACGGCAGCACAACATTTTATGCAGATCGATCTTGCCGCAGCGTTGGGAGAGTTAAACGAGCGCGAGCGGCGGATCTTGAGTCTGCGTTACGGGCTTACTGATGGACATCACCGGACACTTGAGGAGGTGGGGCGCGAACTGGGCATGACGCGTGAGCGGGCCCGCCAGATTGAAGCCGAGGCACTGCGGCGACTGCGCACATCGGAGTCCGGCAGCCACCTGCGTGAGTATCTGGCGTAGAAAAAATCAGCACAAACACCCTCCCAAACGATGGGATTTCCCATCGTTTGGGAGGGTGTTTGTACAATCTGTGTTAATTAATACGAGTTACGCGCTGTGGGCTCAAACAGGTCATTTGATCTCGATAAAGGTAGTCTTCGCCTACGGCAGCATGGTACTTTTTCATCTTTTTCACGAAAATTTGGCTCTCCGAGCCGAATTTTCGTGAAAAAGATCTGGTGTCTTTCACTCTGCCGAAGGTGAAAGACACCTTCCTGTCGAGGACCGCCTAACTCGTGTAATTAATGTTAGTCTCGGGTGTACGCGGTTCGACGCATGCGCTGGACTTCCTCGGCGCTGTAGGGATCGGCATCCGGATCAAATTTTGTCCATCCCGCTTTACGCCACTCCCCGGCACGCTCTTCGATGTTTACGGCGTTGTGCCGGTTGAGAATCTCCTGGGCCCGGCTGAATTGTTCGTCATTGGTAGATACTGCAACGAGCGTTCCACCCCGGCGGATGCCTTCGGCATAGAAGTTAGCATCTTCTTCCGGAATACCCTGACCAACCAGCGCGCCGATCAGCCCACCGGCCGCCGCGCCTACCCCGGCACCGAGTGCGGTCGTTCCCAAAATGGATAAGAATGAACCTGCCGCCACAACCGGCCCGATACCCGGGATGGTCAGCGCACCGATACCAACCATAATTCCCCCGACGCCACCAAAGATTGTTCCCGCGAGTGCGCCAAGTCCAGCGGTCTCTTCGGGCAGGCGATCCTGATCTTTCTTCAGATAGGCTGCATGCTCACCCGATGTGTCATTTGTGAGCAGGCTGATATCACCGGCCTGAAACCCATGCTCTACTAGATCTTGCATTGCATTTCGGGCTTCATCGAACGTATCAAAGAACCCGACAACTGTTTTTGCCATTGGTTGCCTCCTTCAGGATTGCTGCAGGGCATCCTGTACTAGCAAGTACCGGCTCTGGCACTTCTGCTCTATTCTTCGCAAGATCGGTGCCATTATGTGATGGATGTTCAGACCAGACGATTGATCGGGCGAGAGAGATTTCGTTCGTGTCAGCGTAGTTCTTTCCGTTTCTTTTTCCTAAAAAAATTTCTTGGTAAAAACTTTTTATCAAGAGCTAAAGCGCTCGCAGAAACTATCTCCGGCATAGATATTGCTGCACAGGTTGTCTGGTCAGGTTATGGTGAGGAGTGCAACCATTATGTATGTCCAGGCGCGCTACTTTATCCGCACGGCGTTGATCTATCTGTTGGCAGCTTTTTTGGTTGGTGGGCTCGTGCTGTTCAATCAGGGACTACAACTCCATAGTCGCATTGGTGTACTACTGCCGGTCTTCTATCATCTGCTGATGGTCGGTTGGGCAACGCAGCTTATTTGCGGTGTGGCGCTCTGGATGTTTCCGGTCTATTCTAAAGAACAACCGCGTGGTGATGAACGCCTGGGCTGGTTTACCTATGGTGCTCTCAATGCCGGGCTGCTGCTCCGCACCATTTTTGAGCCGCTACATATCTGGGTTGGCGGTTGGGGCTGGACGCTGGCGCTCTCGGCACTGCTGCAGGTGCTGGCGATCTGGGTTTTTGTTATCGCCATCTGGCCGCGCGTCAAGGTACGCACTCGCAAGGGGTAGAAGCATCAGGCTGACATTTTTAGATCAGGAGAAGCAGTATGCCGCGTTTAAGCCAGGTAATGATTCGCACGGCGTTGATCTGGTTGGGTGTGGGCTTTACCCTCGGCGGTTTGTTGTTGTGGCATCAGGGGATGCCGCTGTCACCCTGGTTGTTGACACTGCGCCTGGCGCATGTGCATATGTTGCTGGTGGGCTGGACCGTGCAACTGGCCTATGGCGTGGCCTTCTGGATCTTTCCGCGCCTTGATGCGCGGGGGGCACGGGGTAATACTCGTCTGATTTGGCTCTGTTATGGGATGCTCAATGGTGGCGTGGTGTTGGCGGCGTTGTACGATCCGGCGCAGGCGCTGGTCCGAGCGCGCTGGATCGGAGTGATGCCGGTCCTGGCGGGGTTGCTGTACGTAGGTGCGACTGTTGCCTTTATCGTGAATGCATGGCCGCGCGTGATCTCCTTCCGTACAATCCCGCGCACAGAGTAAACGCCGGCTCCTAATCAGGAACCGGCGTGGCGATGGTCGATATGCAGCGCAACCTGAATATCACCATCCAAACTGTTCAAACCCCTGTGCAACTAACCAGCCGGGAATGTGAAACCCATCGGCAACCAGAAAGATCTCACTCCAGAACCAGGTGGCAACCGGGGTGTCATACCAGATCAGCAAAAAGAGGAGCATCACACCGAAGTTGCCAACCATGCGCAACCTGTTGCCGATAGCGGGTGGCAGGTAGGGCGCAACGATGTTAAAGCCGTCGAGCGGTGTTACATGAGTTATGCGGTGGGCTTTCAAACCGAGCGTTTCACCAGATGAAATAAAGACCGCCCTGCCGGAGGCGATATGTCCTTCCAGGTTCGGGACCGCGTAACCCGTGTCATTTAATAGAACCCGCACCAACGGAAAAATCAGTTTTGCTCCCAACGTCTAATTCCGGTACAATACCCGTATCATCGATGCATTCGGCACGGAATCTGCATATCCTACAGCGACAATCAATCAATCACACGACTTACGCGGTGGGTACGCAAACTGGACATTTGCCCAGGTGGAAGCCCGATTCGCCTGTGGCAGCATGGTACATGATCCATTTTTTCACAAAAATTTTGCACACTGTGCAAAATTTTTGTGAAAAAGAATGAAATCTTCCGCCCTGTCGGAGGCGAAAAGCTCCGTTCGCGGGGGACCGCGTAAGTTCAATCAATCAATCAATCAATCAATCAATCACTATCGACATAACACAGGAGCGTTATGCGCTATCTTGCTTTAGCCTGTGACTATGATAACACCCTGGCCTACCAGGGTCACGTAGATGATCAGACCATTGCTGCGCTCGCACGCCTGCGTGCCGGCGGACGACAGTTGCTGCTCATTACTGGTCGCCTCCTCGACGACCTGCAGCGGGTCTTCCCCCGGATCGATCTCTTTGACATTGTCATTGCCGAAAATGGGGCGCTGCTCTACCACCCTGGCACACGCACGGTGCGGCCGCTTGGTCCACCGCCGCCGGATGCCTTTGTTGCTGCGTTGCGGGAGCAGAATGTCCCTGATCTTGGTGTCGGGCAAGTGATTGTCTCGACCAAACGACCGGGGGATGTGGCGGTGCAGGCAGCTATCCGCGAGCTGGGCCTGGATCTGCGGGTCATCTTCAACAAAAATGATGTGATGGTTTTGCCGCCTGACCTTGACAAATCTACTGGCGTCCAGGTGGCGCTTCAGGAACTGAAGTTATCCCCCCACAGCATAGTTGCGGTGGGTGATGCCGAGAATGATCAGGCGCTGCTGCATGCCTGTGCGTGTGGCGCGGCGGTGGGCAATGCGCTGCCAATGCTCAAAGAGCAGGCCGATCTGGTACTGACAGGCGAGTATGGTGCTGGTGTCGTGGAACTGATTAACCGCCTGATCGCCACCGATCTGCAGGAGGTTCCCCTGCGGCGGGAATAATCCGGTCATCCGCCGACGGGTTGGTCAAGGTCAGGTTGCGCTAAACGTGATAGTTGTCAGGGGAAATGCATACTGCGGCCCGCCGGCTGTGTGGGGAGGAAGAACTACTGCATGAAAGCGCTCGTTATTTCCGATATCCATAGCAATGTCTGTGCGCTCGAAGCCATCTGGGAGCGCGAACGGGATAGCGATATCATCTACTGCGCCGGGGATCTGGTGGATGTGGGTGCATTTCCCAGGGAGGTGCTTGCCTGGGTGCGCGAACACAACGTCGTCTGTGTGCAGGGCAACCATGACCGGCAGGTCATCGCCTGCTACCGCGAGCATGCGCAACTGGACCGGATGTTGCCGCGGGCGCGCGAGTGGCAACACCACAATGCACAACTGCTTGACGAGGATGACATAACGTTTCTGGAGCAGTTGCCCCGGTCGGTTGATTTTGAACTGGATGGCATTCACTATGGCATGACCCACATGTACAAAGGTTACAACATGATTGTCAGCCGGTATGCCTTTGCCAAATTTCGCGCCGAGATGTTCACCAACACTGACCCGGGGACGATTACGCATTTTATCTTTGGGCACACGCACCGCCAGGGCATCTACCATCTCGGTGACGCAATGACCTGGCTCAATCCCGGCAGCGTCTCCTACCGCCGCCAGGATGACCCCGACCAGACTGCGCACTACCTCACGATCACTGATGGCTCGATCCGGCTGCATCATGTCGCCTATGACTTGCAGCCGCTCTACGAGTATGTCGCGCATGTGACGCTGCAGAAGTCGGAACTGGACACTGCCCGCTGGTTTTTTTGCCCGCGACCGTGAGGTGTCTCCGCATCGGTATAATAAAACCATACCGCAACGTTTAGCCGGGCCATTGCGCTGGACTATGCCGCGATGTTGAGTCAATTTCAGGGCGATAGTCAGGCCGTGCAGGACGCCGCGACCCAGGCCGCAGCCATCTGTGATGCGTGGGGCTTTGTCTACTACGTGGCCTGGGCGGATATTCTGCAGGGATGGGCGCTGGCGCAGGAGGGGTATGCGGTTGCCGGCATTGCGCAAATGGAGCAGAGCCTGGCGGATTTACGCGCCACGGGAGCCGGTCTGCGCGAGCTCTACTACCTCACCCTGCCGGCTGAGGTACACATGCAGTGTGGCAACCTGGAGCAGAGCCAGACCAGCATCGATGCGGCGCTGGGCATCCTTGAAGCCCGGGACGAACGCTGGTGCGCGGCCGGGCTCTACCAGTTGCAAGGAACGCTACTGCAGCGGCAGGGCGCGGATGACGCGTGCGCCGCGTCCTGGTTCCGGCGGGCGGAGGAAGCGGTGCAGTGTGCGGCAGAGGCGTGATGGTTACGACGCGGGCTATGTTCGGGCAAGGGGCAAAACCATGTGGTGACAGCGAAAGTGGATAGGATAAGGTTTTCCATGGGGAACTGACCGCATATGTTCCGAAATTTTGTGCGACCGATCTGCGAACGGTGGGTAATCGGCAAAGGAACATGCTAATCTTCTCTCAAGATGTTGGAGTAACAGCCCTGGATTGCCGGATCGGAAATAGCAGATCATTGCACCGCCATTCGAGAAAGGGGCATAGCGGCAGGTTAAATAGCGCTCTTCTATAGTCTGGATGTAATCCCCAAGATTCTCGTTCGTATCATCATCTGTTCGGATAACTTTCGCTTCCAACGGCCACATAATCCTGGGATTAGCGCGCCAGATAAAAGCGATATCATATTCGGGCGGTCGAGCGGGGGGAGGTTGGCGTGACTCATGTTCCGGCACGCCATGCTGAACGGTGTATGGTAAATATTTGTCAAGGGTGTCACGAATTGATAGTTCTAAGTGATGGGTGATTGATCGTTCGAGATCGTCGTATTCCTCTGTCCAGGCAAGCCGGCACAGCATATGCGCATAGAGTTGATCATAGGCTTGCCACACATGCGAGAGTAACTTATGCTTCAGATCATTATTCCAGAGTTTTACCAGGTCGTCAGCATCTGGAGGCATGCCATAACGCTGTTCAGAGATTGTCTTGCCTCGCTTACGTGCCATCAATCTGTTTCCTGTTTACTGTGGCACCCCGGTTGATGCAGATGTTGCCCATAGTGCCATATCCGCAGCAATCTCATCGGCATCGCGCAGGGCCATTGACCGTGTCCAGTAGCGCATCTGATTGGGTTTAACAATATGAACAATCAGGGATGTACTTACCTCGGTTCGGGCAGTATCATACGTTCTCACACAACGCTGATAGGCTACCGGCTCCCCTTGTGTATCTTGAGCCGGATTATACACCCGCAGCAAATGCCTCTGAAAGTCAGGTGATTGGAGTGACGCAATCTGTACCGAATTGATCACCGGGTCATTCAGGTAGATCGCAACCAGGCGCACAGGCAGTCTGGATTGGGCAGACTCACTGAAAATCACCGCACCAATGGCCTTATCCTGACCATAGGCCGCCTTGAGCACCCGCAGCATGATCTCACAGTAGCGCTGCAGATCCGGCTCCGGTTGCTGCTGACCATTACTCGGCTTTCCACGCTGCGTAGGCCGGTATCCGGGCCGGTCACCCGCGCCTTTGAAATCGGTCAGCGTGTAATGCACCATATCTTCAATCAGGATTGTCTCGGCTTCCTGCAGCGAAAACAGGTTGTAAACCCGCGTATCCAGGTCTTCAAGCGTACTTATACCATCAAGCACATGTGCGGCAACTGGTGGTATGGGCAACCTGCGAAGTTGACCGACCCATGGCTCAGAACGATCAAAGGCAAAGCGTCCACTGGTCAGGAAAAGGTAATAGGTAGCCACCAGGCTGTTATAGCAGGCGCAACTGGTTTCAAGCAGAT
>DAOTUI010000050.1:0-3528 GCA_034437035.1 Chloroflexaceae bacterium
CCCGACTGTGGGCGCACCCTCGCCGGGGGGCGTGTGGCGCGCACCCGCCAGGTCATTGACCTCCCGCCGCCCCAACCGGTCGAGGTGGTGGAGCATCAGGGTATTGAACGCTATTGCCCCCATTGTAATGCCGGGAAAACCCCACCGCTGGATCTGACCGGTCAGGTCCTGGGACAAAGCCGCATTGGGGTACGCGTGGCGGCGCTGGTCGCCTACCTCCAAGACCGTGCTGCGGTTGCCTATCCGTCGCATCCAGGAGTATCTAGCGACCCTCCATGGGCTCGATCTGAGCGTTGGGGAGATTACCCGCCTGCTCCGACAGGTTCGCACGACTCTGGAGCCCGACCTGGACACCATCAAAGCGCAGGCACGGGCCAGTCCCGTGCTCTATGCGGATGAAACCGGCTGGCGCGAAGATGGCCAGAATGGGTCCATCTGGGCATTCTCAACCGAAGGGGAGGACGCGGTGCGCTATTATGCATATGATCCGAGCCGTGGTGGGGTGGTGCTCCAACGCATTCTGGGGGGCCAGTTCACCGGCCATCTGGTAAGCGACTTCTATTGCGCCTATAATCGCTATGCGGGGCCCCACCAGCGATGTTGGGGCCACCTGCTGCGCGATCTGCATGATGTGAAAGAACGGTACCAGGCGGCGGCCGCAGACGATCCGGAGTCGCAGGCGGCGGATGTGATCGCGTGGGTTACACAGGTCCGGGCGTTGTATGATGCGGCCCAGGCGTGGGTGGAGCAGCACCAATCTGCGGCGACGGAGACGGAGCGCGAGGCGGAATATGTGCGCTTGACGGGCCAGATGCGTGACCTGGGGTTACAATACGCGCAGGTGAAAGGACACCCGTGTCGGGCGCTGTGCAAGCGGGTCTTGCGCCACGAAGACGAGTTGTTCCCGTTTGTCCTGGTAGACGGGTTGCGTGCGGAGAACAACCAGGCGGAGCGAAGTATTCGGCCGCTGGTGATCATACGGAAGATCAGCGGGGGCAGCCGCAGTCCGGAAGGAACCAAGACGCGCATGGGATTGGCGAGCTTGTTTGGGACATGGCTGGCGCGTGGGTTGAATGCCTACCAGGAATGCCTGCGGGCGTTGGGTGCGCCGGCACCGACCTCGGCCTGAAATGCTTTCCCCCCAAATGTGAACAGTTACTCGTACGGTTATCTTTGGAATAGCCAGTAGGATGAAATTGAGGCCCGTACGGTTATCTTTGGAATAGCGTTAGGGTAGTCCTATTAGCTGTGAGACAGTACGGTTATCTTTGAAATAACGGCCCGATTTGGGCTTTTCAGTACTATTATCTATGAGATCCCACCTCGATACCAAACAACGCGCCGCACGCACCCGCACGGCCACCATGGGCGACCTGCGCCAGTTCGTGTCCTGGTGGGAGGAGCATACCCGTCGCGCCTTCGACCCGGCCCTGCTTCGCACAGCCGATGTGCTCACCTGGATGACCTATTGCCAGGAAGAAAAGAACGCCGCCCCGGCCAGTATCAATCGGGCCCTGGCCTCGTTGCGCGGCTTCTGCGCCTACTGCGTGCAGCAGGGGTGGATGACCGAAAACGTGGTCGCGGACATTCGTCCCGTAGCGCAAGAACCCGAAGGCCCGCGATTCCTCCCCGATGAAGCAGTCAATGCCCTGCTGCGCGAAGTGCAGCGGCAGCCCGACCGACCACGGCGGCTCCGCGATGAAGCAGCCCTGGCGCTGCTCGTATACGGCGGGCTGCGGGTGCAGGAAGTATGCGACGGGCCACTGCGCGACCTCGACCTGGATGGCGGGGTGGTCGTGGTGCGAAAGGGGAAGGGCGGCAAACATCGGCGGGTGCCGCTCCACCCGGATGCGGTGCGGGCCCTGCGGCGCTTTCTTGACGAGGTGCGCTGTCCTGCGGGTATCCCGTCCGTCACGAGTCCCGAAGAACAGCAGGCTGTGTTTGTGGGACAGAGCCGGACAAGTCCCCACCGAGCAGCGCGGGTGGGGGTCACGCCGCGCCTGCTCCAGCGGATGGTAGCGGGCTATGGAAAGCAGGCCGCCGAGCGGTTGAAACAGGAGGTAACGCGGGAGCCATCCATGACACGGGTGGCAGAACTGAACGAATTGGCGCGGCGGTTGGCGGCGGTGACGCCGCACATGCTGCGGCACAGCCTGGCGCGGCGGATGCTGCACAGCGGGGCGAAGCTGACCGAGGTGCGAGCAGTGTTGGGGCATAGCCGCCTGGAGACAACCATTCGGTATTTGATCGCGACGCAGGACGATCTGCGCGAGGTGATGGAACGGGCGGGGGTGTGAACACAACGGACAAATATGGGGTATACTGTTCCCCAGTGACGAGGTGCTAAAGGAGGAACGGATGCCACGAAAATTTAACGTCGCCGGGCCATGCGATTTCGCACGCCATTACATGCTCCCGGCAACTGCCCGATTGCCGGGCGTCAAAACACTGATAGATGACCAACTCTACTTTGTGCTGCACGCGCCGCGCCAGACCGGCAAGACCACCGCCCTGCTGACGCTGGCCCAGGAGTTGACCGCGGCCGGTGACTATACGGCCGTGCTCATCTCTATGGAAGCAGGCGGGCCGTACAGCGATGACCCGCCCCAGGCCGAATACCATATCATCAAGGACTGGCGGCGTACCGTCAGTTGGCAACTCCCCCCGGACGTGCAACCACCGCCCTGGACGGGCGAAACGGTGGCCGATGTACTCTTTGAATGGTCGCGCTCCTCGGCCCGTCCCCTGGTCGTTTTTCTCGATGAAATTGACACCCTTCAGGATAGGGCCCTGCTCTCCGTGCTGCGCCAGCTCCGCAGTGGCTACACGGGACGCCCCCAGGCCTTCCCCTGGTCGCTGGCCCTGATTGGCATGCGTGACGTGCGCGACTACAAGGTTTCCGCTGGCGGCAGCGGCCGGCTGCATACCGCCAGTCCCTTCAATATCAAGGCGGAGTCGCTCACCTTGAGTAACTTCACCGCTGAAGAAGTGGCCACGCTCTATCAACAGCACACCGACGAGACGGGGCAAGCCTTCACGCCAGAAGCCGTCGCATATGCCTTCGATCAGACACAGGGACAACCCTGGCTCGTCAATGCGCTGGCCCGTCAAATCACCGAGGTGCTGGTGAAAGACCGAGCGGTTCCCATGACCCGCGACCACGTTGAGCAGGCGAAGGAAATCCTCATCCAACGCCATGATACGCACCTGGATAGCCTCTCCGACCGGCTGCGCGACCCGCAGATACGGCAGGTGCTGGAACCGATGTTGGCGGGGCAACTCGCGCCCGATATTCCCGTAGATACCCTTCGCTTCGTGCAAGACCTGGGGCTGTGTCGCTTCGACCCGATAGACGGCTTGGTCATCGCCAATCCCATTTACCGCGAGATTATTCCGCGGATGCTCTCGTATTCGATGATGACGACCCTGCCACGGGTGGAACCTTTCTGGCGCACGTCCGATGGTCAGATGGACGCGGACAAACTGCTGGAGGCGTTTCTGGCGTTCTGGCGACAGCATGGCCAACCC
>DAOTUI010000051.1:0-18914 GCA_034437035.1 Chloroflexaceae bacterium
GCCGAGCTGCCCGTGCTGGTGTCGGTGTCACGCGAAGAGGCGCTCAGCCAGACACCCGAAGAACGCCGCGCGGTGATGGAACGTCTGCGGGCGAGGTAGCTACTTGCGGTCATTCGGGCAGAGCCGGCGTATCAACTTGCGACATAGGATGTTCCTCACGGCCTTATCTGTGTCATAGTGACACAATACCACAGGCAGAACGCCCATATCAAGTGTCGTAGCGACACACACGATCCGGCCTCTCCCGCCTGGTATGTGTCACTATGACACACGTTGTGTACCACAGGTGTTCCGCAGCGCGGGTGCGCCGACCCAGCAGCAGGAGAATTCCGCCCAACGCCTGGAGGAAACCAATCCGGACAGGTATGCATATCCGGTTCATGGTGTGAACCAGGAGCCGCGCTGCCCCCCAACAACGCCTGGGGTATCCTGCTATAATGCCCCCAGCGGTAGGGGCGCAGCAGTGGCCGGGTGGATGTCTGACAGGTGGTATTTGGCGGGCCACTGCTGCATTAATTACTGACTGGGGATCTACATTCATCGGTGTACGTACGGTTGGTCCTGATACCTGGCCTATATCTATCTGGCCGGCTACTACTACCTGGGCGGCTGTTATCTGGACGACAGTATTATCCTCACCGTTCGCTTATTTTTTTGGGCACTAAATGGAAATTCCACCCCACTTGAGGCTTAAAAACTGACAAAATTTGGGGCGTTTTCCCCACTTTGGCGTACACGGTTTCGTGATGTGTAAAACATTTCTGCAATTTTCGTCACCATGTGGGGCGAGATGCTTCCCAAGTGTCCGTTTTTGATCCGCTCGTGGGGAATTTTTATGAACTCGTTCCGAAAATAAGCGAACGGTGAGTCATACGGAACAATATGCTGAATGGGGAGACGGGGCAGCACCCGAGTGCAGTTTATAACCAGCGTATACCACCACATCAGCACGCCGTGATATGCGCATGGCGTACTGATGCGATGGGGGAAGAGTCGCATTATTGGCCTGGCAGATGTATATTCAGAGGGTCGGGCGTTGGCGAAGGTGTAACGTTGCTCTGTTGAGCTACAATTGCTCCTACAGATTGTGTGGATGATGCGACAATTACAGTACGTTTAGACAGCGCAGTGATTCCACCAGGTTATGCGTGGTAAAAATATCCTGGATAATATAATCCTGCACACCAGCATGGAAAGCAGCCAGCACCGCGCTCGACTCATCACGACGCGACACCAGAATGAGCGGAATGTGCGCGGTGGCTGGATTACTTTTAAAGCTACGACACAGCCGGTAATCGTTTGTTTCCACCTGATCTCCATTGAGAACAATAACATCGGCATATTTCCAGTTGTTTGTGGAAAGACCGGCACTACTGTTATTGACAACATCGACGGTCAGACCATACGATTGCAGTTCACTCTGAATGTGTCGTAGTTGAGACTGGTCATCGGCAAACATGAGAATATGATTTGACATTGTAGTACTCCTGCCTCTGAAGACCGGGAATGGCTCACAGACGTGGTAATTGCACAGTTCTACCAGCCGGTGAGCAACGCTGTTGCAGGTTCAATTATACGAAGAATGTGGCGATATGATGAGATCGAATTGGGGAGAGATTTTGAGCAGAAAGCGGTGAGAAGAGGCGCGTAGAGGTAAGACTTTCCGCTAGGGACGCGCAGCAGTGCGTCCCTATCCCATCCTGATGCGCAACCCTGTCCAGGTATCAGTAGCGTTCCGGCAGCACCGCGCAGGGTACTTCGAGGTTGTCCTGTTCCTGGGCCGGATCAACCAGCATATACCCGGTGCTGCGTACACTCACGATATAGTCGGAACCGATTTTGCGCCGCAGATTCTGAATGTGGGTCTTCAGTAATCCCTGCGCTTCGGTCTTGTCCGCCGCATGCTTATGCGTCTGCTGCACAATCTCGCTGTAACCGATAACCCGCCCCTGGGCCTGCCCCAGGCATGCCAGCAGATCATACTCAATCGGCGTCAGATGGATTATCTGCTGGTTGTGGCTGACCGTATGCCGAAAGGTGTCGATCTGCAACTCCCCGATTTGGAGATAGCGTTCGGTCGCGCGCGCCTCAGTCGGCTCCGGATTGACTGATGGCGGTTCCGGGCCGGTTGCCGGAGTCGGGACATCGTCATCGTGCAGTTGTCCGATGGCCTGGGTGATCATACGAATAGCATGTTCGCGGCGCAATTCAGCATAGTGGCGTTCAACTGCACCGGTTACATAATTCAACAGTTCATCAGGTTTACAGGGCTTAATCAGGTAATCATAGGCACCCGCACGCAGAGCGGCAATCGAGGTATCCATTGTGCCATAGCCGGTCAAGATAATCACTTCCGGCGGGCGGATGTGTTTACGCGCGGCATACAGCACCTCGACCCCATCAACGGTACCCATACGGATATCGGTGACAACCACGTCAAAGGAACGGCCTGAGTCGGCGGCCTCTTGCAACAGCGCAATCGCCTCCTCGCCGTTGACCGCCGCCGCAACGTCATACCCAACGCCATCGAGGATAGCAACGATTGACATACGGGTTGTCGCGTCGTCTTCCACAACTAAAATATGTGCATTCATAGCTGCCTCACTGTCCTTGTACGATGTCTCTTTCCGGCTCATTCTGTGTTGGGAGCGTGATGGTAAAAGTACTGCCACTACCCGACACGCTATCAACCGTGATGGTTCCGTTATGCTGTCCGATAATCTTACGAATAATCGCTAACCCCAGGCCAGTGCCGTGGGCTTTGGTGGTGAAAAAGGCCTCAAAGATACGTTCCCGTACCTCGTCACTGATGCCGCTACCCGTATCGCTCACCTCGATGACAACCTGCGGAGTGGCTGTATCTGATACCGCCGTCGTGAGTCGCAGGGTGCCGCCGTCGGCCATCGCATCCACGGCATTCATAATCAGGTTGAGCAACACCTGGATCAACTGGTCGGTGCGCCCCGCCGGCGCCGGCAGATCGGGCAGCAAATGGCGCTCAACAGTGATCCGATGTTTCGAGAGCGTGCCGCTGGTCAGCAGGAGCACCCGCTGGATCAACCCGTTTATGTCAATTGTGTCAACGCTGGTCGGGTTTTCGCTCCGGTAGAGATCCAGCAGTTGACTCATAATTGAACTAATCCGGTCGATTTCGGCGCTAACCAGCGTAAGGTAGGTTTCCCGTTTAGCAGCATCGGCATGTTTTGTCAGGTAGAGAAAATTCTGAATGGCCTGGAGGGGCGTATTGACCTCGTGGGCAATGGTAGCGGCCAGCTTACCACTGGCGACAAAGGTCTCATGCTGTAACGCTAACTCTTCTAATTCCAGCCGCTCCGTCACATCGACGATATGCACAATCACCTGCACAATCTGACCACCGGTATCGAGCAGGGGCAGCGTACGCATATCCAGGATGCGCACCTGTCCATCGGCGCGTGTGACCCGCTCACGGCGGCGGTACTCGCGCTGAGTATGCAGGGTATGCAAAACCACATGCCCCGGAAATGCCGGTCTGACCTGTGTACAGATGGTCAGCCAGGACTGACCCACAATCGCCTCGGGATCGCTATTCAGCGACGCCGCCAGCGCACGATTGATCGTTTGAACCATTCCCTGACCGTCAAGCAGTACCATTCCGTCCTCCAGGCCATCGAAGAGCGTGCGCAGCAGATCACGGCTCTGCGCCAGCCGGCTATTCAGATCGGCCAGGACCGCATAAGCGCTGGTCAACTCCTCCTCCGCCATTTTACGCTCGGTGATGTCACGCGCTGCGCCATAGATCCGGGTCACACGCTGCTGCTCGGCATCCCAGATCGGCTGGCTATGGCTCTGTAGCCAGCATGTCTTCCCATCGCGGGTGATCGCGCGAAACTCCACCGCAATTGCCTGGTTCGCCAGCAGTTGCTCGTAGCTCTGGATGGCAATATGCAGATCATCGGGATGGATAAACCGCCGCCAATCTCCCATCATACCCGCAAACGAAAAGCTGGTGATGCACGTTGCAGATTTAGTCATCCAATTTTTCACCATTGAACCATCGTTTTCAACATCATATACATAGACAAAATCTGAGACCATTTCGGAGATAATCCGGTAGCGTGTCTCACTCTCACGGAGAGCTTTCTCGGCCCGCTTCTGCTCGGTGATATCGCGATGGACGGCAACAGCGCCCACTGGCTGCCCCAGGCTGTTCTTCAGGGGCGAAATCGTGATGAGGATGTCAATCGCTGTGCCATCCTTACGCCGCTGCACACCCTCACCGCGCCACTGTCCATGCTCCAGCAACCGATCCAGAGCCATAATTTCGCTCCGGTTTGTGACAAACATGGTCAGGCCGATCTCATGGAGCCGCTTGCCCACCACTTCTTCCGCCGTCCAGCCATAAATGGTTGCGGCAGCGCGGTTCCAACTACGAATTGTAAAGGTGTTATCGATCGAGAAGATCGCCTCGGAAACACTATCAAGCAGATTGGCATGGTAGCGCACATGCGCCTCAGCCTGCTTGCGCCCGGTAATATCACGGATGATGGCGAACACCTCATCGTTGCCGCTGGGCACAACCCGCACTTCCAGAAAGCGCAAATCGCCATTAGCAGTCTGCCGCTCCAGGAAGGTCTGAATTTCGTCGGCATCAATGACGCCTCCCTCAACCAGCAGATCCCCCAGCAGGACGGTGCGGCCCTGATCCCGCAGGCGGGCCTGAACGGTCAGCGCGGTCGCCAGTTGGTCGGAGGTCAATACGCCCTCGGAAACCAGATATTCACCCAGGCGCCATGGCAGGCTGTATTCGTAGGTCTGGAGGGCACCTGTCGCCAGCGTCGCTTCCAGCGAGGTGAGCATCTGTTGCGCCAGGTCGGGGGGCAGCACCTCGTCCACGGCTTTGCCTAGAAAGACATCGGGTAGAAGGAGCGGGGCAAAATCGTCGGCGGGAAGATAATCCAGGAATACACCGTTGCGATTAATATGCAGGATGGTGTCGGGGATGGCATTCAACAGGGCACGCTTGCGAAAAGCGCTGCGCATATGCTCGGTGATCTCACTGCGGAGATTGCTGTTAAGATCTTCCAGTTGCAATGTCCGTTCGTGAACCCGTAGTTCAAGTTCGGCATTCAGATGACGGATTTCTTGTTCAACGCGTTTGCGTTCGGTAATATTATCAAAGGTAACGGCCAGACGAGCATCGGGCAACGGTATTGCCCGCACACTGAACGCACTCGTAATGATCCGGTTATCGCCATAGACAATCTGCTCCAGCACCAGCGGCTCCCCCGAACGCACAACCTGGGCATACGTCTGCGGGACACCCTGTTCGCGCAGTCCTGGAAAATTCTCGTCCAGCGTTTTGCCGACAACCTCCGTCACGGCAACGCCGGTCAGAGCTTCGGTTTGGGGATTGGCATAGAGCATCCGCAGCGAATAATCATCACCGAGGTCTTCAAGCCGGTAGAGGTGGAGCCCCAGCGGGAGCTGATCGACAATCTGCCGGTAGTCATCAAGTTCACGGCGCAGGCGGGCATTTTCGGCAAGCAGATCATCGGTGGTGCATGGCTGGTCAAGTATCATACGGTGTCCTCGCATCTCACTATGCGGCAGTGTCGGGTAATTAACGGAGGTGCGCGGGCCCTGGGCAAACATCCCTCACACAATGAACCGGTTGCCACGGTGACAGGTTACACGCATGAATGACATAACCTGTTTGTCCCCTCCGATATTATTGTAACAGACTCGTGGTACCATAACGCAAACAATTTGGTTCACTTTCACATTAGCGCGGTTCCGCTTGTACCACAGCAGGCGTCGGCACATGTGCCGGGCATGTTCCGCCTGCCGGGAGATATTCATGGCAAAAATCAAGCTGGATTTACACGAGATTTACAACCGTGGCAACAAAATCGACGCCGAACTCAACCGGGTTATCCAGGAGGCGCTGGATCGGCGCATCAGTCTGGTGGAGATCATTCCCGGCAAAGGGAGTGGTCAGTTGAAGAAGCGCGTGCTACGCTTTCTGAACCAGGCGCATATTCGCCGCCTGTATCATCGGGTGGAGAAGGATGACCGCAATTTCGGGCGCATCTTTGTTCACTTCCGACATTAGCAATTGAGGCCATCCATGACTCAGTTAATCATGGCAATTTCGATTGTCCTGGTAAGTTCGGCGCTCTTCTCGGGCAGCGAAGCCGCGCTCTTCTCGGTGTCCATCGTCCGGGTGCGCCAACTGGCCGAGTCGGGCCAGGTGGCCGCCCTGGCGCTGCTCAAGATCCGGCAGAATATGAGCCGGCCAATTGCAACCATTGTCATTCTGAATAATATCGCCAATATTGTCGGGAGTATTATCGTCGGCAGTGTTGCCACGCGCACCCTGGGCAGTGAGTCGCTGGGGATTGTGTCGGGGATTCTGACCTTCCTGGTGATTATCTTCTCGGAGATCATACCCAAAACGCTGGGCGAGCGCTACGCCGAGCGCATCGGCTTGATTGTCGCCCGGCCGGTGCTCTGGCTGGCGTTTTTCTTCACGCCGCTGGTCTGGATGATCGAGCGCCTCACTTCCCCCATCACGCGCGGTACCCGGTTGCCGACTACCAACGAGGCCGAGATCCGCCTGCTGGCACATATCGGCTCGCAGGAGGGCATTATCGAGAGTGATGAGTCGGAGATGATCCAGCGCATCTTCCGCCTGAACGATCTCTCGGCCAATGATATTCTGACGCCCCGGGTCAACCTGACCTATCTCGAGAGCGATAGCACACTGGAGGAGGTCAAGCAGGATATCCTGGAGTCGCAGCACTCGCGCATTATCGTCATTGGCGAGTCGATTGACGATGTGCGCGGGATCGCCTACAAAAATGAACTGCTCGCTGCAATGGTCTCCGGGAAGTATGACCAACCCGTGGTTGCCCTGGCGCATGAAGCCCATTTTGTGCCGGAGAGTATCCGGGCCGACCGGCTGCTGGAGTTGATCCAGCAGACGCGCAAACATTTAATGGTTGTGCTGGACGAGTTCGGCGGAACTGCCGGGGTTGTCACGCTGGAGGATGTGCTGGAGGTTATCACGGGCGAGATTGTCGATGAGACCGATACGGTGATCAATCTCCGGCACAGGATTCGCCGCCGCTGGCGCAGACCGACCTGACGTTGAGCAAATGAAGGAGGAGCTAATCCTTGGAAGGATTTCTTGCAACAGAAACCGGTATTATCGAACTGCTGGTGATCGCGGCGATTGTCGCCATTGCGGTGCGCCCACTGCGGCTACCCTACACGGTCGCGCTGGTGGTTGTCGGGCTGCTGCTGACATTTTTTCCATCAGAAGCAATTGGTCTGGACATTACCCTGACCCATGATCTTATTCTGGCCCTATTTGTCCCACCGCTGGTGTTTGAAGCCGCGTTTCACCTGGATTTCTCGCGGTTACGCGCAACGCTGCTGCCTATTCTCACCCTGGCAATTCCGGGGGTGCTGCTCACGACATTTCTGATCGGGGGCATTGTCGCCGTCGGCGTGCAGATCCCGATTATGAGCGGCCTGCTGTTTGGCGCGCTGATTGCGGCAACGGACCCGGTGGCGGTTATCGCGCTCTTCCGTTCACTGGGTGCGCCCCGGCAGCTCTCGGTTCTGGTCGAGGGCGAGAGCCTCTTCAACGACGGAACCGCCGTGGTGCTCTTCACGCTGCTGGCGGCCGCCGTGGGCATAAGCGAGCGTGCGCTGCCGGTTGCTGATGGCGGGTTTCTGGCGGGAATTTTCAACTTCTTGCTGGTCTCGGTGGGCGGTATTGCCATCGGGTTAGTCCTGGGTTGGCTGGTTGCGCTGTTGATTGCGCGGATTGACGACTACCTGATCGAGACACTGCTGACCACCGTGCTGGCCTTTGGCGCGTATCTCATTGCCGAGCGACTGGCTGCCAGTGGCGTGCTGGCGGTGGTTGGCGCAGGTCTGGTGAACGGCAATGTCGGCACGCGCGGCATGTCGCCAACCACGCGGATTGTGCTGTTCAACTTCTGGGAGTATGCGGCATTCGTGGTCAACTCACTGGTCTTTCTGTTGATTGGGCTACAGGTGAGTTTTCTGGGCGAAAACGGCATTCTGACCCACCTCTGGCCGATCATCGTTGCGGTGGTGGCGACCGTTGGCACCCGCGCGCTGGTGGTGTATGGTCTGTCACGGGTGGTTAACTGGCGGCAGCAGTTTGTGTCACGGTCCTACCAGAATGTCCTGGTCTGGGGCGGGCTGCGCGGCGCGGTCAGCCTGGCACTGGCGCTGAGTTTACCGCTTACGGCAACCGAAGACTTTGCCGAAGGGAATATGCTGCAGGTGATGACCTTCGGCGTGGTGCTGTTCACGCTGTTGGGGCAGGGCACATCGATGCAGTTTCTGCTGAGACGAGAGGGACTGATTGAGCGTGACCAATCACGGGTTGAGTATGAGCGCCGGCATGGGCGACTGGTTGCGGCGCGGGCGGCACGGGACCGGGTGCATGAACTCTATCGGGAGAACGTCATTACAGCGCGGACCTGGGAGCATCTGGCAGCCGAGTTTGATCGCCGGATCGAACAGTGCGCTGAGGCACAGCATCAACTGCTGGACAAACAGCCGGAACTGCATGCTGCCGAAATTGATGATGCCTGGCGCGAAGGGCTGCGCGCCCAACGCGTAATGGTGACTGATCTGGTCAAAGATGGCGTGATTTCAGAGCCGGTCTACACTGAGTTAGTCGCCGAGATTGATAACGCCCTGGCGAATGAGGCGGAAAAGGACCACCTGCGCGCCGAGAAAGTGCGGACGGAACAGGCGGAGACGCGACGACTGGATGCGGAAGCGGAAGAACGCGCAAAAACGGAGCAGACCCAATCCAGGCCGCCGGCAACGGCGTCGCAATCAACCGAGCGGCTGGACGAGTCGTAGCGCCGGCTCGTCTTGACAACCCGGCGTGAACATTCTATAGTACCGGCGATCAGGAAAAAGTCGCGCAGATGTGCGCATAACGCAGGGGGAGCATGCAATGACAACCGCCCTTCTTGAACATCTGAATCCGGCGCAGCGGCAGGCAGTCCAGGCAATCGACGGCCCGGTGCTGGTGCTGGCCGGGCCGGGGAGCGGCAAAACCCGCGTGCTCACCCACCGCGTCGCCTACCTGATCGAGCAGGTCGGCGTGGACCCCTTCAACATTCTCGCCGTGACCTTCACCAACAAGGCCGCCCGCGAAATGAAGGAGCGGCTGGAAGCGCTCGTCGGTGCCGGACGCGCCGCCGCGCTGACTATCGGTACCTTCCACAACGTCTGTGTGCGCATTCTCCGCCGCGATATCGTTCATCTGGGGCGCGAACGTGACTTTGCGATCTATGATGCCGATGATCAGCAACGCCTGATGCGCCGCGTGTTGAAGGATCTGAACCTGGATGAGAAGCAGTACCCGCCGCGTGCTATCCAGGGGCGCATCTCCAGCGCCAAGAATGAACTGGTCAGCCCGCAGGAGTATGCCCGCTACAACCGCGCCTCCTACTACGAGGAGATTGTGTTCCGCTGCTACGAGCGCTATCAGGCGCTGCTGCGCGAGGCCAACGCGCTCGACTTTGATGATCTCCTGGTCGAAACGGTGCGCCTGCTCGATCAACATCCGCCGCTCCTGGAAAAACACCAGGAGCGTTATGTCTACCTGATGGTGGATGAGTACCAGGACACCAATCGCGCACAGTATGTGCTGGTCAAGCAACTGGCCGCAACACGGCGCAACCTGTTTGTTGTCGGCGATAATGACCAGAGTATCTATGCCTGGCGCGGCGCGGACATCCGCAACATCTTACAGTTCGAGGATGATTATCCCGAAGCGCAGGTCATCCTGCTGGAGCAGAACTACCGCAGCACCCAGGCCATCCTTGATGTGGCCCAGGCGGTGATCCGCGAGGGAGCGCAGCGCAAGCATGTCAAGCAACTCTGGACCGAGAATGGTGCCGGCGTTCAGGTTGCGATCCACGAGGGTTACGACCAGAACGACGAGTCCGGCTGGGTCGCCGACGAGATCGCCCGACTCGTGGCCGGCGGCGAGTATCACCTGGGTGACTGCGCGGTGATGTACCGCACCAATGCCCAGAGCCGCGTGCTGGAGGAAGCGCTGATGCTGCGTGGTCTGCGCTACCAGATTATTGGCGGCACACGCTTCTACGAGCGCAAGGAGGTCAAGGATGTGTTGGCCTACCTGCGCCTGGTGCATAACCCCTTCGACAGCATCAGCCTGGGGCGGGTGCTAAATGTGCCGCCCCGGGGGATCGGCGTGCGCACCGAGGAGACGCTTAACCGCTGGGCCACCGAACTGGGCGTGCCCGTCTACCCGGCGCTGCGCGAACTGGCGACAGAGGAGGTTCAGTCGCCCTTCAATGGCCGGACACGCAATGCGCTGTCGGCATTTTTGCAAACGGTTGATGAGTTGATCGCAGTACGTCAACAGCATAACCTGGTTGCCCTGATCGACACGGTCCTGGAGCGCATGCAGTTCCACGAGGCGCTCGAGCGCGAGTATGGCCCGGAAGAAGGCACCGAGCGCTGGGATAACCTGATGGAACTGCGCAACGTGGCGGCGGACTATATCAACCTCCCGCTGGAGACGCAACTCTCCACCTTCCTGGAAGAGGTCGCGCTCGTCGCCGATATCGACGTACTCGACGCCGAGAAAGATGCGATTACCTGCATCACGCTGCACCAGGCCAAGGGGTTAGAGTACCCGGTGGTCTTTCTGCTCGGGCTGGAGGAGGGGTTGCTGCCGCACAACCGCTCAATGGACGAGAAAGACAAACTGGAGGAAGAGCGCCGGCTGCTCTATGTCGGGGCAACCCGGGCCAAACAGCGACTCTATCTGCTCTATGCCTTCCGCCGCACCAGTTACGGGCGCACCAATACCAGCACTCCGTCACGCTTTCTGGCCGGTATTCCGCAGGAGTTGATCAAGCAACCTGCCCGCCGCCAGACCACTGCGGCCCCCCAGAGCAGCATGTTCACGCCGCGGAGCGGCTATGGCCCGGCGGCATCGTCCAGTCGCGCCCACGGCAAAGCCGCGCGCAGCAACAGTTCGCGCAAGCGGACCCCGGCCGGGCCGACGGCAATGAGTTTCTTCCCCGGCCAGCAGGTGCGGCATCATCTCTTTGGTGAGGGTATTGTCATCAGCAGCAAGCTCGTTATAGGTGACGAGGAAGTTATCGTTAACTTTACTTCTGAAGGCGAGAAAAAGATGCTTGCAGCCTTATCTGAATTAGAGCGTCTCGACTAAGATGTGCGCTCCTTCTCGGCGGCATTCAGGGTAACTTGATTGCCGCGCAACTCCTCAACCAGAAACTCGCGTAATGCCCGCGCCGCCGGGGACGCGGTTCGGTCGCCGCGCCAGACCAATCCCAGCGAGCGTTGCAGCGCCAGATCGCTCACCTGCAACACCTTCAGATCCATAATGCCCTGCACTGCCAGTCGCGGCACCAGCGCAATGCCCATACCGGCGGCTACCAACCGCAGCAGGGTATCCATCTCGCTGCCATCCAGGACAATATGTGGTGCAAAACCGGCCCGCCGGCAGGCATTCAGCGTCGCATCACGCAACTCGTAATTCTCTGGCGAGAGCAGCCATCCTTCACCGTTGAGTTCCCGCAGGGTGACATTATTACGTGAGGCCAGTGTATGTTCGCGCCCAACCGCTACCACCAACTCCTCGGTAAAGAGCGGTACCACCGTCAGGGCCGGATCATGGACCGGCAGCGCTACGACCGCTACATCAACCAGTCCCATCTCCAGCAGTTCCAGCAACGTCTGAATACCAGCCTCGTGCAGGCGTAGCTCAATGCCCGCATACCGGCGATTGAAGGCCGCCAGTGCATGTGGCAACAGTTGCGTACCCACCGTTGGCGGGGTGCCGACTGCGGCCCGCCCGCGACGCAACCCGACCCGTTCCGCCATCTCGGCCCGGGCCGCATCAACCTGGGCCAGCACTGCATGCACATGGGGCAACAGCGCCTCGCCCGCTTCGGTCAGGCGTACATTCCGTCCAATGCGGTCAAACAGCGCAACACCGAGTTCCTGCTCAAGCTGGCTGATCTGCTTGCTCAACGCCGGTTGGGCAATATGCAACTCGGCCGCTGCCCGGGTCACATGCGAATGCCGTGCTACCGCTTCGAAGTATCGCAGGTGTCGTAGCTCCATGAATATCCTCACCGTGGCATCTTTGGAAGCCCCACTGCTTCCATGCGAGTTGTGTCAAGAAGGAGCGGAATAGCTGAACGTTCTATTCCCCTGGGCCTGCTCAATTATAACCAAAAAGTTATGAAACTAGAATATAGCAGATCGAGAACAGTTGCAAGTTCAAATGTCGCAACACGGGAAGGGGAACATCACAACATGGCTACGCCTGCCCGGTTGGAGCCTGCCGGATGGAACAACCGGGGTGATCCTCCTGGAAAGATAGCGGCAGCGGTGGTATGATTCAGGCACAGCAACCACCCAGATAGCAGGTAGTGGAGGCAATGTATTATGTCAACACCATTTCCCGGCATGGACCCCTATCTTGAGCGACCGCGCCGGGTACGACCTGCGGATCGACTACCGCATCGCGCCCGCTCCCCCGCCGGCGGAAGCGGAGGCTGCATGGGCGGATGAGTTGCTGCGCGAGGCAAAGTTGCGCTGAGGTGGCATTACGGAGTGAGATCGAAGAGGCGGTTGAGCCAGATGAGGGAGGTCATAACATGACTCTCTTTCATTTAAAACCTTACGCAAAGGCGCACAGCGATACTTGCGGGACATACTATCATCTGCATTGTAGCATGTCCCCCTACTTCACGTTAGCACGTTTCACGCCCCACGTTTCACGTTCCACGGCGCACCAGGTACGTGCTCTGTGCATCCTCATAGCGCACTTCCCAAACCGGATCGGCATGCACATGCTCCAGCAGTGCCTCCTGCTGCTCATTATTTAGTAACATACCATCAATCTGATACTTCGCCAGCAACGCATCAACATTCTCGCCATTATTCAGATTGATATAATCGTGCCACTGCTCCATGGGATAGAGTTCGATGCGCGGATCGATAAACACCGATTGCTCCGGCGCGGCCCAGATCAGATAACTGCCGGCTGACATCGCGTGAAATAATCGCTCCGGTTGCTGTACATCCGCGCGCATAAATGCGGTTGCCGCTACCGGGGTATCTGCATCCAGCAGATTCCCCAGCTCCGGCGGCAGATCCAGTGCCGGCTTAACCCAGGGCAACCCTAGCAGCAGCAGCAGTGACAGAATCCCAATCAGCACCCAGTTCATCGCCGGCAGCCCCTGGAACCGCGTCTGTGTCACCGGGGTATCTGCATCCATCGGGTTGCGCGCAGCCGGCAACACCACCAGCAGCGGAGTCATAACCATCCCAAACCAGACAATGTTGCGCACCGCTCCCAGCGCCAGCCAGAAAAATGCGGCGGCAAACAGCATATCCACCAGGTCAGGACGGCGACGGGCATAGGTCAGAACGGCAACAGAGAACATTACAAAGAGAAAAAAGATTATCCCGCCTAAATCACGGATAGTCGGTGGTGCCCACTCCGTCACCAGGCTGGTCACGGCGGAGGTACTAAGCAGATCGCGCACATAGGCCAGCACCTCCAGACCGCGCGGGTTGAGCAGCAATGCCGGCGCCGTCACTGCGCCCCAGACAAAAAGCGGCATCAGCGGTGGGCGCGCCGGTTGCGGCGGACGGCGCAGCACATCCTCCGCTTCGCCGATGGGGCGGGTAGCCCAGGCGGCCGCTTCCCGCCGATCTGCGATAAAGCGCCGCAGCCACTCACCTACAAAGGTCATTGCAATCAACGCGCCCCCCAGGACAAACGAGCCATGCAGGTTGACCCAGACGACCATTAACAACGGCAAGAGCCACAGCCGATGTCCCTTGAGCAGCGACTGGGAAGCAGTGTCTTTCGGCGTGCCTTCCAATCGCCACATCGTCAAAATATACAGAAAAGCAACAAACAGTGGAAAGGCATACGTCTGCGGGCGTACATTCCAGTTGTCAAACGAGAGTGGCATGGTCGTCATCAAGAGCACCCCCACGCTGAGCCGTAGCGCACCGCTGCGCCGGATGCACAACAGGAGGAGCAGACTATAGGTCAGCGCAATGACCGCGGCCTGTACCACCAGCAGCAACGGCACGCCACCCAGACTGTGAATACCATACATCAACACCTGCGCCAGCCAACCCTGATTGTAGAATGGCTCTCCCGCCTGCGTATACGAAAACTGATCGACGGTAGGAATAGCGCCGGTCTGAACAATCAGACGGCCCGTCGCCATATGCCACCAGAAGTCGTGGGGCGGGATGGGCGTCAAAAGTGGGCGTAGGGCAATCAGCGCTACTGCGGCAAACAACCACACATGATCAAGTGTTGGAAACTGCCGTACTGCCTGCTGCACCGATGTCTGTGGCATACCTGCCAGATCTGATTGAGCCATAACAGAACTCCTGACCAGCTACGTGAGATGTGAAACATGAAACGTGCTAATGTGAAACGTGCTAATGTGAAACGTGAATTATCGCCGCCATACTTCGCTACGTTCGTCTGCAAACGTACGGTGCCAGCCATCCAGTTGGGGCATCGTTTCCGCCAGTTCCGGCTGGAGATACACGTCAAGCATAACGCAGGTAATATCGTACTGCGCCAGCAGCGCCTCGACATTGCGGCCGCGTGTCAGATCAATATAATCCTCCCAGAGTTCCAGGGGATAAAGCTCGACGCGCGGATCAATAAACACCTGCGTCTGAGGATAAAGTGCCCAGTCGAGGTACGAACCATAGCCCATCTCATTGAACAGATGTCCATCGCAGGGTTCCGCCAGCAGATGATTTGCCGCTCCAACCGGGGTATCTGCAGTGAAAAGCTGCGGCGCACCCGGTACTGGTGCAAACAATGCCTGATATGGCTCCGGCAAGGGCAACGCAGGTTTAATCCAGGGTTGTACCAGGATCACCATACTCAATAAGAACCCCACAACAACTAGATTTGCTACCGTACCGCCGCCACGCTCACGCAACGAAACCCGCTGACGCACTGGACTGCCTGTCGGCGAGAAGACCGCCCGGGGTGCAGTCAGGCTCTGCGCAACTATGGGCATAGCCACCATCCCAAACCAGACAACATAGCGCATCCCGCTAAATGCCTGCCACCCCAGGCCGCAGATGAGGATGACATCGGTAATGCCTGGCCGGCGGCGAGCAAATGCAAAGGAGGCAATGACAACCAGGATGCTAAGATAAAAGAACGTTCCCGCAATCCCATCCGGTGTTGGCGACTGCCACTCAATAATAAACTGTTGACTGGGAACATCTTCCAATAGCAACTGCACATAGCCATAAATACCAATACCGAGCGGATTAACCACCGTCGCTACAACCATCCCTACAAACGTGGCATACAGCAGGCGCAGGCGTTCCCAACTCAGCGCGCGCGGCCGGCGCAACAAACGCCGGAGGGTTTCACCGACCATAAACGCCCCGGTCACCAGCAAACCCATAATGAAAGACCCATGAGCATTCACCCAGAAGATCATGAGCAGTGGCAGCACAACCAGCCGGCGTGGTGCCAATCGGTTATCTGCATAGCGTCCAAGCAGGATAAACAGCAGCATAAACGGCAGCCATGACCAGTTCTGCGTCCGGGTTATCAGGTTGTTGGTAGACATTGCCGCCGCCAGCAGCACCACACCCGCCGCCAATCGCCACGAACCGCTACGCCGGTGGGCCTCATACGCTACCAGCGTAAACGCCCCCAGGCCCAGCATATTGCGGGCAAACACAATCAGCGGTAGTCCGCCCAGTTGATACAGCAGATAAAACAACCACTCACTCAACCAGCTCTGATAGATGTATGGGGTATCAGCGGGGATTGTCCAGGCAAACAGATTTGTCTGCGGGATACCGCTGGTCGCTATCAGTTCACCGGCTTTGAGGTGCCACCAGAAATCATTGGGTGAATTCGGCACCAGACTGATAAATGCCCCGACGATACTCAACGCCAGTATCACCCACAAATGTTCAAGACGGATAAGCGGCAGTGTGCGTGCTGCCGTATGCTGTCGGACTGCGTGAGCCATAGTATCGTCCATTCCTTCCGCACTAGTCGTGAATAGGACCATTCGCCTACAATGGCGTGGTAGTGCAAGTCAGCAACGCAAAGTATAATACCATGCAGGTGTAACCAATAACTGGAGTGCTCTGCCATGATCGAAACAATTGAAACCATTACCACCCCCCCTCCTCGCCCAATCCATCGGCGCGATCCGGTTGTTGCCGACTGTACCGTCGTGATTCCGACCTACAATGAGCGGGAAAATATCGACAGCATCATCGCACGCGTGCTGGAATATCCGCGTTTTCGCGTGCTGGTCGTCGATGATAACTCGCCCGATGAAACGGGAAGATGTGTTGCAGATCAGGCACGCACGGAACCGCGGTTGGGCCTCCTGGCCCGACCCGGCAAACTGGGCCTGGGCACGGCCTACCTTGCCGGCTTCCGGCGGTCGCTGGACGAAGGTGCGCAGTTTATTTTTGAGATGGATGCCGACTTCTCGCACGATCCGGGCTATCTGCCCCATCTGCTGGAGGCGGCCGAAACGACCTATGATCTGGTGCTGGGGTCGCGCTATGTGCGCGGTGGTGGCACCACTGATTGGGGTGTGGTACGCCAGGTTATCAGCCGAGGGGGCAACCTGTATGCCGGTCTGATCCTGGGAATGCCCCTCGCCGATTGCACAGGAGGCTTCCGCTGCTACCGGCGTCAAGTACTTGAGACCCTGGACCTTGATGCGGTGCGCTCGAACGGCTACTCATTTCAGATCGAAATGGCATACCGGGCCTATCGAGCCGGATTTCGGGTGGGTGAGATTCCCATTATCTTTCCTGATCGGCGCGTCGGCAAATCCAAGATGTCCCGGCGCATTGTCATCGAAGCGCTGATCAACGTCTGGCGGTTGCGTTTCGGCCTGATATAGCCCGCAGGGAGCAAATCTGATCAAATAGGGGCAGAGTTTGCTATAATGAGGGGCATCGGTGGTCAAATGACGACCACTCCTGACCGATTGTCCATTTGCAAATTGTGCATGATGTAAGGAGGCCGCCGTGGCCGACAACGAGCTACTCCAGAAGCTTGAGGCAACCCGTGATGCCTATCGCGAAGAACAAGACCGCAACCGCCGCGAACTGAATGAAATCGAAGTGCTGCTGCGCCAGAGTGCCGCCGATGTCGAAAAACTCGGCCAGCGTGAACTCTCCGTTTCAAACCGGGTGCGTGACCTGGAAGTTAATATCGATAAGTACAGCAAGGCTGAGATAAAGAACTTCTATACCGCGGCACAAGAAGTACAGATGCGCCTGCAAATGATGCGCGGTCAACTGGAACAACTGCAATTTCGCCAGAATAATTTGCGGGCACGGCAGAACCAGTTATCAGACATTGTCGAACTTCTCGACGAGTCCCTTGGTGCCGCCGGCAATAGTAGTGGCGATGGGGAACTGGCGAATGGCAATAGCGAAGACATTATTGCCGGCATCATTCAGGCACAAGAGAAGGAGCGTTTGCGCATCTCCTTGCAGATGCACGATGGTCCGGCCCAGTCAATGAGTAACCTGGTACTACGCGCAGAAATCTGTCAGCGCCTGCTTGAGATTGACCTGGATCAGGCGCGTGCCGAGTTAACCGCCTTGAAAGGCGCAATTAACACCACCCTGCAGGATACCCGCCGGTTCATCTTTGATCTACGTCCAATGACGCTGGATGACCTGGGATTGGTACCGACGTTGCGTCGTTTCGCCACGCAGTTTGGCGAGAAGAGCAAACTCGAAGTCAATCTGATGATTCAGAATGTGGAAGGTCGCCTGCCTAACCATTACGAAGTCACGATTTTTCGCTTTATTCAGGAAGCGCTCAACAATGTTGCCAAGCATGCGAATGCGCACGAGGCGCGGGTTCTTCTGGATCTTTCCGATAATATTCTGCAAATCGTGATCGAAGATGACGGTGACGGCTTTCATGTCAGCGAAACCCTCGCCGATGAGAGTAAGCGGCGTAACATGGGTATTGCCGGCATGCGCCAGCAAGTCGAGGCGCTGCTGCGCGGTGAATTTGGCATCGAGAGCGCGATTGGCCGGGGTACCCGCATTGCCGCAACCGTGCCACTACCCTGACCAGTTTCTACCTTCTCTGTCAGGACAGTTCCCTCTTTTTAATAGTTTTTGAACCTTCAAGCAATATGGTAATCAGCGCACGGTAGGAAATCAGGCCACCGTGCGCTGATTCATCGACCTCAGATACTATCCTGCTCACAGGAAATCAGATAATCCGGCATTTCTTGTTCCCACTTTCCGCGTAATGATATGCAGATATTCAATCTTAATAGTTTTTAAATGTTATTGATTGAGCATGGTATGCCGACAACAGGGTACAATTGCTTCATGAGCACCCATAACACCATCGCTCAACGGAATACGACCGTACTACGTACAGTACCGTCAAAGTATTAGGACCATAAGACTATTGAGCTACGTCCGGAAGTAGCATATACTGACATCATAAGGAAAAACGTTACAGACCAAATCCACAATGAAAGGAGGTGAATGCAAATGTTGCGCAGCTTTTTCGCCAAGGAAGAAGGCCAGGGCCTCGTCGAGTACGCGCTCATTCTGGTTCTCATCGCCATTGTTGTTATCGGCATTCTGACGTTACTCGGTAACAAGGTCAGCCAGGTCTTCAGCCAGATTAACTCCGGCCTGACTCCTGGTGCGTAAGGTCAGCCTGTCGGAACGTCAACGTGTCGTTATAGCAAGTAACATTCTAGCAATCACTTAAGGAGTACTATCATGCTTCGCAGCTTTTTCGCCAAGGAAGAAGGCCAGGGCCTCGTCGAGTACGCGCT
>DAOTUI010000052.1:0-22322 GCA_034437035.1 Chloroflexaceae bacterium
CCGCTGAGGCCCGTCGCCACTTCAGTGACGGCGGTGGGATCATCGGCGGGCCAGTAATCCAGCGTGCCGTCCTGGAGCGTGATCCCCGCCGCCAGCGTGATCGGGAGCGGTGCGGAGATGGTCGTCGCGTTCGCCGGGCTGCCAATCCAGCCGGGGATGCTGAGGGCCGCGGGCACGGGCGGGACCGGCGGCGCGGGGGTCGGCAACGCCGGGTCCGGCTCCACCGTGATCGTCACCCGATCCCGGCTGGTCAGTTCCCCATCCGTAGCCACCAGGTCCAGTTCGTAGGTGCCCGCCTGCGCGAAGGTTGCCGTCGTCTGCGGATCGGTACGGTCGGCCAACGTCACCGCGCCGGGACCACTCACCGGCGTCCAGAACACCTGCAGGCGGTCACCCGGCAGCCCGTCGTCGCCGGCACGGCATGCCCCGATATGTTCAGACTGGCGAGGACTGATGGTATAATCAGAGCTAACAGTGACAGATCTCGAAAGTTAGGGAGACGTTCATGACTGCCACGCATTATAAAGTGCCGGACGGTGAGCCCATCACGTTTCAGGATGGGCGGCTTCATGTGCCTGACATTCCCATTGTGCCTTTTGTTGAGGGTGACGGCACCGGGCCGGATATCTGGCGCGCCGGCGTGCGCGTGTTTGACGCGGCCGTGGCCAAAGCGTACGGCGACAAACGCAAGTTGATGTGGATGGAAGTGCTGGCCGGGGAGAAAGCCTTCCGCGAAACCGGCTCCTGGCTGCCGGACGAAACGGTTGCCGCGTTTCAGCAGTATCTGGTGGGCATCAAAGGACCGTTGACGACGCCAATTGGCGGTGGTATCCGCAGCCTGAATGTGGCGCTGCGCCAGTTGCTCGACCTGTATGTCTGTCTGCGCCCGGTACGCTACTTCCACGGGGTACCGTCGCCGGTCAAGCGGCCGGACCTGGTCGATATGGTCATCTTCCGCGAGAACACTGAGGATATCTACAGCGGGGTTGAGTATCGCGCAGGCACGCCGGAAGCGCAGCAGGTGCTCAATTTTATTCAGCAGAACTTTCCGGAGGATTTTGAGAAGGTGCGTTTTGGCACCGCCGGAAAGGTGCGCGAGTTTCAGCAGATGGCCGGCAAGGCGGAAAATGGTGAAGTTGAGGTGGGCATCGGGATCAAGCCCGTCAGCCGGGAGGGCACCGAGCGCCTGGTTGGTGCCGCCATTCAGTATGCGATTACGCATCAGCGCCGCAGCATTACCCTGGTCCACAAGGGGAACATTATGAAGTTCACCGAGGGCACCTTCCGCGACTGGGGCTATGAATTGGCGGAGCGGGCATTTGGGGATTATGTCTACACCTGGGCTCAGTGGGAACGTTCCAAGGCCGAACGCGGAGAGGCCGCCGCGAATGCCGAACAGAAAGCGGCGATCGAGTCGGGCAAGATTCTGGTGAAGGATACGATTACCGACATTATGCTCCAGCAGGTGCTGACCCGTCCGGAGGATTTTGATGTCATCGCCACGCTCAACCTGAATGGCGACTATCTCAGCGATGCGCTGGCGGCCCAGGTTGGCGGGATCGGTATCGCTCCCGGCGGCAATATCAACTATGTAACCGGTCACGCGATTTTTGAGGCGACTCACGGTACCGCACCCAAGTATGCCAACCTCGACAAGGTTAACCCCAGCAGTGTCATCCTGAGTGGCGATCTGATGCTGCGCTACATGGGTTGGTCCGAGGCGGCTGACTTGATTATCGGCGCGATGGAACGCACGATTGACAGCAAGATTGTCACCTATGACTTTGCCCGCCAGATGAGCGGCGCACGCGAGGCCAGCACATCGGCCTTTGCCAATGCCCTGATTGAGAACATGGGGTAGGGACGTTTAACTGTGCCGGCAAAATGACACGACGTACGCGGTGGTCGTGCAAACCAAATGTTTGATCAGACGTAAAGCAGCCGTGCCTGCGGCAGCAAGGATATCCCGTTCCGCCCTGCCGGAGGCAACATTTCCTTCCGGGTCAGGGACTGCGTAAGGTATGCGAAGTAAAGAGGCCTGCGGAAGGTGTACAACTCGTACAACCTCCCGCAGGCTTCAGGTTGCTCGCTGCTATGCCGGCAGACGCAACCCCATAGCTTACAACGGTCCCCAGCCGCGCTCCTCTACAAAGTGGAACACGTCCGTATCGCTAATAATGCCCACAGGTCGCTCCTCCTGCTTGACCACCAGCCGGCGAATATTTGCATCGACCAGCACTTTACTGCACTCGCGCAGGCTGGTATCCGGCGTGACATAGATCAGCGGACGGGAGGCAATCGTGTTGAGCAGTACATCCTCTGGGGAGCGATCTGTCCCGATGATATGCTTCAGCACATCACGCATGGTCATAATGCCCCAATCGCCACCGTCGTCCGGTTCGACAATGACGCTGGTAATGCCCTTCTGACGCATAATGTGCGTTGCATAGGCCACGCTGCATGTTGCCGGAACCGTTACAATCTCGCGGGTCATAATCGCGCCCACCGTAAACCGGGTATAGCTATCTTCCTCGTGCCGGGCATAGTCCGCCGGAGCGCGCAAAACATCGCGCTGCGTTCGCTCACCCCGGGCGGCGGCCATCTCGAGCCCTCCTTCCAGGAATGTCACCAGCACATAGCCCCGGCCCTCGACTGGCGCATCTTCCAATAACTCGATCACACTTCCATTGAAATGTCCGCGAACTGTTCGCATACAGTCCCCCTTTCTCTGTGCGGTATCACCAGTGACTCGATGTGTTTCAGGCGGCTGGAGACTGTGCCTGAACACCAGTATGCGTCACCTTCGACGATCAGGTATTCGTATCTCAACCAGGTGACAGGCGCTATCAGACCTGATGTTGCCGGGTACATCAACCCACGTAGATATGTTCTGTTACAGGTTGTGCGGAAACACGACCTGTGCATATGCTCTGGCCGGTCCGTGCTCAGGCAACCGATTGTCTGTAAGCCTGTCGAATAGTATTATTATACCCGAAACATTCCCGTTCATACATACCAAGTATGGAATACACAACGCGGGGAAACATGGATGGGCCACCATCACTGTTTCCCCGCGTTGCTTCACAGCCTCTCCGCGCTGCTCAGGCTATTCAGTTACACGCGTTACGCGGTCGGTTCCAAACCAGGTGTTCGCCGGGAAAAACGGCCCGATTCGCCTCCGGCAGGGCGGAATGGGACATTCTTTTCCGAAAAATTTGGCTCGAAGAGCCAAATTTTTCGGAAAAAGACAAAAACGTACCATGCTGCCGCAGGCGAACTACGCCGTTATCGAGCGCAAACGGTCCGTTTGCACGCACACCGCGTAAGTCCTGTCAGTTAGCGCGGGAAGGCGATGCCCTGCCACTCCTGCGGCAGCGTAAACGTCCCCGGCATCAGTTGCCGGATCAGATACTTGCCGGTCGTGCCGGTGGGCACTGCCCGCGCACCACCCCCCGTAAAGGTAAAGTAGGTCGCTATCCGCGTACCGCTCCAGCGGCCCCGGAAATGAATACCATACACTCCCGGCGGCAGGTCGGGGCTGCCCTCAACGTTCAACGGCGGGTCATAGCCGACGCGTCCCTGTGGATCGGCCTGACCAGTACCTGGGAAGAGCACATACGCCCCGGTGGGATCGGTCACCCAGAGTTCAACCTCCTCATTGGGCTGCAGATTCCAACCCCGGATCTGAAACACCGTTCCAACCCCGCCCTCTTCGGGGGTGACACTCCCGTTGACACTGGGCGGTCGTGGTGTCCCCGGCCCTGCCACATAGTCATTGGTAATCTTAAAGCCGGCGGCGCGCGTCACATCACTGCTGCGACCCTGAGCAACAATACTGTAGATCCCAATCCCAAGGCCCGCGCTGCTGAAATCCACCTCAACGGTGCCATTCTCAACAAAGATGGACGACTCATCGATGGGAATTCCCTCCCCAGCGGGTGTGGTGATCCAGCTACTGACCTCTTCATCCCCAAAGCCGGAGGCCAGGAAAATGAAAGGCGTCCCCGGCGGCGCGGCAACCGGAATGACAAAGGCGTCCCCGACCGTGCCAACCTCATCGTGCGCAATAATCCCCAGGAGATCCGGATTACCCGCCGGACCACCGGCCGGGCCGGCCCCCCCATCAATCCGGAAGTACCCAATAGCCTGGTTGCCGCTGCGCACACCCTGTGCATTAAACGACCAGATCCCGGCGATAAAATCCCGGTTCGTCTCCAGGTCTACCCCGGCATAGCCTATCGAGCCCTGGTTGTCCGCATCAACCTGAAAATCCGCGCCGAAGGTCGATTGATCGGGAGCCGTGATCCAGATACCCACCGGCTCGCCCGGCTGGAAGTTCCAGGCATCAAAGACAAACACGGTTCCCGGCGGACCGCTCAACGGTGTCACCGCTGCGTTGACACTGGCCGGAATTGGCGGCTCTGCGGGAGCAGGTGCAGGCGCGGCCGGTGGCGCACTCGGTGGGGGTGGCGGCGCACTCGGCGGTGGCGGCGCACTCGGTGGGGGTGGCGCACCAACCGGGCCGGCCGGTGGCGCATTCGGCGGCAATGGGGGCAGCAACTCCGGTGGAGCCAGAACCCGCCCCAGGTTGCTGAAGAGCACCCGGAGACCAGGTGCACGATCAGGCCAGTACTCGAAACGCGCGCGTTCAAAATACTGTACTGTGTGCCACTCGCCATTCTCGAGTACCTCGTAGATTTCCTCGCTGATGGGGTAGCCAAAGATCCGCTCCGCTCCGCGCGTCTCCCAGATCTCTTTAAAGCCATACTGAATGATATGCTGCGTTTCGGGAATATAGCGTCGCTGCGCCGTATTCTCGATTGGCGGCACCTTGGGGAAGACCCGCCCCTGGGTCACTTCACTGCCCAGACGTCCCAACTCAACATACGCCTGACCATTCCGTTCGGTCAGTTCAAAACGGGCGCGCTCAAAATACTGGGTAACCCGCCCATTACCCGAGTTGACATACTCTTCGGTAATGGGATACCCAAAGATATCGGCCCCACCATTACCCTCCCAAAAGCTCCGAAAGACGCCGCGCAGGTAGTGCCCGGTCTCAGGAAAATAACGTACATCTGTCTGGGCCTGCGACTGGGGAAAGAAACCAATCGTCAGGCCAACCAGCAACAACAGCACGCCCCAGCGCAATCGCGATAAGCTCGCAAAACGGTGCGCCATAGTGGAGCCTCCTCTCGGTTTGGATGAATCCGGTAGCAACTGAACGAACAGCATCGAGGGGAACGAAACGTGCCCAGAACCCTTTACCTACAGTCTGCTTAAATGCGCGTCTATAATAGTCAAGTGGGTAGTAGTTTGTCAAGCCGTTCCCCAGTCTACTACATACCTGATCAAAAAAGCAGGACTTATTGGCTATCCTGGATCTTGATGACGGTCGCCGTCGGACCATTCACCGCTGTCGGCGAGATCTCTACCGTTGCCGTGGTGGTCATATCGGCTGCCTCGGCATCTATGTCAATAGCAATCTCCTCCGGGGGGCTCTGCAAGGTGGCCGTGATGGTGACGTCCCCATCTTGAATATCCCCACGAAAGACCAGCCAGTGCTCGGTTGTATTGGTAATCCGCAGATCCAGTTCCGCCGGGGTGCCGTCAAACCAGATACTGACCGCATCCTGGTAGCGCACGCCGCCCAGACCATTCGGATGCAGTTTGAACTTAAACGCCTCATCCGGGAGCAGCGGACGCGCGGCAACAACATAGCGACTGGCGAGATCACACACACCACCCCCAAGTACCGGAACCATTGGCACCGGCATCGGTGGTGGTTCGGCGGTCGGTTCCTGGGTTGGTTCTTCCTCCGGCACAGGCGCTGCGGGTATCTCCGGCAAAATGTAGACGGTCGGCCGGGGCTGCGCCGGCTGGGCCGGATTTCCCGGATCGAGTCGTAGCGGCGGGCCAACCTTGAGCGTTGGCTGCGGTGGTGGCGTGGCTACCGGCTCTCGCGTCCCAACAACCCATGGCTGCGCCGGCGGCGTTACCTGCAGATTGGCAATATCTGCATTCACATCCAACGGCGACGCTTCTGCCGGGTTGTAGCGCACCGGGATGATTCGCAGATCGTCCGCGGGCAGTTGCACACTGCCCAGATTTACATAGACATTCTTCCAGGGCAGCAAATAGGGACGTGGCCCCAATTGCGCGTTAAACGAGAAGGTCTCGCCCGGTGCGATCACAACATAGCGCAGCGCGCCATCATTTGCCTCCAGCGCCGTCCGTACATTGTGCATAAACGCCCCCCCACCCGGTGAAAAACTGGCCGAGAAACTCTGCGGCTCAATTGTCGGTCCCGCCGAAGGACGCGGGCCGGGGGTATCGGTCGGCGTGACCGAGGGCGTAACGGTCGGGGTAGGACTGGGCTCGACCACACTGCCGGGAAACCAACCCAGCGCATTGGAGAGCGGCGGCGGTGTAGCACTGGGTGGTAGCGCGGTTACTGTCATGGTAGGACTGACTCCCGGCAGCGCCGCAACCTGGGCAATCACTGGTGTCCCTACGGGGGTAGGCTGCTGCGCCAGATAGACGGCCAACCCCAACAGCGAAATCAGCAGGACAAGACCGAGCGTCGCAAAAATACGCAGAATAATCATAAGCATGCCTGATATTGTTTACAGTGCGCGAATGCTCACGTTTGCCGGGCCACCACCGATACGATACTCATGTGATGGCTTTTGTAGCCCCAATTATACCGATTCCGGCAAATATTGCACGTTTTTATAGAATGCATTTCTGCTAATCATCTCGACGATATGTAGTATAGATTATGTTAATAGATTTTAATGCTGTAACTCTTGCACAATCTTTTCCGCAGCGCGTTTCTTTTGGGCATCTCGTACGGTATATAGTAGAGAGGACTTTTTGGGGCACCCGGATAGATACACCATCGCAGCCAGAAAGGACCATGCCATGCTCCCTGCCTTTCTCGCCGTTGCCTGGATCGTCGGAATCCTTATCGCCGATAGCCTGCTGCCTGCTGCCAATCTGCTGGTCGGACTGGCAACACTGGGATTGTTGAGCACACTGCTGGGTCGCCAGAACCGGTATGCACGCCTTGTCGGGATGGGCCTGCTCTGCATGATGCTGGGCGGGTTGCGCTACCAGGGTCTGCCGGAGCCGACCAATCCGCGGGGTGTCTGGCTGCTGGCCGGCCAGGGCAATGTTGTTGTCCAGGGCATTATTCATGCTGACCCGCAGCGCACTGAGGAGGGCCAGCAACTGATCCTCCAGACCGAGGCCGCACAGATAAATGGTCGCACGGTGCGTGTTGAAGGGTTACTGTTGTTCAAACTGCCACCCTACCCGGCCTACCGCTATGGTCAACAGGTGCAACTCCTGGGGCGGATCCAGGAGCCCCGTGCTGCCGAACACCCCGGTGAGTTTGATTACCGCGACTACCTGGCCCGCCAGAATATCTTCGCGCTGATGCATATGCCGCTGGTGCAGCCGCTTCCCGGCGAGCGCGGCAATCCATTGCTGCTGGCACTGCTGGAGTTTCGTAGCCACTGCGGGAGCATCCTGCTGCGCAGCCTGCCCGATCCACAGGCATCACTGGCGGCCGGTGTGCTGCTCGGGCTGAAATCCTCCATCCCGGATGAAGTGGCGACCAGCTTCTCCGCGACGGGTACCTCCCACATCCTGGTGGTTTCTGGCTGGCATTTGAGCATCGTTGCGCTGATGCTTGCCGGCTTCACCCAACACTTGCAGTTAAACCGCGGGGCGACCTTCTGGGTGCTGCTGGCGGCGATCTGGCTCTATGCGCTCTTCGTCGGCGCAACGCCGTCAGTGATGCGGGCGGCAATTATGGCCAGCCTGACATTGCTGGCCCGTACAGGTGAACGCCAGAGCGAGCCCTGGTCGCTGCTCTTGCTGGCCTGCTTTGGCCTGACCCTGCTCGATCCGCAGATCCTCTGGGACATTGGCTTTCAGTTGTCAGTTGCGGCAACCGCCGGCCTGTTTGCCTTTGCCCAGCCAATCGAGGAGTGGCTGCTGCGCTGTCCGCCGCTGCGCTGGTTCGCCTTTGCCTGGACCACTCCGGCGCTTACGGCGACGCTGTCGGCGCAGATTCTGGCGCTGCCGGTCATTATCTACTACTTCGGCAGTGTATCGCTAATCTCGCCCCTGGCAAATGTGCTGCTTGCGCCGGTGCTGCCCGTAGCGATGCTGCTGGGTGCGCTAACGCTGCTCGGGGGACTACTCTGGCTGAAGTTGGGGCAGCTTATCGCGTTGAGTGCATGGCTGGCCTTCGCCTGGATCTCGGAGATCACCCGACTGCTGGCGGACCTGCCCTGGGCGGCGCTACGGCTGCCGTCGATTCCGCTCTGGCTGATGCTGAGTTACTATGTGATCTTGCTTGGCTGGTATGGCTGGAAGAAGTGGGCCGAGATGCCGGATCCGGCAACAGAACCGGTTGTAGAACCGGCCTGCGTATAATTTTGCGTTGCCCCCGGCACTACTCCCTGTTATAATTTTGACCAGTAAGAGTCCGGGTAGTGGTTGGAGATGCTGTAAGATGTCGCCAAATTCACCATTTGCACAAACCGAGCAGGCAATTCCGCGCCGGCGTGTCTGGGCGCGCCGGTTACTGCTGTGGGGTGCGGGCCTCTGCGAAGGATTGCTGCTGGCGCGGTTGCTGGTGCAGTTGCTGGCGGCCCGGCCGGATAATCCAGTGTTTCAGGGTCTCTACGCGGTCAGCGCGCCCCTGATCCGGCCACTCGCCTTTCTGGATATGCAGCAACCCCGCTTTGGCGCGGTCCTGGAGCTATCAACTCTTACCATGCTGATACTCGTCCCGCTTGTGAGCTACCTGATCTGGCTGCTGCTGCATCCCACGGCACTGCGTGCAACTTCCCCTCATGAGGCAGCGTCCTAGCAAAAGGTAAAAATATTGTGTACGGGAGAACGCCATGGGCGAAGCTTTAACTGAAGTATTATCATTTTTACTCTTCATCATGGGGATCTGTCTGGTTCTGGCGGTGATCGGGCTGGCAGCCATCGCCCAGAGCATCCGCAAGCTGCAGGTACCGCGTGATGCCGATTTTTTTACGACAATGCACTATGTTCCGCTATCCCTGATGATCCTGCTGGATATGCTGGATTTTGCGCTGGATATCTTTGCGGCACCGGTCAGTTGGATCGTTCTGGATCGGATGGGGTTGCCTAACCTGCGCAACAAAGCCGCCGTTGAAGCCCTGATTCCCTTTACGGGTCCGATACCCACCTTTACCATCGCCTGGTTCCTGGCCCGGTTCCTGGATGTAGGAGGAACGCCGGGAAGTCGGCACGTTGAACGCTCGTCTCGTTATCTTCCGGAAGAGCCGTATCATTCACGCCGTGATCTGCGGCAACGGCGACCGCCCACACGAATTATCGATATGGACGACCGCTAGACGCAGGCGCGGTATTGCGAGGGCGTCATGTTGGATATTGTCGAGTTGGTGATCATCCTGATAGTGGCCGGCATCTGTGGTGGAATTGCCCAGGCCATGCTTGGCCGGCGTCGTAGTAACTTCCTGTTCTCGATCATCATTGGCGTTATCGGGGCATATGTGGGAACACTCCTGGTGCGCCAGTTTGGATGGTCCAACATTCTGCCGTTAACCATCGGCGACTCGAGTATTGATCTGGGATGGGCGTTTGTCGGCTCGCTGCTGCTGGTATTCCTCTTGAGCATGCTGGCCCGACCACGGCGACGTTAACCCGAACGTGATGCGTATGCTACCCCGCCAGTTTATGACTGGCGGGGTGTTTTTGTCAGTCACAGGATTTACGCGGTGCAGCTTATTTCAGTCTGTTGACCGACCCAAACGCCAGTTTCGCCTGCGGCAGCATGGTACTGTTTTCTCTTTTCCACCCTGCCGGAGGCGAATCAGACCCGTCATCCAGGCAAACACCTGGTTGAGAACTAACGACGTGACGTAAGGTTTGTCAGTTAAAATCAAATCCACTGACGCTACACATCATCGCGGTAGAGCGCCGTGCTCAGGTAGCGCTCACCGTTGCTCGGCGCAACAAACACAATCAGCTTCCCGGCATTCTCCGGGCGACGCGCCACCTCCAGGGCGGCAATGGCGGCGGCTCCGCTGCTGATGCCCAGCATCAAGCCCTCCTCGCGGGCCAGTTGCCGCGCCATTTCAAAGGCATCATCGTTGCTGACCTGGATTACTTCATCCACAATGCTGGTGTTCAGCACATCCGGCACAAAGCCCGCGCCGATCCCCTGGATTTTGTGCGGCCCCGGCTTGCCACCGGAGAGCACCGGCGAGGCGATCGGCTCCACCGCAATCGCTTTAAACTCCGGCTTGCGCGACTTGATCACCTCACTCACGCCGGTAATCGTTCCGCCGGTGCCCACGCCCGCGATCAGGAAGTCGATCTGGCCGTCGGTATCACGCCAGAGTTCCTCGGCCGTCGTCCGCCGATGCACATCCGGGTTGGCCGGATTTTTGAACTGCTGCGGGATAAAACCATTGGGCAGATCGCTCAGAATAGCCTCGGCTCGCTTGATCGCCCCGGACATGCCTTCGGGACCGGGCGTGAGCACCAGTTCTGCCCCAAAGCCCCGCAGGAGCTTGCGCCGCTCCACGCTCATGGTTTCGGGCATCGTCAGAATCAGACGATAGCCTTTGGCGGCGGCGACCATCGCCAGGCCAATGCCGGTATTGCCGCTGGTCGGCTCAACCAGCACCGTCTCGCCGGGGGTGATACGCCCTTCGTGCTCGGCCGCCTCAATCATTGCCAGCCCGATGCGGTCCTTCACACTGCCGGCCGGATTGAAGAATTCCAGCTTGGCGACCACCGTGGCGTGAGTATCATTGAGTTTGTTCAACTTTACGAGCGGAGTATTCCCGATCAACTCGGTGATATTGTTATACATATGTCCCATCACTTCCCTCTCCTGGGGCGAAACAGGCGCGTCGGTCTGTTCCACCGCCCTCTTGCCGGAATCGTTTTCCCGAACATGCTCCCGTTCAGGCATTTACCATTGGTGCGCTTCTGGTACAATACTGTTCTCCCATATTTTAACAGGTTTTACCTGCGAAAGTCAACTTCTTGACTCAAGTATACGCAAACAAGATGAGGAACTATGGGGATGGAGCAATATCAGACTTCCGAGGAGCATGACACCCGCGAGTATGCCGCGGCGCTGACCCGGTGCGCGGGCACCTGGCTGGCCGCGCCACCTGATGCGGCCGAGCAGGAACGCATCGCCGCCGCCGGCAAAGCCCTCCGCGAACAGCGCCGCCGCGCGGTCGAATTCCACCAGGATCCCAATGCAGCCACGCTCTTCAGTATTAACCTCTTTCGGGATGCGGCCTTTGCGCCGCTGCACCTGGAGCGCAGGCTGATTGCGCAGATGATCGCCGCTCAGGGCGAGCCGCCCGAGGTTGCCGACCCGGATGACCCGGCCTTTGTGCAGTACCTGCGCCAGGCGATCTTGAGCATTGCCCATGCGCAGCTACGCAAAGCGCTGGCTGCACAGTTGCGCCGCTACCTGCCGCGCTATGTGGCCGCCGAGGATTGGCAAGCTGCGATTGCCCTGGACCATAATGCATTCCGCACCGCTTTGGGCAACGAAGTTTCGCCCTTCCTGCTGCAGATGACGCTGGAGGGACTGGCGCGCTACTACGAGGAGATCGAGGCCGAACAGGACACACCGCCCAATGAGGCCTAGAAGGAGCCTGGTATGACCCGCTGGTTTAATGTTGCCGGCCCTTGCCGGCCTGAGGTCCATTATATGTTAGCGGCCACGGCGCGCCTGCCCGACGTCATGCGCCTGATCGCTCAGCAGAGCTACTTTGTACTGCATGCTCCACGCCAGACCGGGAAAACTACCGCGATGTTCAGCCTGGCGCGAAAGCTGACGGCGGGCGGGCAGTATACAGCAGTATTGCTCTCCCTGGAAGTCGGCGCACCCTTCAGCGATGATGCGGACATGGCGGAAAACGCGATCTTGAGTTCGTGGCGCAGCGATACACTGGCGCGGCTGCCGGACGAGCTGCAGCCGCCACCCTGGCCCGCCGCCGAACCCGGCGCGAAAATCCGTACCGCGCTCCGCGCCTGGGCCCGGTCGAGTAGCCGCCCACTGGTCCTGTTCCTGGACGAGATTGACGCACTCCAGGATGCGGCGCTGATCTCGGTGCTGCGGCAGTTGCGCGCGGGCTACAACGACCGACCGGATGCCTTCCCGCATGCGCTGGCGCTGATCGGGTTGCGCGATGTGCGCGACTACAAGGTTGCCTCTGGTGGCAGTGACCGGCTGCGCTCCGCCGGCCCCTTCAATATTAAGGTCGAGTCGTTAACTCTGCGCAACTTCACCACCACAGAGGTGATTGAACTCTATGCCCAGCACACCGCCGACACCGGCCAGACTTTCACTCCCGCCGCCCTGGAGCGCGCCTTCGCGCTGACCCAGGGCCAGCCCTGGCTGGTCAATGCCCTGGCACGTCAGGCCGTTGAGGTTATCGTTCCCGACCCGGCCATATCGGTAGATGTGGCACATATTGACGCAGCGAAGGAGCGCCTGATCGAGCGCCAGGACACCCACCTGGACAGTCTGGCCGAGCGGCTCCAGGAGGAGCGGGTTCGCCGCATTATCGAGCCGATGCTGGCCGGGCAACCGCTTGGTACTGTCCCCTTTGAAGATATTCAGTTCGTGCTGGATCTGGGGCTCTGCCGGATGGACCCGCGCGGCGGCCTGGTGATTGCCAACCCGATCTACCGTGAGGTGCTGCCGCGCGTGTTGACGGGCACACCCTCTGCCGCGCTCCCGCGCATTACCGCCACCTGGCTCACCCCGACCGGCGAACTGGACCCACCGAAGCTCCTGGAGGCCTTCCTGGCCTTCTGGCGACAGCATGGCGAGCCGCTCCTGCGCAGTGCGCCCTACGCCGAGATCGCGCCACACCTGGTGCTGATGGCCTTCCTGCATCGGGTGGTCAACAGCGGCGGTACCCTGGAACGGGAGTATGCTATTGGCACTGACCGGATGGATCTCTGTCTGCGCTATGGCGCGGTGACGTTAGGGCTTGAGCTGAAGGTCTGGCGCAACGGCCGGGGCGATCCGCTAACGGCCGGGCTGGAACAACTCGACAGCTACCTGGCCGGGCTGGGGTTGATGAGCGGCTGGCTGATCATCTTCGATCAGCGGAGCAACCAGCCACCCATTGCCGAGCGCACCTCCACCGAGGAGGCGACCACGGCCAACGGGCGGCAGGTAACGGTCATTCGGGCGTAATCCGGCACGAACCGGAATGTCCTTGCACACAAATGCCCACGGGATTACGCGATCCCGTGGGCATTCCTGACCGGCAGAACAATCTGCGATCCGATCAAACTACTGGCTCATCTCTGCAACCGAATGTACCCGATCGCCCAGCGTCAACACCAGCGGCCCGTCATCGGTGATGGCAATCGCATGCTCAAATTGGGCCGAGAGCGCCCCATCAGCGGTGCGAACGGTCCAGCCATCCCGCTCCAGCCGGGTCTCCGCCCCGCCAAGGTTGACCATCGGCTCAATGGTAAACACCATGCCCGCCAGCAGTTTCTGGCCCGTGTGCGGCTCGCCATAGTGCAGCACCGTCGGCTCCTCGTGCAGGTTACGGCCCACGCCATGGCCGGTATACTCGCGTACCACCGAGAAGCCCTGGGACTCCGCATAGCGCTGGATCGCCGCGCCGATATCCCCCAGCCGATTGCCCACCTTCGCCTGCCCGATCCCCAGCAGCAGGCAGCGTTCCGTCACTTCCAGCAATCGGCGGGTCTTTTCGTCAATCTCGCCGACCGGATAGGTGACGCACGAGTCGCCGACCCAGCCGTTGTACAGCGCGCCAATATCAACGCTAATAATATCGCCCTCGCGCAACCGCTCCTTCCGGCTGGGAATACCGTGGCAGATCACATTATTGACCGAGGCGCAGATCGTCGCCGGGAAGGGCTTGCGGCCGGGTTGCTTGCGGTTGGCCGGAATGCCGCCATACCCTTTGTAGACTGGTTCGCCGCCCCGACTGCGGATATACTCCTCGGCGATGGCGTCCAGTTCAGCGGTAGTAATGCCTGGTCGGACATGTTCGCGCAGCATCGCAAATGTATCCGCCACCAGGAGGCCGGCATCGCGCAGTCGTTTGATCTGCCGGCGCGATTTGAGCGTAACAGCCATAATCCTCGCTGCTCCTTAATTCTTCGTCGGTTCACTCAGTTTTCTATGCATCAGGCACACCCTGTCGCTGTTGTTTAGCACTATACCATATCATAGCCCATGCAGACTGCGGCGCAATTCCGTTTATTATAACATGGGGTAAAAGCGGAGGAACATAAAATAAAAATCCGCCTGTGGGCAAACCGCCCGCAGGCGGATCGGCTGAAGCGTATCCTTGTTTGTGTAGATAGCAACTTACCCCGATACCAGCGGCACCTGCACCTTGGCGATGCCGGCCAGTTCGCGCACACAGAGGCGTAGGGCAGCCAGCCGGCCGTTGAGCAGTTCCTCCTGAGCATCACCATCGCGCGCCAGCAGGCGCTCCACCACATGCTCCGTCAGTTATTGCTCCAGTTGTTGTACTTCGGCCACCAGTTTGTCCAGTTGCGCCGATTGACCATAGGCGCGCGTAATCACCGCCACGCGGTAGGCCGTATCCATAATCTCGCGGTGAAGATTTGTTTATCCTACATTGATGCCAGGCTGTTCCGCACCGCTGCCACCGCCTGGGCGCGTTCCACCGTGACCGCTTCCCCCAGGCGCGGCCTGACCTCAACCGCCTGCGCCGCCAGCAGCCGATCGCCGATCACCAGACGCACCGGCAACCCGATCAGGTCGGCATCGTTAAACTTGACCCCCGCCGACTCTGTGCGGTCGTCGTAGAGCACCCGCAACCCGGCGACCTGCAGTTCGGCGTAGAGTTCATCGGCGGCTGTCCGCACCGCCTCTTTCTTGCCCAGGCTGACCAGGTAAACATCGGCGGGGGCAATCGTTACCGGCCAGAGAATGCCCGCCTCGGTGTGGTGCTGCTCAACAATCACCTGCAGCAGGCGCTCAACACCGATCCCGTAGGAGCCCATCACTACCGGCTGCGCCACCCCCTTCGGATCGAGATAGGTTGCCCCCAGCGCCTCGGTGTAGCGCGTACCCAGCTTGAAAATATGACCGATTTCGATCCCGCGCTCAAGACGCAGCGCCGTACCGCAGTGGGGACAGGGATCGCCCGCCCGCACCATGGCAATATCGGCAACGCTACCGGCCTGCCAGTCCCGCCCATAGACCACATTGCGCAGATGGTAGCCCGCGCGGTTGGCTCCGGCGACGAGCGATCCCGCCGCCGCGACGGATCGATCCGCAATCACGGTGACACCGCTCAGACCAACCGGCGAGGCATAGCCGGGAACTGCCCCCGTCGCCGCAATCTGCGCGCCGGTTGCCGGGGTCAGCGCCGATACGCCCGCCATGGCGCGCAGCTTCGTCTCGCTGACCTCCAGGTCGCCGCGAATCACCACAAACAGCAGTCCGCGCTCCGGAGTGTTGAAGAAGACCGCCTTGGCCGTCGCCGCCTCCGGAATGTTGAGCAGGCGCGCAAGTTCGGCAATGGTGGCGCAGTGTGGCGTGGCAACCTCCTCAACCGGGGGCAGATTGGTCGTATCAGCGGGCGGCGGCGCGGCGCTGGTTGCAATCTCCAGGTTGGCGGCATAGTCGCCCGCCGGGCAGATAACCAGCGTATCCTCGCCTGCCGGGGAGAGCGCCACATACTCCCGCGCCTCGCGTCCACCCATTTCGCCCGTCGCCGCCGAAACCGCCACAAACTGCACACCGCAGCGGGCAAATATGCGTTCAAACGCCGCGCCGATCAACTCATAGGCGCGATCCAGCCCGGCCTGATCCGCATCCAGCGAGTAGGCATCGAGCATGGTAAACTCGCGCATGCGCATCAGCCCGCCCTTCGTGCGCAGTTCATCGCGGTACTTGGTATGGATCTGGTAGATCAGCGCCGGCATCTGGCGATAGGAAGTGATTTCGCGGCGGGATAGCTCGGCGACGGCCTCCTCGTGGGTGGGCGCAAACAGCAGCGCACGCTCGCTCCGATCCTGGAAGCGCAGCATCAGCGGGCCATAATCGGCATAGCGCCCGGTCTGCTCCCAGGCTGCGGAGGACTGCACCACGGGTGTGCGAAACTCCTGGGCCGCAATGCCCGCCATCTCCGCATGCATAATCGCCTCGATCCGGCGGAGCACCTGCATACCCAGGGGCAGCAGCGCATAGCCCCCCGCCGGCAGCGGCCGCACCAGACCGGCGCGCAGCACCAGTTGATGCGCCGGATGCTCTGCCTCACCGGGAATATCGCGCAGCGTGCGCCCAAACAGTGCCGAGACTCGCATAGTTCCTCACTTCCCTTCACATTCCAAGAGCGGATTGCTGTCGTTATACCGATGTGTTGTCATCGCCACAGAGAACACCGAGAACGCAGAGATGATCAACGGGAATGTGCCGCCGTTGTGCCCATTGCGTCCGTTCCCGTTGATGGCTGGTTTGATGGCATATTGGTATTACGTATTGCCGTTACTCGTCTCACTGTCGTCCGATGCTGCGGGAGGATGGCTATCCAGCCAGGCTTGCAGATCATCCCGGCTACCGAAGTCGAGCAGCGCGACCGCCAGATCCGCCAGTTGTGGTACCCGCAACGCCCGAATGCGGTCGGTTGTCGGCGCATCCAGCGTCCCGAGCCGCCGGTTAAGCTGAAGGATCACCAGGTCCGTCTGTCCCTGCTGGATCCCTTTCTCCATCCCTTTCTCCATCCCTTTCTCGATACCCTTCTCCATACCCATCGTCATGCCCTTTTCGATACCCTTCTCCATCCCCATTGTCATCAGTTCCATGGTCTTCTCCTGTTCGGTCGGCTCCAACTGCGCCAGTTCCGCCTGAAAGCGCGCTTCTTCGTCTACCGTTAGCTTCAGATAGGTATTGATAAAGCCCAGTATCAACTCCTGGCGGGCCGGGTTGAGCTGCAGGGGTGGCAGCGTGCGCAAACTCGCCAGCCGCACCTCCGGGCGCTCCGCCGTTGCCATCCCCATCTTGACCAGCAGCGCGCCGGCGACCGGATTCACGATCCCGGCATAGTCACGCCAATTCAGGCGGCGCAACTGGATGACCCGGTAGTTGAATTGTAGCACGTCAAAGTCGGGGAAGGCCACCCGGTAGCTGTCCGGTTCGACCCGCTCTGCCGTGTCGTAGGAGAAGAGGACAATCGGGTAGACCGGCAGCCGGTACTTGAAATGCAGCAGCGCAAAGTAGCGAAATATCCGCTCCGGAAAGGGCGGATCGTCCCGGACCTGGGCCTGGGGTTCAACCAGGATCAGAAAGAAGGAGGGCGTATCGCGGAAGCGGGTCTTGACGACGATATCGGCCTCGAACTTCTCACCGCTGGTGACATCGGTAAAGATCTCCTTGTCGAGAAACTCCAGCATGCTGGTGTCCAGATAGTGCAGCATTTCAGGATAGAAGAGTTCGATAAACTCGACAAAGAAGGTGGTCAGCAACTCCTTGAAGATGCGGTCATGGTCAATCATTCTGGGTGCTCCCGTTAACATTGTCGCGGATCATTCCCTGAAGTAGGGCATGGTACAATAGGGCAGCAATATCAGCAAAGAGGGATAGACCCGCGAGGAGCGCGTATGTAGTTCTCAGCACCAAAGAACTCTTGCCAGATGACCTCGTACAATTCAATGATCGTAGACAAAATGTATGACCAGGCGATCCGGATGGAGTTCAATCACCTCCTGCTGCTGCTCCGGCAGTGGCGTGACGATTAACTCGTCCAGCGTCTCCGGTTCCCAGGCACCCTCCCATCCCCGCTCATTGAGCACACTGGCAATCCGACGTATCCGGCGCTGGGCAACATCCAGATGGTACTGACCGCCCATCAGTCCTTCTTCTGCTATGATCTCAAAGCAAGTCCAGAGGGCATCCAGTAGTTCATAGTCAGTCAGAGTTTCCGGGGCGATCATTCTGCCGTCAGCCAGGGTGAGTTGCACAAATGCGACATTGCCATTTTCCGGGGACCAGTCCAGGACATAGTAAACCCACGCCACCTGCGTTACCTGATAGGCGTGCAGATAGTGCAGTGCCCGTTCGTGGAGTTTCGTGTCTAGAGCAAAGGATGGCAGCGGTACTCCCGGCACAGGCACCGGGGTGTAGCCTGTACCCTGGGCCGGATCGAGATCGTGGAGCAGCGTCAGCGCCAGATCGTACCAATCCCAGAGGGGACACCGACTGGTTTCGATGAGGCGGGTTTCACCGATGCTGGCGTGATAGCGCTTGATGGCGGTGATAAGCTGTTCCAGCGCAGTGGCGGCATGGGCCGGCGTGCGGGTACGTCGTGCTCGCGCCAGCAGGGCGATGAGTTCATGCAACAGCGGGGGCTCATGGTAGAGCGCATACTGTGTCACATGCTGCGTTCGTTGTGCGGCAGTTGCCGCCAGATGCGCCGTTGACTCCGCCTCGACGTCACGTCCGGTCAGGAAGCAGGCCATACTCAACCAGTGCAAGTGGTCAAACAACTCCGCTTCCGGGCGTGATTGGTGCAGTGCGTCATGCAGGGTGGCATACGCCTGCTGCCAAAACGTCTGGGCCTGCGCATACTCCCCAGCCAGTCGCCAGAGATGCCCAGTTCGCAGCAGCATATTCGGATTCTCAGGATCAGGCGTGTATTCCGTGACTGCCTGACGGAGATAGGTGGCTGCGGTCGGGTCTTGCAGCCAGAAGAGCGTCCGGCCGAGCGCCGTCAGATCACTGGGAGAAGGACGATAGGTCGCCAGTAGGTGCTGCAATCGTGCGACATCATCCCGCAGGAGCGCTTCACTTAAACGCAGCATACAATCCTTCTTTCTGGTCTGGTTGCCGGGAACGAGTGGGGCATATATGTACTCGTTCCCGGCGGTGACAAGATTCTCTAGCACAGAGACAGCGATAGCGGATTCACACGTCCAACACATTCACCACCAGTTGCGCGTCTTCAGCCAGTAGTCGCACATCCATCTCCTCCAACGAAGTCGGTTCAGCATCACCAGACCATTCATATCCCTGAACCACCTCGGCCAGTTGCCGGATGCGGCGTTGCGCCACATCGAGCCGGTAGATGCCACACGCCCGGTGCATGCCGGTCCATCCCGCATTGAGGGGCAGTTCGATGCAATCCCACAGCGCTTCCAGCAGTTCCAGATCCGCCACCGCTGTAATCGGCAGGACGGTGCCGTCAGCAAAGGTCAGGTGCTGAAATGTCACATGGTCGTGGGTCTGCCACACATAGTAGGTCCACTCCGCGTGGGTGACAGCGTAGGCCTCCAGTCGTTGCAGGGCAACCTCCAGGGGTGTGGCCTCGGGTGTGCGAGGCGGAAGCAGTACACCGGGGACGTGAACGGGCACAAGTGCGGTAGCCTGGGCCGGGTCCAGCGTGGCAACGACTCGTAGCGCATAATCGTACCAATGCCACAGATACCCGCCCGACTCGATCATTCCCGGCAGGCCGATGCGATCATGGTAACGTTTTATCCAGTGTTCACACTGCTCAACACATGCGGTCGCCGTCGCCACATCGCGGGTGCGGCGGGCGCGGGAGAGGCGCGCCGCAAGCCGGTAGACAGGCGGTGGTGGGTAGAGGGTCTGGTTCAAGTTCATAATAGATTCGAAAAACCCCTCCGCCTGGGCATCTTCACCGAGAAGCGTGCAACTCGCAATAAGCGGTCCGATGTTATAGATATCCGGTGATGAGCGCACTTCCACCTGCGATTGGAGGAGTTCGTATACCTGTCGCCACACTGCCTGGGCTGACCCATCATCTGCCGCAAGATAATAGAGATAGCCGATGTGCAACAACTCTTCTGCACGGTGATGCGCCTGACGGTGATACTGCTGAGCGGCCTGGCGCAATAGCGCGGCTGCATCCGGCTTATTGAGCCAGTAGCGCATGTGGCCCGCAGCCGCATGACTGACCCATCCGGGGTCGTGCGCTATTTGCGTCTGGATAAAATCTAGCTGTTCATACAAGTAGCGTTCACTCAATCGAATCAAGGCTTGCTCCTATCCTTATTTGAAGGGAAGCACTGTAGGTGCTTCCCTTCAAGCCGTAAGAAAGTGATATCTACGGCATAAAGATCCTGATCAGACTCACCGTCTCTGCATCTGGCCCAAGGATCTGATCGAAACCACCTTCATCCTGATCTTCAGGCGTTTCGGCAACCACAAACCAGCCATGAAACTCGAACATCATCAGCCTCCTGTGTACAGTATTGGCGTCATCCAGTTGTATTCCCCGTTGTAGGCAGGATAGCTCCTTCGAGAGACGCTGCATGCAACCGGGCATCGGTCAGATCAGCGCCGCGCAGATCGGCACCGCGTAGATCGGCACCTTCCAGGTTCGCTTCGCGCAGGTTCGCCCCTTGTAGGTTCGCTCCTGCGAGAATCGCCTGCGTGAGATCCGCAGCAAGCAGCGAGACCTGCCGGAGGTCAACGCTACTGAGATTGGCACGCTGCAGATCCGCCTGTTCTAAATTGGCTCCCTGGAGTTTCGTCGTACGCAGGTCGGTTGCACGCAGGCTGGCACCAATCAGCGTGGCCTGTGTGAGATCGGCATGGTCCAGGATAGCTCCACTGAGCATGGCGCGCTGGAGATAGGCCCGGTGAAGATGATGTTCGCGGAGATCGACACCACCCAAATCCGTTCCTTCCAGAATGGCTGTGTGCAAGCCCACCGTATGCATGATTGAGCCATGCAACACGGCTCCACTCAGGATCGTGCGCGTCAGATTGGCACCCGCCAGGTTCACACTGCGCAGACTGGCCTGACTCAGATCGGTTTCATAAAGTTGTGCGGCCCGCATATCCGCCCCGTCAAGCACCGCGCCACACCAGTCACCACCGCTGAGATCAGCGGTATGAAGATTGGCATGCCGCAGGTTCGCACCAGTACCCACGGCGTGGGCAATGTGTGCGCCTTGCAGGTTCGCCGCTTCCAATACCGCCTCGGCCAGATATACACCACGCATATCTGCTGCCTGCAGGTCAGCCTTCCAGAGGCTGGCGCGGTGCAACCGGGCCTGCTGGAGATTGGCTCCCGGCAGGGTTGCTTCGACCAGATTCGCATTGGACAGATCGGCTTCGTGGAAGTCAGCACCCGCAAGATGCGCACCACGCAGCAGCATGCCGCTGAGACCGGCCGCATACTGCTCCTGGTCGCCAAATGGTCCGTCGGCCTCCGACGCTACGGGGAAGGTCTGCTTCTCATGTTCAACCGCATCGTCTACGGCCGAAGCACTCCCGTTACGAACCGAAGATGCTCGTTCAAGTTCTGCACCAAGTTGCAGGGCCAATTCATACCAATCCCAGAGTGTTATATCGCCAGTTGTCGAGATTCGCGCACGATGCTGCCTGATCAGGGTAACAAATTCCTCAGCGGCCGCGTGTGCCGCTGCACGATCCGTGCGCTGCCGCGCATGTGCCAGCCGCGCGACCGGAATAACGCGACCGGGATGGGGATCAAGGGACTGGAGAAGTTGCAACAACGACTCAACCTCAGCATCATACCTGAGCAGAAAGCAACACTCAATCAAACGGCTGATAGCACTGGTGTCACGTTGCGCTACGCCGGGGGTAAGCAGCGTGTATGCTTCGCTGAAGCATGCACGGGCGGCCGTGACATCACCAGCCAGACGGTAATAGTTGCCAACCTGCATTTGTTGTGCAGGTGAAACCGGTTGCAGCGCAGCAGATGCGGCTGCCCGGCGAAAGTAGTCTGACGCAGACGGGTCGCCTAACCAGTGGAGACAGCGGGCCACGGGCTCCAGGGTGAGCCAGCTTACGCGCCGCTGGGCGAACCGCTGCTCGGCTTCCGCCAGTTCGGCGCGTAGTTTTTTCTCGTTGATCGTGATCATTTTATAACTCCTGCAGTAGTTAGACGCGAATCATTGATGACCGCTTCCTGGAATGAACCTTTGGCTTCGATAACGACGAGACGATCCTCATCCCCAACGCGCTTCACGGCAACCAGATCAGGACCTTCATCAAGAATCTTCCCATAACCTGGGAGCGGAGTGTTACGACCAACATACAGAACCCTGTACCCCTCAGAAATCAGGAAGTCTTCTGCAGCCTCGACTGCCATTGCCTGGGCTACATTGTAATTTTTCGTCGTATCCCAGTTAACTTACCGTTCGCTTATTTTTTAGGGTACTAAATGGAATTTTCATCCCACTTGAGCCTGAAAAACCGACAAAATTTGGAACACTCTCCCCACTTTGGCGTACACGGTTCCGTAATGTGTAAAACATTT
>DAOTUI010000053.1:0-34518 GCA_034437035.1 Chloroflexaceae bacterium
ACAGCGCCGGAGGGCAGTGTGGGGGAGCGATGCGGGCGCGAACAGCGGTGCCGGGGGCGAGGCGGAGGATTGCAGCACTTCATTGGTAGGACGAACGAGGCGCGGGGCAAGTTACCGGGTGCGGTGGTGCGAGCGCTACTCGTTCCGCTAGCGCCTCATGAAGTTGGACAATATAATCCAGATACCGCATGCCCGGCGGCTAAACCCGCGGGCTAGAGCGACAAAGGTCGCCTGCGCGGCCTGCCCGAGCCCGCCACGGCGGGCTTCGTAGTTCTAGTCGGTGGCTTCAGTCACTCGGCCAGGGCGCGTCACCCATACCTCGGTTATTTTTCAACTTTCATTGGTCATTCGGGAAGCCAGAGAAACGACTGAAGGCGGCACTACATATAAATGAACCTGGTTCGACCACCGGTATAACATCGAGCGACCTTGGGGGACGCAGAGTTGTACTATGTTGCATCAGTATCTCCCGTCCCTCTAACCCGCAATCCCGAACCTCTGCGCTGAAAGTGTGCTGAGGCGCTGCCTGCCCACGGTATGAACAACCAGTGGTGACGTAGCCAATCAGAAGATGTCCTACGATCTAGAAGAGCCCAGAGGAGCGCGTCACGACGGAGAGGATGCCAGGCGACACGGGGACTGCGCATGTCAGTGGGGGGACGGTGCAGGGACCGGTAATTGGTACGAACAGTGGTAATGTCACCCAGTACACCGCTGGAGGAGATATCCATGTTCACAATTACAATCCCACTGCCCATGATCAGGGGAGTCAAACGTCTTCGCAACCCATTCATGACTTCGACCCGGCAAGGTTTATCGACTGCAAAGACGAAATCAAACCATTTATGACTTACGCAAAACAGTGAGAAATTGCGATAATTGTATGCATGAAAAATTTAACACACTGGGACTACTGTCAATTTTTGCTGGTCAGCCAAACCAATTACACGCAAACATACTTTGCTGACCATAGTGAACATTTTAGTCATGACCGTATCAACCGACTGATGAGAGAAAACAAACTCACGCCGCTGGAACTGCGCCAACTGGTGCGTCCGGAGTTGGTTTTTTCTGAAAATGGCTACATTCTCTTTGATGATACGGTCCTTGATAAAAGCCATTCCTTTGCCATCGAACTGGTGCGCCGACAGTGGAGTGGCAATGCCAAACAGGTGATAAAAGGGATCGGGATTGTCACATGTATCTACGTCAATCCCGACATTGGCCGATTTTGGGTCATTGACTACCGGGTGTATGACCCGGAGCGGGACGGCCATAGCAAACTCGACCATCTCTTTGAGATGTGGCGCACGATTGTGCATGTTGAGCAGTTGCCCTTTCGCATTGTGCTGATGGATAGCTGGTATGCCACGATCAAGGTGATGAAAGCCATTGAAAAAGCGGACAAGATTTACTATTGTCCGGTGAAAACGAATCGGCAAGTAACCGAAAGCCCAGATGAAGCGTACCAGCGCGTTGATGCGTTGCCTTGGACAGATGAAGAGGCTGAACAAGGCAAACGGGTTCATCTCAAGAAATTTCCTAAAGGCCATCAGGTGAAGCTGTTTCGGATTGCGTTGTCTACCCAACGCACGGACTATGTGGTCACGAACGACCCCGCTCAAGATTCGGCGGATGCCACGCGTGCTGAAAGTGCCATCCGCTGGAAGATTGAGCAGTTTCACCGTGAAGCCAAACAGGTTACCGGACTTGAATCCTGTCAATGTCGTTCACAACGGGCACAGCGTAATCATATTGCTTGTGCCATGCTGGTCTGGGTTCGTCTCAATGAGCGAGCGCAAGAAGCGCAGACCACGATTTACCAATTGAAGCAAGGATTGCTGAGCAACTACATGCGTGACCAGTTGTGTCAGCCTTCGATCTCCATGCTTCCTGCGTAAGTCCTAATTCATTTAAACTTCTTGTCCTAACATCAGAGTCAGTACCTGCTGCGGCAATCATCTCCAGATCTTGAACACATTGCCCAATTGTAACTGCTTTTTGATGGGCATAAATAATGCCACTGAAAGTGATACCTGTACGTTGTCGTTGTGTGGCTTCAGCAAGTAAATCGTCATCCTGAGTAAACAACACGCGTCCCAGGTTCGTTGCTCGATTAAGGAGTTCGGCATCGGAAACCTCATGTTTCTGATCCTCATAGGCAGTCAGGACATCTATTTGACGCAAACGTAAGCCGGTGGTAATTGCCCGTGATACATGATGATCCATGTAGAATTTGAGCGCCACAACCTTCACCGACGTCCTTTAAGCTGCTCCACGAACGGAACCGGCGGGTTTGTGCGCTGCAACTCCTCCACACGCGCCTGCCGCCGGGCGATATCCTGATCAAGTGCCACCTGATGATCCCAGTAGTAGGCCAGTGCCGAGTAGATCTGACCGAGCGATAGATAAGGATGCTGAAAGTGTAGTTCTTCCGGGCTCCAACCATAGGCGGAATGTGCTAACACTAGTTCGATCACTTTCATCGTCGTACCGGCGATGTATGGCACGCCCGCCGCATTCAGAACAACATGCTCATACCGGGTTTCAACCAGGGTCATTGCTGTCTCCTATCCCCACCGCGTATGTTACATAACCTGCTGCCATTATAGCATGCCGGTGGCATACTATATGACCAGCAGGTTATGTAACGCAATGGTGTTCATTTACAGGACGTACGCAGTGTGCGTTCAAACGGGCCGTTTACTTCCGATGACAGCGGATTTCGCCTGCGGCAGCATGGTACTTTTTTCTTTTTCACGAAAAATTGGCTCGGAGAGCCAATTTTTCGTGAAAAAGATCTGGTGTCTTTCGCCCTGCCGGAGGCGCAGGAAACTTCCACACGCGCGACCGCGTATGTCCTGGTAGATGCCAGAACGCCCGTGGTGCGTGTTTTATTTTACGAAATGAGCGCTGTTGGTGCGCTAGCACCTTGACCTGGATCGCATCAATAGTATAGTATAACAAGTGGCCCGCGGCGGAGTGTGTATCAATCGTATGATGAGTAGAGAAATCCGAGGTAACAGCATGCGGAAACCAGGCAAAGTTGCGTTTTTTTCTAATGAGTACCCGCCCAACGTCTATGGCGGTGCAGGAGTCCATGTCGAGTATCTATCCCGTGAACTGGCACGCCTGGTGCCTGTCGAGGTGCGCTGCTTCGGCGACCAGGATCTCCAGGAAGGGAATCTCCGCGTGAAGGGCTATGGCATGTGGGAGGAACTGAAACAGAACACCGACCCACGCTTTGTTGGCGCGCTAGGTGCCTTCTCGCGCAGCCTGGCGATGGCAAAGGACCGGATGGATGCCGATGTCGCGCACTGCCACACCTGGTATACCGATATGGCCGGGTTCCTGGCACGGAAGCTCTGGGATATTCCATTTGTCCTGACTACCCACTCGCTGGAGCCGTTGCGCCCCTGGAAGGCGGAACAGTTGGGCAATGCCTACGAACTGAGCACCTGGATTGAGAAGACCAGTATTGAGACTGCCGATGCGGTCGTTGCTGTGTCGGAGGAGACGCGCAAAGATATTATGCGCCTGTTTGATGTTGCTGAAGAGCGTGTGCATGTTATTCATAACGGTATCGATCTGGAGCAGTATCGTCCTGTGACCGAGACCGACGTACTCGAGCGTTACGGCGTCGATCCCAACCGGCCCTATGTCCTGTTTGTGGGCCGCATTACCCGGCAGAAGGGCATTATTCATCTGGTCAATGCTATTCCGCATATCGATCCCGCGCTGCAGGTGGTGCTCTGTGCCGGTGCGCCCGATACCAAAGAGATTGGCGCGGAGATGACCGCCGGTGTGCAGGCCGCCAGTACGAAGCGGGATGGCGTGATCTGGATCCAGGAGATGCTGCCCCGCCCCGATGTCATCCAGTTTTATACCCACGCGGCGGTCTTCTGCTGCCCCTCGGTCTACGAACCGTTTGGCATTATCAATCTGGAGGCGATGGCCTGCAAGACGGCGGTGGTTGCATCAGCGATTGGCGGTATTCCGGAGGTTGTTGTTCCGGGTGAAACCGGGGAGCTTGTGCCGCTTGATCTTCAGCCGGGGGCATTTGACCCACAAAACCCGGAGCAGTTTTCGCGCGATCTGGCCGATGCGATCAACCAGGTAGCTCTGGACCCGGAGAAACGCGCGAAGTTCGGTACGCAGGGCCGTACGCGTGTCGAGGAGCATTTTAGCTGGTCGGCCATTGCGCAGAAGACGTTGGATCTCTATGCATCATTATTGAAATAATGCACTATAGTTCGTTACTGTTATGGTTTACACAAACACCAATTCAAAGCCGGACCTGAACGCCGCGACCACGCCGGCGTCCAGTTACCGGCGACCAGTACAGGCAGAACAACCACTTGCACGCATTCTGGTGAGTGACGACAGCCCCGATATCCAGCGGATCTACACGCTGTTGTTACCCCAGCACGGATTTGAGGTGCTTGTCGCACCCGATGGGAAGGGCCATCCGACGGTTGAGTTATGCCAGACGGCTCTTCCCGATCTGGTGATTACCGATGTCAACAAGCCGGACATCAGCGGCTATGATGTCTGTTATGCTATTCGGAGTGATCCGCGCACTGCCCACATTCCACTCCTGTTTGTGACAGCAATGGACGAGACGCTGGATCGCAAGCAGGGTCGCCGCGTCGGTGCCGATGACTATATCGTCAAGCCGTTTCTCTTCGAGGGGTTGCTCTACCGCCTCGTGACTCTGCTCTCGATTGTGCATGGCGCGAAAGAGCGGATGGTCAGTCTGAAGATGGGCTCCCCGGACTTTGCCCACAACCACCCGTTGACCACGCTGGCCGGACCACAGGCGTTATCACGGAGGCTCCCGCGTCTGACACATGATGGAACTTTGGGCGTGTTGACGTTCCATATTGATGGCTTTGATCGGCTGCTGCACACCTATGATCGGCAATTTGCCGATGCCCTCCTCCTGCGGTTGGCGATCCAGGTACAAAAGGTGGTCAGACAGCGTACCCGGCACAACGTGTTTATTGCACACCCCTCCTACGGTTGGCACCTGACGCTGGTTGGCCCAACTCAGGCATTGAACGGTCTCTACCAGGAGATGCAGCGCTACTTTGCGGCTGAACTGCAGCAGCGGTTGCGCCCGGCCGATCAGCAGCGTGGCTATCTGACCTACACCGATCTGCAGGGAGATGAACAGCAGGGGCCGCTGCCGGTACTACGCGCCCAGTGGATCGGTCCGGAGTATGGACCGCTTTCCAACCTGCGCGCCCTCTGGGATGCGCTGGATCAGGCAGCATTTTTATAGTGTGGAAATCTGGCGCTCGGTCATAAACCAGCGCTCATTGACCCGCAGCACGGGAAAGACGCCACTGTCCATGCCGATAACATCGGTCAGGGGCCGGCGTTGATCAAGCAGGATTTCCCGGCGGTTGTCGGCATTAAACCGAAATTTTTGTAAACGCAGTTCACCGTCAACCAGGCGCACGGTGGCAAGGTCGTCATTCTGCTCAACAACCTCAATGGTCGTATACATAATCTCGACGGTGAACTGTTCATTCTCGGCGAGTTGCGCCAGATTATAGCTGAAGGTCTGCAGGGTGCGGTTAAAGGCATTACGCTGATTCGGACGTTCACTCGGCGCAAAGTGACTCGCCAGCCGCTCGGCCCAGACGCGCCGCGTCTCAGGTTCGATCAGCTCCGGGTCTTGCAGGGCGAGATTCAGATCTTCAAAAAAACGTTCCGCCACGATCTGCGGGCTATGGCTCCCATTCCCGATCTCTTCCTCGCCCTCGACCGGTGTGCCACAGGCGACCAGCCCCCCCGCAAGCAGGGTCCAGCACAGCAGCGCGATCACGCTGTTCAGCAGGCGCTGCGCCGATCCGGTTTTGCAAAATAGCCGCTGCATAGGTCTCCCAGATCAACCTTCAAACTCAGGGTGCCGGTGCCGGCGGTGCCGCTTCGGCTGGTGCCGCTTCCTCGGCCGGTGGTGCCGCTTCGGCTGGTGCCGCTTCCTCCGGTTGATTAAAGGGGCGCGGCGGATCGGGCACCTCAACGCGGACAATCTGGCCACCATTGACAATGTAGAACACGGGACGAATGCCGCTATTGTCCACATAGAAATCGACCAGGTGCGTCAGTTGCACGGAACTGTTGCCATGTATCTGCATCTGCTGCACCAGGTTGCCGCCGGCCTTATCCAGTTGAATAATCCGCTCGTTAAACGGTTCCAGCAGAAAGATCGATCCCTCACCCGGCGACCCGGTGACAACCATGCGCGTCACAACATCAATCGACGGTGTCAGCCCTTCGGGGACAATTTCCCGCTCAACGCGACCGGCGCTGAGCACCAGGATGCGCCCATCCGGTTGCAAGAGGTAGACATTGCCATCAACGGCCATATCTACCGCCGTTGTAATATCGTACCCTTCCAGGCCGGCCGGATCAAGCCAGAGCGTCGGCGGATTGCCATAGCCGCCGCTCTCGTAGCGTAAAAGCTCACCCGTCTCCGCTCCCCAGACATACAAATTGCCGCCGTAGGTCTCTAGATCCAGGCGATCATCGCCAGGGGCCCAAAGTTCACTGCCACCCAGGCGCGTATAGTTCCACTCGCCATTGTTGCGGAAATAGTAACCGAAGCCGTTTGGTCCCTCATCAACGGCGACGATATTATCGACCCGCCAGGCCTGCGCATAGATTGGCCCGACCACTGTGCGCTGAATCTCGTCATCCATGCTCAGGTAGGGTTCGGGCGCACCACCGCTGCGCGGAATCCGGTAGAGTTGCGACTTATTGCGGTTGTTATCCAGCGCATAGATGTAGCGAATGGCGTCGAGTGCATTCGTATCGGTAGAAACAGCCGTCGCCGGGGGGACTACAACGCTGCTAAACCGCCCTCCCAGACTGGGATCATCCTCGGCCAGCAGGAGGGGATGCTCGGCCAGGACTTCCGGGTTGTCGAAAAAACTCACGCGCTGCAATTGCGTCTGTGCGCGCTCATAGTCGCGCTCCAGTTCCTGATAGCTGGACCAGAGCAGTTCGTTACTCTCCGTCACCAGCGAACTGGTCCGCAGATTGTTCAGTTGTTCTTCCGCCTCCGCCAGATGCTCCAGCGCGACGGTGTTATCCTCAGCCTGATACACCTGCGCCATCACCCGGTTGACCCGATCCATATCCTCTTCAATATGCTGTTGTGCACTGCGCCGCGAGAGATTAGTACCATACAGAATTAACAGCGCAACCAGCAATCCCAGGACAACCAGCGGCACCCAGGGAAAATGCGGGCGCTGACGGCGATACGAGAGACCCTGGTTGCGCACCAGCGGCGTCGAGGCGGGCTGAATCCGGCGGCGGCGGCTGCGGGCAAAGACATCGGACAGCGCCATGCCAACGCGCTGAAACGGATGCAGCAACCGCTCTCCCGGCGTCATATCGACAAGCGGGCGTAACTCGCGGCGGGGACGGTATGGCCGGGAACGAGTGGCGAGCATCGGCATATCGCTCAGATCGATCCGCCGCTGGGAGAGAACCGGCCGTTCGGAGGGTGCGCTCTCGCCCAGAAAGGTCGATGGTGGCAGCCGGGCCGGGTCACGTCGGGCAGCCTGTTCATGGGCATAGCGATCTTCCAGGTCATCCCCCAGGTCAATCGGTTGCGGCCGGGGCAGCGGATCGATGGAGTATTCCGGTTGCTCCGGCGGATAGGTCATCCGCTCATGGGGCTCACCTGTGCCATTCGCCTGGCCCTCCTGCTGTTCCGCCTGCCGGCGGGCGGCCGACCGGCGTGCCTCCAGCACCGCTTCAGCGCGCCTGTTGGTAAACCAGCCGCCCAGCGTACGCAGCATCAACCCGCTCCGTTCGCGTAACCCCAGCGGGCTGAGGGGCGCACTGCGGGCCGCCGCGCTGAGTGCCGGGAGCAGTCCAACCACCAGCACATGCGCTTCGGCCAGACCATGCCGGCGACAGAGCGTATGCAGACTCTCGCCGGCAACCTCCGGCTCCTGATCGCGCAAGATCTGCCCCAGCTCCTCCCGGCCAAGCAGTGCCGCCAGGTTACTGGAACAGAGGGCCAGCGTATCGCCGGGATGCAGACGGCAGCGATAAAACTCCGGCTCAACAAAGAGGCTCGTTCCCAGCGCATTTGGTTTCAGAAAAGGGGTTGCACTCGTGTGCGCCGGTTTCCAGGAGGGATGGGTGGGCATGGCCCGCAGGTTATTCTCGGCCAGCACATAGGCCTGGGCGGGCGCAACCTGCCCAATAAAGAGATCATCGTCCTTCACTACCGCGCAGGTCAGGCCCACATACGCCCGGCGGTTACTATCGGTATTAAAATTCTGCTGATAGAGCACCTTGTTTGCCGCGCGAATCGCCGCGCGCAGGCTGGCCGTAACGCTCAGCGAGGTATCGTCATAAAAGGCTTTGCGCGCAGTACGAGCCACAAACTGGCATGCTTCGCGGCCTTTGGCAATGCTCTCTGCAGTTTCGGTGACAATATAGAGGTAGCCCTTACGGGCTTCCGGTGCCGACAGCGTACCTGGCTCGGCAACCAGGATCAACTCGCTCATTGATTGGCGGATACCGCCGACCAGGCCGAACTGGCTGGTACGCGTTTCTTTCCCTGACATAGTTTTTCTTATTCCCGGGTTATGCCAATGCTGCCTTCGCACCACATCCGCGCTGTGCTGCGTCAGGCGTTTAGGGATTATAGCAGTAGCATGCAGCATTGACAAGGGATCAAACATGCCTGTAATCCCATTGTCAGCCGGAAGCGCCGCCGGCGGGGACGCCTGCACTCCACGGCGCATCAGCTTACGTCCTGTGTTATAATGACTTTCTAGAATCGTTATTACTTCAGAGTGATACGCAAGGAGTTGAGGATGGCTGATGGAACACCCGCCAGAACCGCGAGTCTGCGCCGCCGCCATTTGGAGGACGGCCCTACCGAAAAAGAGCGCGAATACCTGGAAGTCATCTACTACCTTGCCGCCCGTAACGAGCCGGTCATTGCGGCCCGGTTGGCTCGCTGGATGGGAGTGCAGCCGCCGACGGTGGCCCATGTCTTAAAACATCAACTCGAGAAGAAGGGGTATATCACCCGCAATGGTCGTGGTGAAATTACGCTTACCCCCGACGGATTTACCCTGGCCAAAGCGGTAGTCCGGCGGCATCGCATCCTGGAGCGCTTCCTGGTGGACGTGATGGGCATCCCCTGGCACCTCATCCACGAGGAGGCCGTTCGGTTGGAACATGCGCTCTCGCCAATGCTGGAGGCACGGATCGAGGCACTGGTGGGCCACTCGACAACCTGCCCCCACGGGAATCCCATCCCCGGCCTGTGTGATACTTATCCGGGCGATGTCTGCCTGGAGGCGGCGCAGGTCGGGGCGGTCTTTACGCTCCGGCGGATCGTTGAAGAGGCCGAAGAGGACTCGGCGCTGATGCGCTACCTGCAAACAAATGGACTGGTTCCTGGAGCCCGGTTTACCGTCACCGATGCCTCCTCGGCCTATGGCGTTACGCTCCAGACTAAGGATCAGAGCATCACCCTCTCGCCGGAGATTGCCGGAGTGCTCTGGGGCGAGGTTGACGCGCGCGCGTAGCTGCTCCTCCGCTCACCAATCCGATACATTCAGGTTATTCAGGTTAACCGGCCCGATTTCCGCGCTCCGGTAGATCTGCCGCTTCCCCGCTGATGGAGTTTGAACATTACATCCGGACATCACTGGACCGGCGTCCCGGCTTCAGCCGGATCAGTCATTCCCGGCAGTATGTCACTGTCCCGGCAGGCATTCAACCGGCTGAAGCCGGGAATCCCGCGGATCACATATCCGGGCTATTTGCTCAACGTTCATCAGCCGGTTTTCCCTTACCTCGGCAAGCAGGAGGCGGCAACCCGATAACCTGACAGCTTACTCATAGGCAGATGAAAATTGATATGCTATACTGAGGCTGTTTTACGTTCACATGAGCAGATACTACGCATTATAGTGCGCTATGCCGGGCAGAGCGTATGCATAGCCGCTGCTCGCACAATGAATTTTTACACAAGGACATACAGCGATGGCACGTCTATCTGTAGTCATTGGAAGTGAACAGCATACCTTCCCCCTCACCTCTGAGGGATTAAAAATAGGACGTTTACCGGAAAATGATGTGGTGCTCAACCATGCTATTGTCTCCCGTCGCCATGCGTATATTGAAATGCGGGGGCACCAGGCCTGGATCACCGATCTCAACAGCCGCAATGGCGTCTTTGTCAACCGGCTGAAGGTTAAAGAGGAACAACTCTCCGATGGGGATGTCGTGACTATCGGGCCGTTCACCCTCTGCTTTGAAGACCGGGCCGCGCAAAGTGTGGTTCTGGACGATAGCCGCTACTTCCCGCTGACCTCGGCCGGGCGCGCGGTGCAATCCGACGAACTCCCGCCCGTCACCCTGGATCTGCAGCAGTTTTACGCCATTGGGATGCGGCTCAACCAGGTTGTGGATTTCCACGAACTGCTGGAACTGGTTATGAGAGAGTTGCTGCAACTCGTACCCGCCCAGCGTGGCTTTCTGCTCCTGCGCAAGAATGAAGAACTGGTGCCCATGGTGGTTCACCCGGCGGACCAGTCCGAGGTTGCCGTCAGCGGAACGATTGTGCGTACCGCTCTCCAGGGTGGCGAGGCGGTGCTGACGCGTGATGCGCGCCTGGATTTTGCCGGATCGGAGAGCGTTGTCAATGCCAATATCCGCTCGGCGATCTGTGTACCGCTGCTGCTGCAGGGTAGTTCCATCGGCGTGATCCTGCTGGATTCGCCCGGCCGCGACCAGTTCTCGGAACAGGACCGCGACCTGGTTGCCACGGTTGCCAGTCAGGCGGCCGTTGCCATCGAGCGGGCTCGCCTGACCGAGGAGTTGCGGCAGCAGGCCCAGGTGCGGCAAAACCTGGAGCGCTTCCTCTCGCCCAATGTGGCCCAGGCACTCGCGCGCTATGTGTTGCAGTATGGCAAGCTCTGGGAAGCCGAGGAGCAACCCATCAGCGTGCTCTTCGCCGATGTGAAGGGCTTTACCTCGCTCTCCGAACGCCTGGCTCCGCATGAAGTGCAGGATCTGCTGAACGAGTATCTGCACGAGATGACCGATGTTATCTTCAAATACCATGGCACGGTAGACAAATACATCGGAGATGGTATCATGGCGATATTTGGGGCACCGCGTCTACCCGATGAACTCCAGAATGAGCAACACGCCCGGCAGGCCGTTACGGCTGCGCTGGAGATGCAGGTCGCCCAGAAGCGACTGGTCAGCCGGCTTGACCCGGACAAGAGCTTTAGCATCCGCATCGGGGTCAACACGGGCCTGGCATACACGGGCTTTTTTGGAACACGCCACCGCCTGGAGTATACCGCCATTGGTGACACGGTGAATACCGCCTCGCGCCTCGAATCGGCGGCCGAGCCAGGGAGTGTGTTTATTAGCGAGTATACCCGACAAGCAATCGATGACTCCTTTACCGTTCAGGAGATGGGTGACCTCCAGCTCAAGGGAAAGGAACATCGTGTTCGTGCATATAAAGTGTTAGGTAAACGTACGTCATGACAACTGTTGTTGGTATTCGATTTAAGGATAGTGGGAAAACCTACTATTTCGACCCCCGCGACCTGGAGTTGATCCAGGGCGATATGGTCATTGTCGAAACGGTGCGCGGCCCGGAAATTGCCCGGATCGTGCATGAGCGCTGCGAAGTCCCGGAGAGTGAAATCGTCGGTGAGTTGAAGCCAGTGGTCCGCGTGGCCGAGCCATCCGACTTTGACCGGATGCGCCTGCTGCAAGCACGCCACAACGAAGTTCTTGCCCGTTGCGCCGAGAAAGTGCGCGATCATAACCTGCCAATGAATCTGGTCAAGGCCGAGTATAGCTTCGATGGATCGCGTCTCACCTTCTATTTTACTGCGGAGAAGCGGGTTGATTTTCGCATGCTGGTGCGGGATCTGGCCCGCACCTTCAAGAGCCGCATCGAACTGCGCCAGATCGGGCCACGCGATGAGGCCAAACTGCTGGGCGGAATCGGCCCTTGTGGTCGGCTGCTCTGCTGTGCCACGTTTCTGCCCGACTACGCCCGCGTCAGCATTAAAATGGCGAAAGACCAGGATCTGCCACTTAACCCGGCCAAGATTAGCGGGGTGTGTGGCCGGTTGCTCTGCTGCCTTTCGTACGAGCATGAGCAGTATCTCGAAATGCGGGCCGAACTGCCCCGCAAGGGTGCATGGGTTAAGACGCCCGACGGTCCCGGCGAAGTTATCGCACTCAATGTACTGAAACAGACGGTGACGGTGCAACTGGCGAAGAGCGGTATGCCCGATACCTACACCCGGGACCAGATCCACGAGGCGACCCGGCATGTGCATACGGTCGCGCGCAGTCGGGCGGAAGAGGGCGTTACTCCACATGCGCGCCGCGATGCCCACCCGGTAGACGACGACGCGCTGGATATGGAACTGCTTGACGATGAGATTGATAACAAAGCGGTCCTGGATGCGCTGGCATGGCTGGAGGAGGGTGCCGCAACATTCGAGGAGTATGGACATGCCGCCGGCAAAGATGCCGGGTCCAGGTCATCCCGCCGGTCGGGACAGTCAACTGCTGATGATGAGCCAACGAATGCCGCCCGCAACCGCTCACGTACGACAGCGACATCGCGTTCCGAGCAGTCCGGTTCAGGCCGCGAGTCGGATAAACGCCCCCGCAAACGCCCCGCGCGCTCCGCTTCGCGGCGGCGGAATGAGAAGCGTACTGATGGGCCGGCGCAGAAGCCGACAACCGGCGAGCATTCGCAGACCGCATCCAGAGTGAGCGGGCGAACTGAGCATACCGGGGGGAAATCCTCTGCTCCCAGGTCAGGAACATCTGAACGGGCAGACCCATCTTCCGACGCAAAGCAGTCATCGCGGCGACGTAAACGCCGGAGCCGCAGCAAGTCGAGTCAAGATCCATCCTGAACCTTCCGAGGCGAGAGAACCGGGAACGCTGCAGAAGAGGGCATTGGCCTGCTCCAGCGTTCCCGGTTTGTGTTTGCTGCTCCCCGTCTGGCTCTCTGTATCTTTGTGTTGTATACTGGGAAAGTCCACTTTTACTGCGCGACTGCATAGAGAACGAACGAACAAACAAAGAACAAAGAACAAACCTTCGCTGTTCGGCTGTTCGCTGTTCTTTGTGGTTAGCTGTACCATGCCGGGAGCAGGAACTGCTCCGGTGTTGTTTGTTTGTCAAGGGAAAAGGAGCGTTTCGTCTATGGAGATCATACCCGTTGATGACCACATTACCGCAATTGATCATGAATTGCTGGAGCGATCAGGGGTAGGGGTCACGTATGTTGTGCGTGGCGAAGATATTGCGCTAATCGAAACCGGAACCGCGATGACCGTTCCGCGCACGCTGGCGGGACTGGAGCAACTTGGCATCCCCCGCGAAGCCGTCAGTCATATTCTCTGCACCCATATTCATATGGATCATGCGGGAGGCGCCGGGCATCTGGCCGCCGAACTGCCCCGCGCGGCGGTCTACATCCACAGCATGACCATGCCCCACCTGGTTGATCCGTCGCGCCTGATGCAAAGCTCGCGCCGGGCCATTGGCGAGGCCGCCTGGCCGCTGCATGGCGAGATGCGGCCCATCTCCGAAGAGCGCCTGCGCCCGTCCGAGAGTCTGCGGCTCGACCTGGGGCGCGATGTGGTGCTGGAGGCAATTGCCACTCCCGGCCACTCACCGGACCATCTCTCGTACCGGGAGCGGCGTAGCGGTGGGCTCTTCATCGGTGATGCCGCCGGGCTAGACATGCCCCAATACAACCTCTTTTTCCCCTGCACGCCGCCGCCAACCTACGACCTCGCCGCGCAGCGCAACACGATTGCCATGCTGCGAGAGCAGGATATCAGCCGCCTCTTCGTGACACACTGGGGCCCGCATGACGATGTTGAAGACAAACTCCGGCGCGCCCACGAGAAGCTTGAGGAACTGGTTGAGATTGTTACGGCGGCAATGGATGCCGGTGACGAGGATGTCGCGGCGATCAACGCCCGCTGGTTGCCTGAAGTGCGGACGGATTATCCGGGCGCGCTGATTGCCGAAAGCTGGGGCGAAATGAGTGTCGTCGGGTTCATGCGCTATGAGAAGAAACGCCGAGAGCGCGAGCAGAGTCAGGCGTGAGGCGGGGTCAGTACCATACATTCTTACCGGGTATGCATGATGCACGCCGCGCAACGGCATGAATATGCTCGACATTATCATGGCCTGCGCGATCATCTTCTGCGCTGTACTGGGCAGTTACTGGGGGCTGATTCGTCAGGTGCTTGCCATCACCGGCCTGCTCGTGGGTATTGTCGTGGCTGGGAGCTTTGGCCCGGTGGTGGCCGCCTGGCTCAGTTCCTTTACGTCCAGTGATGCACCGGCGGGCGCATGGGGATTTATCCTGGTTTTGATCGGCTTTAGTGCGCTTGCCGGCCTGGTTGCCTCACTCCTGCATCGCTACGTGGGCCTGTTATTTCTCGGATGGCTGGATCATCTGCTGGGGGGAATCCTGGGTCTGCTTCAAGTGCTGCTGGTCGGCGCGACACTCCTGGCCGTACTGGTAGCCTACTCCCGGCCCACCTGGGAAACGGTGGTCGCCACATCATGGCTGGCCGAGCCGCTGCTGCGCCTGAGCATTGTGATCACCCCGCTGCTGCGCGACGAGTTGCGCCAGGCAATCCAGGCCGCGCTCGCGGGGATGTGACCGGGCTGCGCAGTCGGCAGAATGCATGCATCACCCTGTACGCTGCGCCCGCAGCAACTGAGCATATAGTTCCTCCACCTGGGGCGCAACCACCTCAACCGCGAAGCGCTGTCGGGCCATATGGCGCGCCTGCTCACCCAGCCGCCGCCGCTCTGCGGGCCGATGCAACAGCAGCGCCAGTCGTTCGGCGAAGGCCTCCGGGGTTGCCGCCAGCGCGCCATTCACGCCATCGCTGATAATATCCGGGGTGCCGCCGGTCGGCATTGCCAGGATGGGTACGCCCAGCATGCCGGCCTCCAGCAGCACCCGGCTGAGCGGCTCGCCCCAGGCCGACGGGAAGAGCAGCAGTTCGCAGCGGGCCATCAGCCGCAGCACTTCATCATGCGGAGCCCAGGCGAGGAAGCGGGTTGCTACCCCCAGGTTTGCCAGGTCGCGCTCAAGTTCCGCCTGTAGCGCGCCGCTCCCTGCGACCAGCAGTGTGGGCAGAACTTCCCTGCCCAATGCCGCTGCCTGCTGCAGCGCGCGAAAAATCGCCCCAAGCAATCCGGCTCCCTTGTTCCGCTCCAGTTTACCCACAAATAGCATAAAGCGCTCCGGCAGCGGTGTCTCCGGTGGCATTGCAGCGATCCGTTCGGTTGCTGCGCGATCAACCATATTGGGGATCACATGGATGCGTTCGGGCGGGACGATAGTTTCCAGACGACGCGCGATATACCGGCTCACAGCAATCACCGCCTCGGCCCGGGCCAGGAATGCGGCACGCCGCCGCACATGTGCCAGCATATACGGAATCGCTGCCCATGCCGACACCCCCGCCGGCATACCCAGGCGTGCCGGCAGATCGGTCGCCAGACCGGCCCAACTCGTCTGCGGGTAAGGTACCCGGTTGCCATGCAGCCCGGTGGCAAAATAGTCCCACGGCCAGTGATCGCGTACTGTTACCACCACCGGCACATTTAACTGCTGCCCCGCCAGCACCGCTGCCGGTGTGGTCTGCACATGTTGCGCATGAATGAGCAATCGATCACGGTCGGCCTCTCCCAGGCGTATCAGCAGATCCGCCAGCGGTTGCCACACCAGTTCGTGGCGCGCATAGTTCTGCACAAACGGCAGACGCGGCGCACGGTAGCCCCACCGCAGCACCGGCAATTCTCCGACCTGTGTCTGCTGCCGCCCCGCCTGCCCCTGAACCGGTACAACAACCGTTACCCGCTGCCCCCGGTCGTGCAAGGCATGTGCCAGGCTATACGTGCTCCAGGCCGCCCCGCCGACGCTACCGGGCGGGAAGACATCGCTAGGCAAGAGAATATGCGTTGGCGCAGTAGTCGGCTCTTTTGCCATAAAACTCCTATGTAATGAACGCACACCTGTCCGGTTAACAGTGATCGGTGTGCCACCAGACCTGCCACCGGCCGCTCACCAGGCACAGAGACACCAATCCGATGGCGTAACCCGGTCTGGAACAGGTCTTTCCTGATTCTCTACCAGGTCTTAACTCAGTGTGTCTACTCAAAGACGACATATCTTGCTATATTTAGATTGTAACAAATTTCGCTAACAATCAGTGTCATTGAATGTCATCTTCACCAATATTCATTGTCTGGTAGTATGACCACAGAAAGGCAATGCCATGGTCCGCCAACATATTTCAGCCGCCGCCGGTGCCGAAGTTGCCCATCTTCTGCACAAAACGCTCCACGAGCATCCGCCGGTTACTCCCCGCCCGGTAACAACTACCGTCAACGGCAACAAGCGCCGGCTCGGAAACTATCTGCTGTCCCTGGGATATATTACACCCACCCATCTGGTGGTTGCACTGGCTGAACAGCGCCGGCGCCTGACCTATGACGCAAACTGGCTCCTGGGAGATTTACTTATCCAGCAGGGCATCGTCGCACCCCAGGTGCTGACCACAATCCTCCTGGTGCAGTCGATGGATCGGCTGCTGGACCCCAATAATAGCTCACCGCTGCTCCTGGGTGAATACCTGATCCGGAACAATATGATTTCCCCGGCGCAACTGGCGCCGGCCCTGCAGTTGCAGACCTGGCTGCGCCAGCGGGGGATGCGCGTTCAGTTAGGCGAACTGCTGATCCAGCAGGGCATCCTGGAGGAGCAGACGCTGATGAATATCCTGACCGAACAGCAGTATACCCGCAACAACCGGCGCGGCCTGACCGAAGTGCTGCACTAATATGAACACCTTAACCGAACCTTACCGAATGAAGGAATATTGTGCAATGACAGCGAACGTACCGTACGAATTACAGACCAACGGATCGAAGCAGGTAACAGCCCTTCAGGAGCGGATTGCCGAGTTGGAAGCGCAGGTAGCAGCCCACCAGCAAACCGAAGAGGCACTCTTGGCAAGTGAGGCGGAGTATCGTCTGCTGACCGAAAATGCCACCGATATGATCTCGCGGCATGCCCCTGACGGCACCTACCTGTATGTTTCACCGGCATGCCGCGCCATCCTCGGCTTTGAACCGATAGACCTGATCAGCACCATGGCTTATGATCTGTTTCATCCCGAAGATCTGGCCGCAATCCGGCACAACCACAAGGAAACCCTGGAAGTGCCCGACATCACTTCCGTAACCTATCGCATCCGCACCAGCGATGAGCAGTATGTCTGGGTGGAGACGACCAGCCGAACGGTGCGCAATCCCCAGACGGGCGCGATTAGCGAACTTCAGTGTGCCACGCGCAATGTTCACGCACGGATGCAGGCCGAGGCGGCCCTTCTGGCATCGAACCGGCGGATCAACACCATTCTGGAGAGTATCACCGACGCTTTTTTTGCCCTCGACAATGCATGGCGGTTTACCTATACCAACCATCAGGCCGGGGAATTGCTGTTTCGCGCCCCCGAAGAACTCCAGGGGAAAGTAATCTGGGAAGAGTTTCCCGATGCGGTGGGCACAACCTTTTACCAGCAGTATCATCGGGCAGTCGCCGAGCAGACGGCGATGACATTCGAGGAATACTATCCGCCGTTCGACACCTGGTTTGAAGTGCGGGCCTACCCCTCCAACGATGGCTTATCGGTCTACTTCCACGATATCTCCGAGCGCCGGCGGCTGGAAGCCGAGCATAAACGGCTGCAGGAAGAGATTATCCAGTCCCAGGCCGCGATCCTGGCCGAAATGTCCACGCCCCTTATTCCCCTCAGCGACGAGGTTGTGGTTATGCCGCTGATCGGTATGATTGACACTCAGCGTGCCCAGCAGATTATGGAAAACCTGCTGACGGGAATCAGTCAGCATCGTGCCACGGTTGCTATTCTCGATATTACCGGTGTGCGAGTTGTCGATACGCAGGTCGCCAACGCCCTGGTGCGCGCGGCGCAGGCGGCGAAACTCCTGGGAGCGCAGGTTATTCTCACCGGAATGCACGGAACTATCGCCCAGACCCTGGTTCACCTGGGGGCCGACCTGAGCGGGTTGATCACACGGAGTACCTTACAGAACGGAATTACCTATGCACTTGGTCAGAAGAAGTGACACGCTGCAGCGTTGCCTGAACGCGCAGCATGTCGGACAGAAGGGAAAGAGGTGAATATTATGTCTTGTAGGAGCAGCATGGGCCCCCCCCAATCTTCACTCTGTGAACAGTGTGAGGTGCTCCCGGTGATTGAACAGGGAACATTTCAACTCTTTCTCTGGTTGCCAATCGGTCACATCCAGAAAAAACTGCTGCGCTACCTGGAGCAGCAAAACCAGCAGCATCAACTGCTGTCCAGAGCGCAGTGTCTCACCGTAGCGTTGCATAGCCGGACGATCCCGCAATTCATCGCGGGCCTGCAAAAGATCTTGACCAGCGAGGAGATGAAAGGCACGCGTGCCCTGCTTATGCCCGGAACGCAGGAACCCGGCCTGAGCGATATGGCTCGCATGCGTACGCTCCACCAGTTCTGCGTCTTCAACACGTCGCACTGGCTGGTTGATATGCTGGTGGAAGAGCGCTTTACCTGTCATTTTCAACCGATTGTTGCGGCGCAGGATACCCAGCGTATCTATGGATACGAGGCGCTCCTACGCGGTGTGGACGAACAGGGCAATCTGGTACAGCCGCTACGCATCTTCAACCTGGCCCGTGATGCCGATCTGCTCTTTCATGTAGATCTGGCGGCACGCCAGTGCGCCATTCGCTCCATGGTACAACACCAGATCCGCGTTCCGATGTTTATCAACTTTAGCCCAAACGCGATCTACGACCCGGCTTACTGTCTGCGTTCCACTATGCGCCTGATCCGTGAACTGGGATTATCCGCACACAACATCGTTTTTGAAGTTAACGAGGCTGATCGCGTTCAAAATGTGGAACATCTGCAGCATATTTTGAACGTCTATCGGAAAACCGGGTTTCGCGTGGCCCTGGACGATCTGGGGGCGGGCTATGCTTCCCTGAATCTGATTCACCAACTGCGCCCGGATATTATCAAACTCGATAAAGAACTGATCCGCGACGTACACCGCGATACTTACAAAGCTGTGCTTGCCCAGAAGATTTTTGAACTGGCGCACCAGTTGAACATCCAGACGGTCGCCGAGGGTGTCGAGACGCCGGAAGAACTGGCCTGGGTACGCGCGCATGGAGCAAACCTGGTACAGGGCTACCTGATCGCCCGGCCCGCGGCACATCCCATACCGGAGATAGCGGCGCTGCCGGCATAACGGCACTACACAGAGGGGGCAAAAACACGCAGATGTTCTTTGCGTTCTCTGTGTACGCTTGTTGCCGTCACAGAGGACTGCCTTCAGTTTCCGGCCAACACCACCGCCTGAAGGCGGCATTCCAAAGGGTCAAGCGCTCATCGCCAATGTTGAACGATTGACTGAATGACGCTTTCTAATAAGGAACCACCCGTTCTCCTGCACAAGTGCCGCTGGTGTGACTTTGTATATTGTAGCCCTTGTTGTTGCCGCTGCAACCAGGTATACTGGCCTGTAAGCTACGATGTCTAACTCTGGTGCATAGTTGCCCCTTGCCGCCCATAGAACCGGCGCGACAAGGGGCTTGTTGATATTTGGAGGCATCGATCAATGACAGGCAAACGCGTTTTGATAGCGGAAGATGAGTCGACCATTCGCGCCAACCTGCGCAAAACGCTGGAGCATCTGGGTTACCTGGTGATTGGCGAGGCCGGCGATGGGATGAGCGCCATTCTCTTGACTCGCCAGCTTCGGCCCGATGTGGTACTGGTTGACCGTGATATGCCGCGTATGGACGGCATTGAGGTTGCCCGGTTGCTCCAGAATGAAGGGCTGGCTCCGGTTATCTTGATTACGAACTCCAGTGACCGAGAACTTGTATCGCGGGCGCGTGACGCCGGTGTGCTGGGCTTTCTGGTCAAGCCGATCCACGAGAGCACCTTGATGCCGATCATTGAGGTCGCCTGTGCGCGCTGGCAGGAGCAGCATGCGCGCAAACAGGAGTTGTCGCAACTGCAAGAACGACTGGAGACGCGCAAGGTGATCGAGCGCGCCAAGGGCTACCTGATGGATAGCCAGGGACTGCGCGAGGCGGAGGCATTTCGCCGCATTCAGCAACTCGCGATGAACAGCCGCAAGTCGATGAAGGAAGTCGCCCAGGCGATCCTGCTGGCACAGCAGATTACCCCGGATTATTAATTACACGACGCGCGGTGCGCATTCAAACGGGTCGTTTGCTCCCGATAACGGTGTATTTCGCCTGCGGCAGCGTGGTACTTTTCTGTCTTTTTCAGGAAAATGTGGCACACTGTGCCACATTTTCCTGAAAAAGAATGTTCAATTCCGCCCTGCCGGAGGCGATATCCGCCGCCAACCGCGGGATCGCCTGATACCTATCAGCAGTGGCCGTTTCACGGTTTTCGCGCATTTCGTGTTGTTCGTGGTCCAGACTCCCACCACGTAACGCGTGTTAATTACAGGACTTACGCGGTGGACATTCAAACGGGACATTTCACCTGATGGCAGCCAGATTCGCCTGCGGCAGCATGGTACGATGGGATCTTCCGCCCTGCCGGAGGCGAGTCGGACCGTTTATTCAGGCACATGCCGGATTTGGAACTGACCGCGTAACGCGTGTTAATTATTAGCCTGCTCCCCCCGTCCAATCAGAAGCGCATCGCGGTGTGCTACCTCCGCGGTGCGCTTTGTCATTGACTGCTTTTGCAGTATAATGCCCCGTGTCAATAACCGCTATTTCCACCGACAAACCTGACACAAGCAGTAGTACCGGCTCTGTGAGGTGCGTATATGCCATTGACAAACCTGGATCAATGTTCGACCCGCCACGCCGTGATCCTGGTCGCCGGTGAGTCGCGGCGTACCCGGCCCCTCACGCTGCACCGGCCCAAGCCGCTTATTCCGCTCGTCGGGCAGCCACTGCTGGCGCATATCCTTGATGAACTGGTTGGCCTGGTCGCGCATGTCACACTGGTGGTGGGCTACCGTGCTGCCGATATCCAGGCGCACTTTGGTACAGACTACCGGGGAATGGAACTGCGCTATGTGCCGCAGCAGCAAGTCAACGGCACCGCCAGTGCGCTGCAGGCCGTCGCGGGCCGGATAGACGCGCCCTTTTTCCTACTCTACGGCGATAACCTGATCAGCCGGGTGGACCTGGAGAGCATCTGCCGGGAGCGCTACAGTATGGCCGCCCTGCGCGTGGCTGATCCGCAGGCGTTTGGCATTCTGGATATTGTTAATGACCGTGTGCAGCGCATTATCGAGAAGCCGCCCCACGCGGAACCCGGCGCGCCCGCGAATCCCGGTATCTACCACTTTGACGCGGAAGTTTTTCCCCTGCTGGAGCGTATTCGCCCCTCACCCCGTGGCGAGTACGAACTGACTGATCTGATTGCGCTGCTGGCCGCGGACCATCCCGTTCACTATCACCTCTGCGCCGGTCACTGGGTGCCGGTGGGTACGCCCTGGGAGGCACTAATTGCCAATGCCTTCCTGCTGGAGCAGCAGGCCGAACAACCCACCGTCCGGCATCCCGCGGCTACCATCGCGGCAGACTGCACGCTCAACGGGGCCGTGCAGATTGGGCAGGCTCGCATCGGCGCGGGTAGTCGTATCACGGGACCGGCAATTATTGGCGATGGCGTTGTGATCGGCGCAAACACGGTTATCGAACGTTCGGTGTTGGCGGCGGGGGTTACGGTGGGCGATAACTGTGTGATCGAAAATACTATGCTGGGAGCAGGTACGGTGATTGCCGCTGCCTGCCTGGTGCAGCATAGTCTGCTTGATACCGGCGCGCGTCTGGGAACGGCTACCCGGCTGCCGTCACGCATCTTCGCGGATGTGCAGTCCACCGCCCAGGTTGGTGACCGGCTTGATCCGGAGGCGCTCTGTCGGCGCGGTGCGGTCCTGGGGCCGGGGGTTACGCTGCCGGCGGGGAGCAGGGTTGAGCCGGGGAGTGTGGTGTTTCCCACTGAGTAGAAATGTGGCCCGCGATGTCCAGTTCCTTAAACTTTATGCTCTACTAATAGCGGGATTATCAATTCAATTATAGAAGGATTATATCGTGCCGGAACATCCCAGTAAGCGCACTCTCGAAGATCTGGATGCGATGATCGAGGATATTCAATACTTTCTTGATCATCCGCGGACACAACAAAACCGCTGGGTCGCCAAAGGCCACACCTGGCTTCCAATTCTTGAGCGTACAAAAGAAGATTTACAGTCAGAGATCGAGCATTACGATATCATCGCTGATGCATATCAATCCATCTGGATGATGCTCCATCGTCTTGGGCTACAACTCTACCAGCGTGATCGCACAACATGGGCCTATAGCCGGCATGGGACAACACCAAAAGGTGCCTTTAGTTCGCGGATTGAGGCGTTAGAAGCAGCACTTCGTGAACGTTTAATTCAGCCGTAACCCTATTAACATTCATCGACATATGGGTATATATCAAGTATCAATCAAGAAGCAGGCACATCATCACAAATGGGTGAACACGTATGTTATAGTTATAAATACGCCGTGCTCTCATGACGAACTTGAGTATGTTGCTGATACGGTTTCGCCCGCTCTTATAACCTTCGAACGTATATTCCTGAGCGAAGAGGTTGAAATCACTCACGCTGAAACGACACCTGTTTGTGAACCAGCCGAGCCCTGGATTGCATGGCGTGCGGGTGTTAACGCGGCCACCTACGGACAGGGCGTTCCTGGATTGCGTCCTATGGCGATTGAAGAGAGTATGGGTCCGGCCATTACTCTGCTTCTGGGATTACAGCCAGTTGTGAATCATTGGGGCCGAAAAGATTATCGCTATGCGCTCCGCGTTACTCCTCTCGCTTGATGCCGACAACGCCAACCGCGCCGGGTCCGGCGTGGGTGCCGATAACCCCGCCCATCTGAACCAGTTGCATGCGCTCGCGGGGAAAGATCTGCTGCGCCATAATCTGCTCAAGCAGCATCTCGGCCTTCTCGCGCTGCGAAGTGTAGAGCAGCGCCAGTTCTTCCACGGGTGTCTGTGCCTGCACCAGTTCAACCAGGCGGGCCATCATCCGCTTGCCGGTTCGCACTTGCTCCAGCGGATGCACCTCACCGTCGCGCACCTCGATCAGCGGCTTGACATTGAGCAGTGTTCCCAGGAACGCCCGCGCCCGGCCAATCCGCCCGCCCTTCTCCAGATAGTGCAGCGTATCCAGCCCAACATAGAAAAACGCGCGCTCCCGAATCCCATTGACCAGCGGAACCAGTTCGTCCACTCCCGCGCCATTGCGCGCGGCGGCCCCGGCTGCAACCGCCATGTAGACCATCACCATCGCCAGCGAGTGTGAGTCGACCACCTCGATCCGCACCTGGGGCACCATTTCCGCCGCTTTGCGCGCAACCCCAACCGTACTACTCAGCTTCCCCGACAGATGAATCGCCAGAATTGCATCAGTTTCCCGGGCCAGTCGTTCATAAACCTCGACAAATGCACCGGGTGGCGGTGTGGAGGTTGTGGGTAAGGTCGGGTTGGTGACTAAGCGCTGGTAGAACTCATCCCGGCTGATATCGAGGCCATCACGAAAGGTCTCATCGCCAAAGCGTACCTGCAGTGGTACAACCTGTATATCGAATTCACGACACAACTCCACCGGCATATCGGCGGTACTATCAACAACTATCTTAACCACACATAACTCCTCGCACAGCGCACAGCAGGCATCACAACATGCCTCAAGCTTCCTCCAGGCCCTCAAAAACCGTCACACCCATCGCGCCGGGCCCCAGGTGGGAGGCAATGCTCGGGCTAAACTGAACCGCCTGCACGCGCTCCGGGGGGAAGATCGGCTCAACCTTCTCCAGCAGCTTCTCAATATCCTCCGGTGTGGTTGAGTAGAGCGCGACTACCTCCTGTACCTTGGGAAAATCCTCGATGAAGGTATACAACCCCTCGATCGCCTTGGCGCGGGTGCGGGTGCGCTCATAGGGCACAATCTCGCCCTCGTCGAGGATCATGAGTGGCTTGATCCGCTGCATGGAACCGAGCACCGAGGCCGCAACGGTCAGGCGTCCGCCCCGTTCCAGATATTCCATGGTATCGACAAAAAAGACCACATGCGTATGCTGGATCATATCGTTGATGAGTTGCCGGACCTCGGCGGGTGAAGCGCCATTCCGTGCCGCGCGCGCCGCCGTCAGCGCCACCAACCCCATGCCCATCGAAGCCGATTTGCTGTCAATCAACTCGATCCGGGTTAGCGAGGCGGGCAGCTTGGTCCGTGCCTGGTTTGCATCCCGAAACACCCCTCCGAGGCGGCCACTCAGATGAATCGAGAATACGTGCTCATACTCGAGCACCAGCCGGCGGTAGAGATGCTCAAAGACCAGTACACCCGGCGATGAAACTGCAATATCGCAGGTATTGCTTTGCAGCAGTTCGTAAAATTCTTCACTTGATATATCCAGGCCAGCGCGGTAGATCTGATCATTTATGTGAAGCCGCAGCGGAACGATTTCTATTCCCAGTTCCTGCGCCAGACTCGGCGGAATATCAGCCGCACTGTCGGTAACAATTTTTATGCTGGCCATAACACACTCCTGACACCATCCAGATTTTCCTACTCATTCATTGCGTTCTATTCGGCTGAGAGAATATAGTCGTAGAAGGGCTGTCCACCCGACCTGACCTCGATCTCAAACTCAGGATAGCGGCGGCTGAGGCGGGTCGCCAGTGCGCGGGCGTGTTCCGCCGATACATGTTGACCATAATAGACTGTCAAGATCTCGAATGCTTCTAGCCCCATCTGCGCTAAAATGTCATCGATCACCTGATCCCGGTCATCCCCCGCCACAACCAGGTCGCCATTCAGCAGCGCAATCGTTTGCCCGCCGCGTACCGCCACGCCGTCAATCAGCGCATCACGCACCGCCGTGGTAATCTCCGCCGTGACAACCCGTTCCATCTCGCGCTGCATCGCAGTAAAGTTGGTTTCCAGGTCACGCTGGTAGCCAAATGCCATCATCGCCGCGATACCCTGGGGCACCGTCTTGCAGGCCAATACCCGTACCTGCTTGCCGGTAACTTCCGCCGCCTGCTGTGCCGCCATAATAACATTACTATTGTTGGGCAAGACAATTATTTCATTCTGGGGCAAGGATTCAATCGCCTCGGCCAGTTCCTGCGTGCTGGGATTCATGGTCTGCCCACCTGTCACCACCGCCTCGACGCGCAGGCTGCGAAAGATTGCCGCAAACCCGGTCCCCGGCGCAACCGCCACCAACCCGATGGCATTCTGCGCCGCGTCATCAGCATCAACCGGCGGTGTCGGCACCGCGTCACGCGTCTCTGATTGCGCGTTCTGTCCATTCCCCTGGTGCAGTGCTGCGCGCTGCTGGTTCATGTTAGTGATTTCGATGTTGAGGAGTTCGCCAAACTGTACTGCATAATTCAGGATATCCCCCGGACGCAGCGTATGAACGTGAATACGTATCAGCGTCGCATCCCCCACGACGACTACCGACGTTCCCACCGCATTCATATGCCGGCGAATCTCTTCAAAGGGCAGATGCTTGCCCCGCAACAGGATGTTGGTGCAGTAGCCAAAATCATCCTCCGCGTGAATATCCCTGAAGGCCATGCTCAAATCTTGCGCCAGGGCCGGATCATGCGCCGGCGACACATTTTCACCCTGCGCCCAGCGCAGCATACCCTCCAGAATGACATACAACCCCTGTCCACCGGCATCAACCACCCCGGCGTCCTGCAGCACCTTGAGCAACGTCGGTGTTTGCGCAACGGCAACGCGCGCGCCGACAACCGCAGAGGATAGAACCGTGATCAGGTCCGCATCGGCGGTTTCCAGCGCAGTCTGGGCCGCCACGCTGGTTTCACGGATCACCGTCAGGATGGTGCCCTCGCGCGGCTCACTTGCACCGCGATAGGCGGTGGTACTGGCCTGCACCAGCGCATTCGCCAGTTCGAGCGGGCCGCACCGCTCATGCCCGGCCAGCGCCTGGGCCACGCCCCGCAAGATCTGTGAGAGAATCACCCCGGAGTTGCCCCTGGCCCCCATTAGCGCCCCCCGGTAGACCTGTTCACTCACCTGGGCACAGGAGCCATGCGGCAGCACATCCCGCAACGCGGCGGCCAGCGTCATATGCATATTGGTACCGGTATCGCCGTCAGGAATGGGGAAGACATTCAGGGCGTTTATTGTAGAAACATGCTGTTGCAGCCACTGTTCCGCCGCGTTTAATGCATCCAACAGGTCCGTTCCGGTCCAAGATACAGGCCGGGTGCTTACTGCTGCATGTTCATTCACAACACTTTCCTCTCATGGCCGGCTAATCCGCACACCCTGCACCCGTACATTTACCTGCGAAACCGGTAATCCCAGTGCATGCTCCACCGCATACCGCACATTCTCCTGAACATTCCGCGCTACTTCGACAATGCGTGTTCCATATTCGATAATGACATACAGATCAATCGCGATCTTATCATTTTTGATAAGAATATCAATACCTTTATACTGGTCTTCTTTATGCAACACCTGCGCGACACCCTCACGCAAGTTACGGGGGGCCATACCGACAACGCCATAACACTGGAGCACGGCGCGCGCTGTGATGGTTGCAATCGCTCGGGGCGCTACCTCGATCTTGCCGTCCGGTAACACCCGGGCATTAGGATGTGAAACCTGCTTACTCATACGTTTGCCAGGGGTTGTTAGATATGGTATAGTCTACAAAGCTCATTGTGATTGTAACCGATAACTATCGATAACTGAGGTATAGCTTATGGCAAAGTGTCAATTTACGGGCAAAAAGCCCTCAACCGGGAATAATGTGAGCCACTCCAAGCGGCGCACAAAGCGCACCTGGTACCCAAACATCCAGACCAAAACCATTATTGATGCCGATGGGAAGCGCCGCCGGGTCAAGATCAGTACCAGCCATCTGCGTACGATGTACAAAACCCGCAACCGCTAACCCGCACCCGTTCGCTCGTGTACCCGAATAGGTAGAATAGTTAAATAGTTCATCAGAACATACGCCGGAAACCAGGACCGGCTTCCGTGAGTGGATGCCGGCCTTGTTGCTTTTGCGCACCATGGCCCACAATTCGGTTTTGCTATGCCTGATCATGCTGCGAATGCGCAGAACATTATAGCCGATGGTCTACTGCGTTGCAATACCTTATTTCAGGCTTCATCGACATATTCTAACCAGTTGTAGGTATCCGCGCGCTCGCCCTGCACAATCCCAAAGAAGGCCGACTGCACCTCGGCCGTCAGCGTGCCCCGCTGCCCCGTTCCTACCGCAATACCATCAACCGAGCGGACGGGCGTGATCTCGGCGGCAGTTCCGGTAAAGAAGATCTCATCGGCCAGGTAGAGCATCTCGCGCGGAATCACCTGCTGGCGCACTTCAATGCCCAGTTCATGCAGCAGCGTGATCACGGTGTCGCGCGTAATCCCCCATAGAATTGAGGAACCGGCCGGGGGCGTCATTACCACGCCATCGCGCACAACAAAGATATTTTCGCCGCTGCCCTCGCTGACCTGGTTTTGCGCATCGAGTACAATCCCCTCGCTGTAGCCATCCCGCAGCGCCTCCATTTTGACCAGTTGCGAGTTGAGGTAATTCCCGCCTGCCTTCGACAGCGCGGGCAGGGTGTTGGGCGCAAAGCGGTTCCAGGAGGAGACACAGACATCGACACCCTGCTCCAGTCCCTCATCCCCCAGGTACTTCCCCCACTCAATCGCTGCGATAGCCACTTCAACCGGGCAGGGCATCGGATCGACCCCCAGGCTGCCAAAGCCCCGAAAGACCACCGGGCGCACATAGGCCGACTTCAACTGGTTCGCGCGCACGGTCTCTTTAACGGCGGAAACCAGTTGCGCCAGGGTGTACGGAATCTCGGTGCGATAAATCTTAGCCGAGTCGAACAACCGCCGCATGTGGGGGGTCAGTCGGAAGGCTGCCGGACCGCGCGGAGTGGCATAGCAGCGAATGCCCTCAAAGAAGCTGCTGCCATAGTGTAGCGCATGCGATAACACATGCACTGTGGCCTTTTCCCACTCCACCAGTTGACCATTGAACCAGATAAACTCTGTCTTCTGCATCGCCATCACACAACTCCTTTGCGTGGGGCAGGTGGATGCGCCTACCCGAACAAACTCTTCTGTTTGAGCATACCATCGCTGCTCCAGACGGCCGTGCCCGGCGGGGCCAGTGTCGCCAGGCGGGGCAGCGTTACCAGCCGCAACCCGGATATTCCCGCCATCTGCAGGACGCGCCCGACACCCTTCCGCGCCCGCTCCGGCGTGTTGGCCTGTTCCGAAAGATGCGCCAGCCAGACATCCCGCTCGCGCCCGTCTGCGCCGATACATGCCAGCAACTCGCCGGTCTGGACATTATCTAGATGGCCCAGTGAACTAAAAATGCGCCGGCGCGTCGCCTGCGGATAGGGTGCTACCTGCAACTGTTCCCGATCATGATTGGCCTCGACAATCAGCAGATCCGCCGGTCGTAGATGCGCCACGATCTCCTCGGTCCAACTGCCCAGGTCAACTGCCAGCCCCACCGTAACACCCGCCGCAGCAATCGCGTAGCCGACCGGCGCAGCGGCATCATGCGGCAACCGAAAACTGGTGATATCGAACGGCCCGATACCGGCCGCCGCGCCAATCGGCAGTAGCTCAACGGCGGCACCTGCGAGTTGTTCGCCCAGCGCGGCGCGGGTCGCAGCATTGCACACCACCGGCAGACCATAGCGCCGCGCCAGTTTGCCTGCGCTCAACGCATGATCGCCATGCTCGTGCGTCAACAGGATCGCATGCAGATCCGCCGGGTCCAGCCCCGCCAGCCGTAGATGTCGCTCAATCGCGCGCATCGATAGACCGCAGTCGATCAGGATGGCGGTCTGCTCAAGCCGCAGCAGGATGGCATTGCCCTGGCTGCTGGAAGCCAGCGCGGAGACGACCAGGGTCATAGGTGGCCCTCGTCCTGCCGGCGTAGCAGCACCGCCCGTGCCGCGCGTGCGGCCGCGGCGCGATGGCTGATGGCGTTTTTATGTTCCGGCGGCAGTTCCGCCAGGGTCTTGCCCGCTTGCGGGAGGTAAAAAACCGGATCATACCCAAACCCGCCCGTCCCACGCGGCGCAGGCGCTATCTCACCGGATAGCGTGCCCTCGACAAACTCGGTTGTACCACCGGGCCGCGCCAGCGCAATTACACAAACAAAGCGGGCCTGCCGGGCCTCAACTGGGACACCCTCCAGTTGCTGCAGCAGATAGTCGAGTTGTGCCGCTCCCGTGACACCACCGTAACGGGCCGAGTAGACACCCGGCGCACCATCCAGCGCTGCCACCTCCAGCCCGCTGTCGTCGGCCAGCGCCGGCAACCCGCTCAAGTGCATGTAGCCTTCGGCCTTCAACTGGGCATTGGCGGCAAAGGTTGTACCGGTCTCTTCAATCTCCGCGCTGATTCCCAGATCATCGAGCGAACGCAAGTTCATTCCCAGGTCGGCAAAGATCTGGGCAAACTCGCGCAGTTTCCCCGGGTTGCGCGTGGCAATCAGTAGATCACTCATATGCACTCGCATGCCTCATGTGCAATTCAAAACAGGACATCTTTTAACAGCCGTCCCGCTATTGCCACGGGAACAAAGCGCACAACCTTCCCGGCAAGGCAGGCTAGCAGGTATGCCCGAAAGGGCAGTCGCAGCGTACCCGCCGCAATCCCCGCCAGATCAATCAGCGGTGAGGGGATGGCCGCCAGCACAAACACGGTCAGCATACCCCAGCGCCGCACCCAACTCTCTACGCGCGAATAGAAGCGCGAACGCATCGCCAGCCTGCTCCCGCTGTAGCCCGCCGCATAGCCGGTGGATTCGCCCAATCCCGCCGCAATTCCCGCCAGCACCCCGACAATCCAGGGGTTAAGCACAGCGCCCCCCGCCAGGGCCGCTCCCAGGGCCGGTGACGGCAGCACAATCGAGGCACTGGAGAAGAGCGTTAGCAGGAAAACCCCCAGGTAGCCAAAATCCCCCAGTCGCTCAAGCACATCCAGCGGCACCAGCAGAATCGCCCCGGTCAGCAGCAGCGTGCCGAACAGCAAGAAGAGCGCCCGCCATGGCCGCCCGTCCGGTGGGTACGCAACTGCTCCGGTTGGCGTTGTTGCCGGTGGATCGGGTGTGATCGGATTGGTCGTCATACTGAACCAGTGTCGCTTTGCAGAATAACAGTAACAAAGATAGAGAGTACATTTTTTCTGTCCGGCTGTCAAGCGCTATCAGTTGCTCAGTTACAGGACGTACGCGGTTGAGATCCAAACCGGACGTTTAGCCCAATGAAAGCCTGATTCGCCTGCGGCAGCATGGTACTTCTTTTTTCTTGTTCACGAAAAGTTGGCTCCTTGAGCCAACTTTTCGTGAACAAGCATGGTCTGTTCCGCCCTGCCGGAGGCGACATCTCCTTCCAGGTCAGTGACCGCGTAACTCCTGTCAGTTACTCAGTTGATCGCAACCCCGGTTATAATCGTGTCGCTACAATTCGTTATACTACGAACGGGATGACTCGGACGCATCCTGCAAGGCATAGCACAGCATATGCCGGCGACAAAGTAGAAATGAGGAGAAGGTTATGTCGCAACGATATTTAATTACTGGTGGCGCGGGGTTCCTGGGGATCAACCTGGTCCGGTTTCTCCTCGACAAGGGTCACGCCGTTACCTCGCTTGATATCGTGGATTTTGATTATCCCGATGTTGTTGATAAGGTTACGGTCATCACGGGCGATGTCCGCGACCGCCAGACGGTTGATCGGGCAATGGAGAACATCGACATTGTGGTGCATACGGCAGCGGCGTTACCGCTCTACAAAAAAGAAGATATCTACTCAACGGAGGTCACCGGCACGCGCAACGTGATCGACTCAGCTTATCGGCATAGCGTGGACCGGCTGATCCATATCTCCACCACCGCCGTGTATGGTATCCCTGATCATCATCCCTTGTACGAAACCGACAAAATGAGCGGAGTTGGTCCGTATGGTGAAGCCAAGATCCAGGCCGAGGAAGCCTGCCTTGAGTATCGCCGGAAGGGAATGTGTATTCCCATTCTGCGCCCGAAATCGTTTATTGGCCCGGAGCGCCTGGGTGTCTTTGCGTTACTCTACGACTGGGCTAAGGATGGCAAGAGCTTCCCTGTGCTGGGGAGTGGTAACAATCGCTACCAGTATCTGGATGTCGAAGACCTCTGCGAGGCGATCTATCTGGTTGCGACGGGTGCTAAGGCGAAGGTCAACGATACCTTTAACATCGGGGCCCGCGAGTTTTCCACCGTCAAAGAGGATTTCCAGGCCGTGTTAGATTATGCCGGTCACGGCAAGCAGATCCGCACCTTCCCGGCCGGCCCGATGATTATGGCCCTGCGCGTGCTCGAGTTCTTTCATCTCTCCCCGCTCTACAAGTGGGTCTACGAGACGGTTTCCAAAGACTCGTTTGTCTCCATCGAGAAGGCCGAACGCGTGCTTGGATACGACCCGAAGTTCTCAAACAAGGATGCCTTGATCCGGAACTACCAGTGGTACCTTGATAATCTGGCGAAATTTGAGCAGAGTTCCGGTGTCTCGCACCGTGTCCCCTGGAAGCAGGGCGCGCTCCGGCTGGTGAAGGTGTTTTTCTGAGACACGGCGTATCCGATCCCGCATATCCGCTTGACGTACGTGCGGTTGTGTGCTATAGTCGGATAGTATTTGGCGCGAAGCGGTAGAGGATGAAAAGGCCCATGGTATATCTGGTCAACAGCTTTTTCTACTTCTTTTATTTTACCAGCCAACATAAGGACTGGGTGCTTCGCGTTACGTAAGATCTAAGATAGTAGACAGATAAACGACAGGGCGTGGAGCAGCAGCTTCCACGCCCTTTCTGTTTGTCTCGTGCCGGCCCAAGATCGATAAAGGAGAAGACTGCTATGACAACCGTCTGGTGTCGCGGTGTTCGAGGCGCAACCACCGCAACCGAGAATACGCGCGAAGCCATCCTGGAGGCGACCCGCGAGATGCTCCAGCAGCTTATCGCGGCTAATGATCTGCGTCCGGAGGATATCGCCAGCGCTATCTTCACCACTACACCCGACCTCAATGCCGAGTTTCCCGCTGTTGCCGCGCGCGAGTTGGGTTGGCTGGATACTGCACTGCTTTGCGGGCACGAGATGAATGTGCCCGGTAGTTTACAGGGCTGTATTCGTGTGCTTATTCACTGGAATACTACCCGCCGCGCCGATGAGTTGGTGCATGTCTACATCCGGGACGCGCGCAATCTGCGTCCCGAACGCGCGCAGATGACCGCATTTACGGTGCAATCGCCGGAATCTCAGGCGTAAACTGGGGGTTTTTCTTTGCCGTGAAGACCGAACCATGCTGCCGCAGGCGAAGCCGGCTTTTGGGTCGGTCAACAGACCGCAATAGGCTGCACCGCGTAAGTCCTGTTATTTACAGGAGTTACGCGGTCGGTTCCAAACCCAGGCGTCTGCCTGGACAACTGGCCCGATGCGCCTCCGGCAGGGTGGAATGGGACATTCTTTTTCCGGAAAAGACAAAAACGTCCCATGCTGCCGCAGGCGAAATACGCCGTTATCGAGAGCAAACGGTCCGTTTGAACGCCCACCGCGTAAGTTCTGTTATTTACGGTGGAGGAGATTACTGTTATGGCAACCGTTGCCCTGCCCCAATCCACGCCCACGCTGCGGCCCGGCGAGCCGCGTGTGGCGTATGCCGTTCGACCAGTCGCGGAAGTTGTATCATCAGGAGAGGAAGATAACGCAATGATCGTCATTATGCGCAGCAGCGCCACGCAGGAGAACATCGACACCGTACTTGAACGGTTACAGGAACATGATCTGAAGGGCCATATTATTCATGGCGAGGAGCGCATGATCGTCGGGGTCATCGGCGCATTCATCCCGCCGGCTTTGCGGGAAGACATGGAGCGCTTTCCCGGCGTGCAGGAGACGATGCGGGTGACGCGGCCCTACAAACTTACCGGGCGCGAAATGCATCCCCACGACACCATTGTTGATGTATCCGGTATCAAAGTTGGCGGTGGCGATTGTGTGGTTATCGCCGGGCCATGTGCCGTCGAGAGCGAAGCGCAGATTATGACCACTGCCTACGCCGTGCGCGAAGCCGGGGCAACCATGCTGCGCGGTGGTGCGTTCAAACCGCGCTCCTCCCCCTACACCTTCCGCGGATTGGGCAAGCTCGGGTTGCAGTTGCTGGCCCAGGCGCGCGCGGAGACGGGCCTGCCGGTTGTCACCGAAGTGATGACCCCGACCGATGTTGATCTGGTTGCGCAGTATGCCGACCTGCTGCAGATCGGTGCGCGCAACATGCAGAATTACCAACTGCTGGAGGAGGTTGGGCGCACCGGGAAACCCGTGCTGCTCAAGCGGGGGATGTCGGCGACCTTCGACGAGTGGCTGCTGAGTGCCGAATATATTGTTGCCCAGGGCAACCCGAATGTCATCCTGTGCGAGCGTGGGATTCGCACCTTCGAGACGGCCACGCGCAACACTATGGATCTCAACGCCGTGGCGCTGGCAAAGCGCCGCTCACATCTGCCGGTCATTGCCGACCCCAGCCACGGCACCGGCAAGTGGTACCTGGTGCAACCGCTGGCGCTGGCCGCACTGGCTGCCGGCGCTGATGGGCTTGCCATTGAGGTGCATCCCGACCCGGATCGCGCGCGTAGCGACGGCGGGCAGTCGCTGACGCTGGAAAACTTCGCCGCGCTGATGCCCCGCCTGGCCGCGGTAACGGCGGCAGTCGGAAAGCGTGTTGCTGCCGCTGCTATGCAGGATATCCGCCTGTAGCCTTCAGCATTACATACCGCTGACTAGTCGGATAATATACAGGAAACATTATGTTTATAAAAACAGGACGTGCGTTTCTAAATTAACACAAGTTACGCGGTCGGTTCCAAACCCAGGCGTCTGCCTGGACAACTGGCCCGATTCGCCTCCGGCAGGGTGGAATGGGACATTCTTTTTCCGAAACATGTGGCGCTCCGAGCCACATGTTTCGGAAAAAGACAAAAAAGTACCATGCTGCCGCAGGCGAAATACGCTGTTATCGAGAGCAAACGGTCCGTTTGCACGCACACCGCGTAAGTCCTGTAAACTAACGGAACGTTACTTTTCAGGGAAGTTTGGCCTGAAGCTTACCGTTCGCTTATTTTTTAGGGTACTAAATGGAATTTTCATCCCACTTGAGCCTGAAAAACCGACAAAATTTGGAACACTCTCCCCACTTTGGCGTACACGGTTCCGTAATGTGTAAAACATTT